>NZ_JBEOVH010000028.1:9459-126114 GCF_040295385.1 Streptomyces sp. NPDC002825
CGCCAGCCACGCCCGGTCGAGGAGATGGGTCAGCGCGCACTCCTCCAGGAGCCGCACGGGCCAGCCCGGTCCCGAGCCCGGTATCGCCCCCAACTTCCGCACACGCCCCGCGAGTCCCGGCGCCTGGGCGTCGACCATGCGGGCCGCCGTCTCCTCCCACAGCCCGTACCCCGCCTGCCCGGCCGCGGCCAGGCCGCCGCGCAGCAGATCGGCGAGCCGCTGCTCCAACTCCTGTGCCCCCGAGGTGATCCGGGCCGCCCGGCGCTCGGCCCTGCGGCGCGCCGCCTCCGGGTCCGCCGGCCCCGCCTCCCCGGCCTGCCGGCCGGTGCTCTCCGACCAGGGTCCGGCCGCGCCGAACTCGCTCCCCGCTCTGCGCGACGCCTCGTCAGGAGCCAGTGCCAGCACCTGTTCCGCCGTCCGGCGCACCCCCATGCCATTCATGCCCTCGACGGTAGAGGGCGCCACTGACAACGGCCCCGACCTGGTCCTACGTCCTCGCAGGACTCGATTGTCAGTGGCATGGTGCACCGTGGATCGCACAGCAGGTCGAACGAGCTGGAGGGGGATCCATGCCCGTGCCCGAAACCATCGCGAAGCCCGGTTCCGGTGTCGAGACGGACACCGGAGCGGGACGACCGCAGGCCGCCGCCGAGGCCCTGCGGCCGCACGCCGAGCACGCCTTCGCCCATGAACTCACGGCCCTCGCCGCCGTCGACGACCGGCCCCGGCCCGCCCGCTGGCGCCTCTCGCCCTGGGCCGTCGCCACCTACCTCCTCGGCGGCACGCTCCCCGACGGCACCGTCGTCACGCCCAAGTACGTCGGACCGCGCCGCATCGTCGAAGTCGCCGTCACCACCCTCGCCACCGACCGGGCGCTGCTCCTGCTCGGCGTCCCCGGCACCGCGAAGACCTGGGTATCCGAGCACCTCGCCGCCGCCGTCAGCGGCGACTCCACCCTCCTCGTCCAGGGCACCGCCGGCACGCCCGAGGAAGCCATCCGGTACGGCTGGAACTATGCGCAGCTCCTCGCGCACGGGCCCAGCCGGGACGCCCTCGTGCCCAGCCCCGTCATGCGCGCGATGACCCGGGGCATGACGGCCCGCGTCGAGGAACTCACCCGCATCCCCGCCGACGTGCAGGACACGCTCATCACGATCCTGTCCGAGAAGACCCTGCCCGTCCCCGAACTCGGGGAGGAGGTGCAGGCCGTCCCCGGCTTCAACCTGATCGCCACCGCCAACGACCGCGACCGTGGCGTCAACGAACTCTCCAGCGCCCTGCGCCGTCGCTTCAACACGGTCGTCCTTCCGCTGCCCGCGACCCCCGAGGACGAGGTCGACATCGTCGCCCGCCGGGTCGAACAGCTCGGACGCTCCCTGGAACTGCCCGCCCTGCCCGACGGCGTCGACGAGATCCGCCGGGTCGTCACCGTCTTCCGCGAGCTGCGGGACGGGGTCACCACCGACGGCCGGACCAGGGTCAAGTCCCCCTCGGGGACGCTCTCCACGGCCGAGGCGATCTCCGTCGTCACCGGCGGCCTCGCCCTCGCGGCCCACTTCGGCGACGGCGTCCTGCGGCCCGCCGACATCGCCGCCGGCATCCTCGGCGCGGTCGTCCGCGACCCGGCGGCCGACCGGGTCGTCTGGCAGGAGTACCTGGAAACGGTCGTGCGGGAGAGAGACGGCTGGAAGGACTTCTACCGCGCCTGCCGCGAGGTGAGCGCATGACGCCCACGGTCACCGCCTCGGGGGCGGGCGGGGGCGTGCCGCCGGTGCAGCACGCGGGTCGTGCGGCGGACGCGGGTCGGGTGTCGGCTCCCGTGTCGGGACTGTCCAGGGACCCGCGTCCGGACGTGGGCCCCTGGGCCGGGCCGGACCTGGGCAGCGGCGGCCGGCCGCGGGGTGGGCCCCTGTTGCTCGGGGTGCGGCATCACGGGCCCGGGTCCGCACGGGGGGTGCTGGCCGCGCTGGAGGCGGAGCAGCCCGCCGCGGTGCTCGTCGAGGGTCCCGCCGAGGCCGACGCCCTCGTGGCGCTCGCCGCCGACCCCGGCATGCGGCCGCCCGTGGCGCTGCTCGCCCACGCCGTCGACGACCCCGGACGGGCCGCGTTCTGGCCGATGGCCGAGTTCTCGCCCGAGTGGGTCGCCATCCGCTGGGCCCTCGACCACGGCGCCGCCGTCCGCTTCGTCGACCTGCCCGCCGCCCACACCCTCGCCGCCGCCGACCCCACCTGGAGCGACGGGGAGGACGAGGTGAGCGGGAGCGGGCTGCGGATCGACCCGGTCGCCGAACTCGCCAGGACCGCCGGTTACGAGGACGCCGAGCGCTGGTGGGAGGACGTCGTCGAGCTGCGCGGGGACGGCGACCCCACCGCCCCCTTCGAGGCCCTCGCCGAGGCCATGGGCGCCCTCCGCGAGACGTACGGGCACGGCGGCCACCCCCGCGACCTCGTCCGCGAGGCGTACATGCGGCTCAGGCTGCGCGAGGCCCGCAAGGAGTTCGGGGACTCCGTCGCCGTCGTCTGCGGCGCCTGGCACGTGCCCGCCCTCACCCGCAGAACCACCGTCGCCGCCGACAAGGCCCTCCTCAAGGGCCTTCCCCGGGCGAAGACCGAGCTGACCTGGGTCCCCTGGACCCACCGCAGGCTCGCCCGCCGCTCCGGGTACGGCGCGGGGATCGACGCGCCCGGCTGGTACGGGCACCTGTTCGCCGCCCCCGACCGGCCCGTCGAACGCTGGATGACCAAGGTCGCCGGCCTCCTCAGGGCCGAGGACCACCCCGTCTCCTCCGCCCACGTCATCGAGGCCGTCCGGCTCGCCGAGACCCTCGCCGCCCTGCGCGGCCGCCCGCTCCCCGGCCTCGACGAGACGACCGACGCAGTCCGCGCCGTCCTCTGCGAGGGCTCCGACCTGCCGCTCGACCTCGTGCGCGACCGCCTCGTCGTCGGCGACGTCCTCGGCGAGGTCCCCGCCGCCGCCCCCGCCGTACCCCTCCAGCGCGATCTGGCCCGCCGTCAGCGCACCCTGCGCCTCAAGCCCGAGGCCCAGGAGCGGGAGCTCGCCCTGGACCTCCGCAAGGACACCGACGCCGAGCGCAGCCGCCTGCTGCACCGGCTGCGGCTCCTCGGCGTCCCCTGGGGCGAACCGGCCGCCGGCCGGGCCGGCACCGGGACCTTCCGGGAGACCTGGCGGCTGCGCTGGGAGCCCGAGCTGCACGTCCGGGTCGCCGAGGCCGGGGTCTGGGGCACCACCGTCGCGGCCGCCGCCACCGCGAAGGCCGAGTCCCGCGCCCTCGCCGCGACCGTGCTCACCGACATCACCGCCCTCGCCGAGCAGTGCCTCCTGGCCGGGCTCGCCGACGCCCTGCCCGTCGTCATGCGGGCCCTCGCCGACCGGGCCGCGCTCGACACCGACGTCGCCCACCTCGCGGAGGCCCTGCCGGCCCTGGCCCGCTCGCTGCGGTACGGCGACGTCCGCGGCACCGGCACGGCGGCGCTCGGCGAGGTCGCCGCGGGGCTCGCCGAGCGGATCTGCGTCGGCCTGCCGCCCGCCTGCACGGGCCTCGACGCGGACGCCGCGACCCAGATGCGGGACCGCATCGACGCCGTCCACACGGCGATCGCCCTCCTCCAGGACCAACCCGCCACGCCGGACGCGCCCGACATCCCCACCCCGCAGGCCGGGTCAGAGGCGAACACCACCCCCCACCCCGACCTGCCCGACGTCCCCACCTCGGAGGCCGGGTCAGAGGCGAACACCACCCCCCACCCCGACCCGCCCGACGTCCCCACCCCGCAGGTCGGGTCAGAGGCGAACACCACCCCCCACCCCGACCTCCCCCACCGCTGGGCCGGTGTGCTTCGGCGGATTGCCGGGTGGGAACGGATACCCGGCGTGCTTCGCGGGCGGGCCGCTCGGATCCTGCTCGACGAGGGGCGGATCGCCGACGACGAGGCCGCCGTGCTCATGAGCCGGGCCCTCTCGCCCGGTACCCCGCCGGCCGACGCCGCCGCCTGGGTCGAAGGGTTCGTCGGCGGGGGCTCCGGCGGGGGGCTGCTGCTCGTTCACGACGAGCGGCTCCTCGGGCTGGTCGACGACTGGTTGACCGGTGTGCCGGACGAGGCCTTCGCCGACGTCCTGCCGCTGCTGCGCCGCACCTTCTCCGCGTACGAGACGGGCGTCCGCCGCACCCTCGGCGAGCTCGTCGCCCGCGGCCCCCGCTCCGACGGGCCCGGCCCCGCCGCGCCCGGCACGCCCGGCTTCGGCGCCGAGCCCGACCGCGCGCGGGCCGACGGCGTACTCCCCCTGCTTCACCTCATCCTCGGAACGGAGGCCCTCACATGACCACCGACGAGCGCCTGCGCCGCTGGCGGCTCGTGCTGGGCGGCGGGGAAGCCGACGGCACCGGCCGCGAGCTGACCGGCACCGACGCCCTCATGGACGGCGCCCTCGGCAGGCTCTACGACCGGAAGCCCCAGGACCGGACCGGCGACCGCTCGGGCGGGCTCGGTACCTCCGCGCCCTCCGTCGCCCGCTGGCTCGGCGACATCCGCACGTACTTCCCGAGCTCCGTCGTCCAGGTCATGCAGCGCGACGCCATCGACCGGCTCGGGCTCGCCACCCTCCTCCTGGAGCCGGAGATGCTGGAGGCCGTCGAGCCCGACGTGCACCTCGTCGGCACGCTGCTCTCCCTCGGCAGGGCCATGCCCGAGACGACGAGGGAGACCGCCCGGGCCGTCGTCCGCAAGGTCGTCGACGACCTGGAGAAGCGCCTCGCCGCCCGCACCCGCGCCACCCTCACCGGCGCACTCGACCGCTCCGCCCGGATCAGCCGCCCCCGCCATCGCGACATCGACTGGGACCGCACGATCCGCGCCAACCTCAAGCACTACCTGCCCGAGCACCGCACGGTCGTCCCCGAGCGGCTCGTCGGCCACGGGCGCGCCTCCCGCGCGGTCAGGAAGGAGGTGGTGCTCTGCATCGACCAGTCGGGCTCCATGGCCGCCTCCGTCGTCCACGCCGCCGTCTTCGGCGCCGTGCTCGCCTCCCTGCGCTCGCTCGCCACCCGCCTCGTCGTCTTCGACACCTCCGTCGTCGACCTCACCGAGCAGCTCGACGACCCCGTCGACGTCCTCTTCTCCACCCACCTCGGCGGCGGCACCGACATCAACCGCGCCCTCGCCTACTGCCAGTCGAGGATCACCCGCCCCGCCGACACCGTCGTCGTCCTCGTCAGCGACCTGTACGAGGGAGGGATCCGCGACGAGATGCTGAAGCGGGTCGCCGCGATGAAGGCCTCCGGGGTGCAGTTCGTCGCCCTGCTCGCGCTCTCCGACGAGGGCGCGCCCGCCTACGACCGGGAGCACGCCGCCGCCCTCGCCGCGCTCGGCGCCCCGGCCTTCGCCTGCACTCCCGACCTGTTCCCGGAGATCATGGCCGCCGCCCTGGAGAAGCGCCCCCTGCCGATACCCGAGGCCTGACGGGCGGGTGCGGAATCCGTCGTCCCGGGACCACCCACACGGGTGCCCGCGAGCCGACTGAGGCCCATATCACACCGGTAACGGAACGGCCCTCACTCCGGCGACCGGCGCGTCGTGAGCACCGCGAAGGCCAGTCCCCGCCTGCCGCGAGGGGTTCCCGGGCCGGCCCCGCCACCCCTACGGACAGCCTCCCGGCCCGTACGGTCTGTGACCCGTATCACCGCTCTGTTGTGATCTGCGATTTAGGGACCCACGGCCCTCGGGGATAACCTGCGAGACGGACATGCCGCGTCCACGGACTCCGTGCACGCCTCCCTTGTGACAGCGCAGTCACGTTGCCCTCCGCGGCACGCCCACGCAGACAACGAACCGCGATCATCAGAAAAGGGACGGACGCGCGTGGACCTGTTCGAGTACCAGGCGAGGGACCTCTTCGCCAAGCACGGTGTACCGGTGCTGGCCGGTGAAGTCATCGACACGCCTGAGGCGGCGCGCGAGGCCACCGAGCGTCTTGGCGGCAAGTCGGTCGTCAAGGCGCAGGTGAAGGTCGGTGGCCGCGGCAAGGCCGGCGGCGTCAAGCTGGCCGCCACCCCGGACGAGGCCGTCGCCCGCGCGACGGACATCCTCGGGATGGACATCAAGGGCCACACGGTCCACAAGGTGATGATCGCGGAGACCGCTCCGGAGATCGTCGAGGAGTACTACGTCTCGTACCTCCTCGACCGCACCAACCGCACCTTCCTCGCCATGGCGTCCGTCGCCGGTGGCATGGACATCGAGGAGGTCGCCGCGACGACCCCCGAGAAGCTCGCGAAGGTGCCGGTCGACTCCAACAAGGGCGTCGACATCGAGAAGGCCCGCGAGATCGTGGCCCTGGCGAAGTTCCCGGCCGACGTGGCCGAGAAGGTCGCCGAGGTCCTCGTGACCCTGTGGAAGACCTTCGTCGCCGAGGACGCGCTCCTCGTCGAGGTCAACCCGCTGGCCAAGGTCGCCTCCGGCGACATCCTGGCGCTGGACGGCAAGGTCTCGCTCGACGAGAACGCCGACTTCCGTCAGCCCGAGCACGAGGCGCTCGAGGACAAGGCCGCAGCCAACCCGCTCGAGGCTGCCGCCAAGGCCAAGGGCCTCAACTACGTCAAGCTCGACGGCGAGGTCGGCATCATCGGCAACGGCGCCGGCCTGGTCATGTCGACCCTGGACGTCGTCGCGTACGCCGGTGAGAACCACGGCGGCGTGAAGCCGGCCAACTTCCTCGACATCGGTGGCGGCGCCTCCGCCGAGGTCATGGCGAACGGCCTGGAGATCATCCTGGGCGACCCGGACGTCAAGTCCGTGTTCGTCAACGTCTTCGGTGGCATCACCGCCTGTGACGAGGTCGCCAACGGCATCGTCCAGGCCCTGGAGCTCCTCGCCTCCAAGGGCGAAGAGGTCACCAAGCCGCTGGTCGTGCGCCTCGACGGCAACAACGCGGAGCTGGGTCGCAAGATCCTGTCGGACGCCAACCACCCGCTCGTGCAGCGCGTGGACACCATGGACGGCGCGGCCGACAAGGCCGCCGAGCTCGCGGCTGCGAAGTAAGGGACAGGGGAAACCACAGCCATGGCTATCTTCCTCAACAAGGACAGCAAGGTCATCGTCCAGGGCATGACCGGTGCCACGGGCATGAAGCACACCAAGCTCATGCTGGGTGACGGCACCAACATCGTCGGTGGCGTGAACCCGCGCAAGGCCGGCACGTCCGTCGACTTCGACGGCACCGAGATCCCGGTCTTCGGCACCGTCGCCGAGGCGATGGAGAAGACGGGCGCCAACGTCTCCGTCCTCTTCGTGCCGCCGGCCTTCGCGAAGGCCGCCGTCGTCGAGGCGATCGACGCCGAGATCCCGCTCGCCGTCGTCATCACCGAGGGCATCGCCGTCCACGACTCCGCCGCGTTCTACGCGTACGCCGTGGACAAGGGCAACAAGACCCGCCTCATCGGCCCGAACTGCCCCGGTCTCATCACCCCGGGCCAGTCCAACGCCGGCATCATCCCGGGCGACATCACGAAGCCGGGCCGCATCGGCCTGGTCTCGAAGTCCGGCACGCTGACGTACCAGATGATGTACGAGCTCCGTGACATCGGCTTCTCCTCCGCCGTCGGCATCGGTGGCGACCCGGTCATCGGCACCACGCACATCGACGCCCTCGCGGCGTTCGAGGCGGACCCCGACACCGACCTGATCGTCATGATCGGCGAGATCGGCGGCGACGCCGAGGAGCGTGCGGCCGACTTCATCAAGGCCAACGTCACCAAGCCGGTCGTCGGCTACGTCGCGGGCTTCACCGCGCCCGAGGGCAAGACCATGGGCCACGCCGGCGCCATCGTCTCCGGCTCCTCCGGCACCGCCCAGGCGAAGAAGGAGGCCCTCGAGGCCGCCGGCGTCAAGGTCGGCAAGACGCCGACCGAGACGGCCAAGCTGGCGCGCGCCATCCTCGCGGGCTGAACGGGCTGAATCGCACAGCAGCCTGACGGCAGTACGAGCCAGCACGAGCCGGTACGAGTCGGTACGGCCAGTACGAGGCAGTGCAAGGCAGTACGAGCCAGTACGTGAGTGGGCCCCGCCCCTCCCGGGAGACCGGGCGGGGGCGGGGCCCACTCACGTGTCCGTACGCGTCATTCGACCGCCGGGACCAGCCGCTCCGGGCCCGGGTGGGGCTCCGAGCGCAGCTTCTCGCGCAGCTCCAGGTCCTCCGGGCTGAGCTTCTGCGGGCCGCCGCGCACGGGCACCCCGTTGACGGTCTCGCCGGGGGCGTTCACCGGGATGTAGCGGGTCGGCGCGGTCGCCGCCGTGAAGCCGGTGACCCCGATGAGAACCGCCGTCACCCCGAGCACCGCCCGTGTCCAGCTCCGGATCAGGCGCTCGCTGCCCGTGCGGACCGCGCGGGCGGCCGGCAGGGTCGCCGTCGGCGCCTCCGCGACGAGCCCGCTCAGCCGCCGCTGCAGGGCCTCCGGCTCGGCGAGCTCGGGGATCCGCTCCCCGATGACCGTGCGGGCGTGCAGCAGCCGGTTCGCGGCCGCCGGGGTGCTCGCCTCCGTCTCGGCCGCCGTCTCCGGCAGGTCGAGGCCGAGCCCGTCGTAGAGCAGGACGGTCCGGCGGTACGGCGGCGGCAGTTCGAGGAGCGCGCCGAGCAGCGCCCGCCGGCCGGCCTCGGTCGGCGGCGCGTCGGGGTGCTTGTGCGCGCGGCGCAGCCGGTGCCAGGGGGAGAGGGCGTACTCGTACGCCGCCGCCCGCACCCAGCCCACCGGGTCCGCGTCCACGGCGACCTCGGGCCAGTGCTGCCAGGCGTGGTGGAAGGCGCGCTCGACCGACTCGCGGGAGAGCCGCCGGCGGCCGGTGAGCAGGTACGTCTGGTGGACCAGGCCCGGCGCGGCGTACGCGTACAGCGCGTCGAAGGCCTCCTCCGGGGTGAGGCCCGGGACGGCGGGGGCCGCGTCCGCAAGGGCCTCCACCGGTTTCAGCCGCTCCGCCGGCTTCGAGGTGCCTTTGCGGGCGGGGCCGGGAGCGATGGCCGGGGCGGGGGAGGGGGCCCGCGGCGGCTTGGCGGCGCGCTTGACGGCGGCCTTGGGCCGGACGTTGGCGGAGGCCGACGGCGCGGCGGCGGACGAGGCGCCCTGCCCGGCCGTGGGCCTCGGTGCCGACGAGCCCGGCTCCACGCGAGCCTGGGCCTGGGCCTGGGGCGACGCGCCCGGCTCCACGCGAGCCTGGGCCGAGGCAGCGGCCGCCGTCGGCTGGGCGGCCAGGGGCTCCGGCCGGGGCGGTGCCGGCTCGGCGGGCTCGGGGGCGGCCGGTTCCGGTGTCTCCGGACCGGGCGTGCCGAGGAGTCGCGCGTACGCCTCGCGTTTGCGGCCCCGGGGCGCCGAGCGCCCGGTCTCCCAGGACCTCACCGTGGCCTTCGTGACGCCCAAGGCCTCGGCGACCTGCTCCTCGCTCAGGGCGAGGGCCTCACGCAACCTACGCCGCTCCTTCGGGGTCGGCAGGGTGTCGGAGGATGCGGAATCCGCGGTGCTCCGGCTCATCGGCGTCGACCTCCCGCAGAGCTGCTCTGGGCGGAAAAGTACATAAACGTATCTTGAGCGACACAACGGAGGTTTGCCTGTTACGCGGCGAAAGCGCGTGTCGTTGGCAGCATGATCCCCGTGACCCATGTGACCGAGCACCCCCTGGTCCAGGGCGGCCGTTCCGCCGCGCTCGCCACCGCCTGCGTCCGGGGCGGGGTCGCCGCCGGGCTCGGACTCGGCGCCCTCGCGGTCCTGGTGATCGTCGCCTGGATCAGCTCCCCGTACCCCGACAGCGGCCCCGCCGGCGCCCTGCACGTCGCCGCCGGGCTCTGGCTGCTCGCACACGGCGTGGACCTGGTCCGCACGGACACCCTGTCCGGCCTGCCCGCGCCCCTCGGCATCGTCCCGCTGCTGCTGGTCGCGCTGCCCGTGTGGCTCGTCCACCGGACCGCCCGCGACACCCTCGACCCGGGCGACGACGGCACCCGCCCGCGCCCCTCGCCTGGCGGCGCCCTCGCCGCCGTCGCCGGGGGATACCTCCTGGTCGCGGCCGCCGTCGTGGTCTACAGCGAGAGCGGCCCGCTCCCCGCCGACCTGCTCACGGCCGGACTCTGGCTGCCCGCCGTCGTCACCGGCGCGGCGGGCGCGGGCGTCTGGACGGCGCTCGGCCGCCCCCTGCCGGGACAGCCGCAGGCGGTCGCCGCCCTGCGCGCCGCGGGGCTCGGGACCCTGACGCTGCTCGGCGGCGGGGCGGTGGCCGCGGCGGTCTCGCTGGCGTGGCACGCGGGCCGGGCGCAGGCTTCGTTCGAAGGCCTCGCGGGGGAGTGGTCCGGCCGGGTGACGGTGCTGCTGCTCGTCCTCGCGCTGCTGCCGAACATGGCCGTCTGGGGCGCGGCGTACGGCCTCGGGCCGGGCTTCTCCCTCGGTACGGGCGCGCTCGCGACCCCGCTGGGTCTCGTCGGCGATCCGACCGTGCCGCCCTTCCCGCTCCTGGCCGCGCTGCCCGCCGAGGGGCGCGGCACCTGGGTCCACTGGGCGGCCGCGGCGGTCCCGCTGGCCGCCGCCGTGGTGCAGGGCGGGCGCGTGGGCCGGGCGGCGCGGAGCTGGGCGGCCCGGGACGCGGCCGTGACGGCGCTCGGCGCGGCCTGGGGGTGCGGGGCGGCCGTCGCCGTCCTGGCGGGCGCGGCGGGCGGCCCGCTGGGCACCGGCCGGCTCTCGGCGTTCGGCCCGGTGTGGTGGCAGACGGGCGCGGCCGCGGTGCTGTGGGGGATGTGCGTGGGGCTTCCGGTGGCCTTGGGGGTACGGGCCTGGGGCCGCCGGGTGCCGCGCTCCCGGCGGCCGGCGCCCGCGCCGGGCCCGCTGGCGGCCGCGGTGGTCTCTGCGGGTCCGGCGGAGCCCCGGCCGGAGGCGGACGAGCCCAAGGCCCAGGACCCGGAGGCCGGCGGCACCGGCCAGGACGCAGGGAGCGAGCCGTACACGGACGCGTACACCGCCCCGTACACCGATCCGGTCGGCGACCCCTTCGGTGACCCGGGCTTCGAGCCGTACGACTACCTCCCGGCCGCCTGGGAGCCCTCCCCGCCGCCCGCCACGGACGAGAAGCCGGCCACCGACCGTTAGGCCCGGCGGCTACTCCCGCACCCCGAAGCCCGCGCGCAGCGGCTTCGGCAGGAGGTCGTTGCAGGCCAGCTGGCCCGCGTGGGTCAGGGCGTCGTCGCGGCACTCGTAGAAGTCCCGGTAGACGAGCTGCATGGTGAAGCCCACCGCGACGATCATCAGGGCCACGCTCGCCGCGACGAGACCGCTGATCGCCGCCGTCCGCATCGAGCGGAGCGGAGCGATCGCGGCGGACGCCCCCACCGGCTGCCCCTCGGAGGGGGCCTGCGGGGCCGGAGGCTGCGTCGGCGGCTGTGATGTCGACGACAGTTCCGCGGCCGGCTTCGGCTTGCTGCGCAGCGAGCTGATCGACCAGTAGAGACCGAGCGCGCCCAGCAGCAGCGCCAGCTCCGGGATCTCGAAGATCGCGAAGAAGAAGGCCCACATGCCCGAGAGGATCGCGTACCGGGCCCGACGCTGCGCCGGGTCCGTCGGGTCCCAGCGCATCCCCGGGCCCTTCCCGGGCCCGCCCTGTCCGGGGCCGCCCTCCGGCCCGCCCTGGCCGCCCGCCCGGCGCTCCGGGCCCCGCCCGAAGCCGTCCTGGGAGGGCCCGGGCTGGCGCGGGCTCCAGCGGCCGTCGGACGGCCCCGACGATTCCGGAGCGCCGGACGTGTCGTCGTCCGAGCCCTCCGGTCGCCGCGGCTGCCACGGCTGATCCGGCCGGCCCTCGGGCGGCGGCGCGAACGGGTTGTTGTCGTCCGTGGACTGGCGTTCCGGCATCTGCTGAACGTCTTCCCTCTGTCGTCGTGACCGCGGCCGCACCCACGGCCCCTGCTGGCGTCGGACCCTGACGCTACCGCCCTGCTCCGCCCCCGTCCCGTGGGGGCCGTCCCGTGTGCCGGTATCGTTGCTGACGGTCGGGCCATTCGTAGGGTTCCCCGTATCGAGGGGCACGATTCGTTCGTACGACCGCACAAACACCACGGAAAGAGTGACCCAGTGGCTGCCGCCCGCCTCGTCGTCCTGGTCTCCGGCTCCGGCACGAACCTCCAGGCCCTGCTCGACGCGATCGACGCCGACCCCGAGGGCTACGGCGCGGAGATCGTCGCCGTCGGCGCCGACCGCGAGAACATCGTGGGTCTCGAGCGTGCGGAGCGGGCCGGTATCCCCACCTTCGTGTGCAAGGTGAAGGACCACGCGACCCGCGAGCTGTGGGACCGCGCGCTGACCGAGGCCACCGCGGCGTACGAACCGGACCTCGTCGTCTCGGCCGGTTTCATGAAGATCGTCGGCAAGGAGTTCCTCGCCCGCTTCGGCGGCCGGGTCGTCAACACCCACCCGGCGCTCCTCCCCAGTTTTCCCGGTGCCCACGGGGTGCGCGACGCCCTCGCCTACGGCGCGAAGGTCACCGGGTGCACCGTCCACTTCGTCGACGACGGTGTCGACACCGGCCCGATCATCGCCCAGGGCGTGGTCGAGGTGCGGGACGAGGACGATGAAGCCGCTCTGCACGAGCGCATCAAGGAAGTCGAGCGCTCGCTGCTCGTCGACGTCGTGGGGCGTCTCGCCCGGCACGGCTACCGCATTGAGGGACGAAAGGTTCATGTCGGTGAACACGGACACCGTTAAGCCCATCCGCCGCGCGCTGGTCAGCGTCTACGACAAGACGGGGCTCGAGGAGCTGGCCCGCGGTCTGCACGAGGCCGGTGTCGAGCTCGTCTCCACCGGTTCCACCGCCGGGAAGATCGCCGCCGCCGGCGTGCCGGTCACCAAGGTCGAGGAGCTCACCGGCTTCCCCGAGTGCCTCGACGGCCGCGTGAAGACCCTCCACCCGCGCGTGCACGCCGGCATCCTCGCCGACCTGCGCCTGGAGTCGCACCGCGAGCAGCTCGCCGAGCTGGGCGTGGAGCCCTTCGACCTGGTCGTCGTGAACCTCTACCCGTTCCGCGAGACGGTCGCCTCCGGCGCCACCCCGGACGAGTGCGTCGAGCAGATCGACATCGGCGGCCCGTCGATGGTCCGCGCCGCCGCCAAGAACCACCCGTCGGTCGCGATCGTCACCAGCCCGGAGCGGTACGCCGACGTGCTCGCCGCCGTCAAGGCCGGCGGCTTCGACCTGACCGCCCGCAAGCGGCTCGCCGCCGAGGCCTTCCAGCACACCGCCGCGTACGACGTGGCCGTGGCCTCCTGGTTCGCCGACGACTACGCCGCCGCGGACGACTCCGGCTTCCCGGACTTCCTCGGTGCCACGTACGCCCGCAAGAACGTCCTCCGGTACGGCGAGAACCCGCACCAGGGCGCCGCGCTCTACGTCGACGGCACGGGCGGCCTCGCCGAGGCCGAGCAGCTGCACGGCAAGGAGATGTCGTACAACAACTACACGGACACCGACGCCGCGCGCCGGGCCGCGTACGACCACACCGAGCCCTGCGTCGCGATCATCAAGCACGCCAACCCGTGCGGCATCGCGATCGGCGCCGACGTCGCCGAGGCCCACCGCAAGGCCCACGCCTGCGACCCGCTGTCCGCGTTCGGCGGCGTCATCGCCGTCAACCGCCCGGTCTCCGTCGCCATGGCCGAGCAGGTCGCGGAGATCTTCACCGAGGTCATCGTCGCCCCCGGCTACGAGGACGGCGCGGTCGAGATCCTCGCCAAGAAGAAGAACATCCGCGTCCTGAAGGCCGAGGGCGCCCCGAGCAACCCGGTCGAGGTCAAGCCCGTCGACGGCGGCGCCCTCCTCCAGGTCACCGACCGCCTCCAGGCCGAGGGCGACGACCCGGCGAACTGGACCCTCGCGACCGGCGAGGCGCTCTCCGCCGAGGAGCTCGCCGAGCTCGCGTTCGCCTGGAAGGCCTGCCGCGCGGTCAAGTCCAACGCGATCCTCCTCGCCAAGGACGGCGCCTCGGTCGGCGTCGGCATGGGCCAGGTCAACCGCGTCGACTCCGCGAAGCTGGCCGTCGAGCGGGCGGGCGAGGAGCGGGCGCGCGGCTCGTACGCCGCGTCCGACGCCTTCTTCCCCTTCCCCGACGGCCTGGAGATCCTCACGGCCGCCGGCGTGAAGGCGGTCGTCCAGCCGGGCGGCTCGGTCCGCGACGAGCTGGTCGTCGAGGCGGCGAAGAACGCGGGCGTGACGATGTACTTCACGGGTACGCGCCACTTCTTCCACTGATCCGGGGAGTACGACGGAGGGCCCGCCGGCACGCACCGTGCCGGCGGGCCCTCCGTCGTTCGGATCAGCTCATCCAGCGGGTGCAGCTGGAGACCCACTCGTGCCCGCGGATGTTGTTGTTCATGTTGGCCCCGTTGCTGAAGGTGTTCCGGGACAGGTCGTCGACGAAGTACTCGTACGGCGAGAGGCAGTTGAAGCCGCCGCCGCGGTTCGCCAGGTAGTAGAACTTGACGATGTCCTCGCCGCCCGTGTAGCCGGCGTTCATGACGGAGGACGCCTTGTCCCCGTCGTTCTCGAAGCCGCCGCCCGCGGCGTTCCAGTCCAGGTCGTCACCCGGGGTGCTGCCGAGGTAGGTGTAGCAGTACGTGCCGTCGTAGGCGTACACGTTGCCGTTCCGGCCCGGCCAGATGTCGTTGCAGTGGTTGCTCGCCGTGCCCGAGGTCGATGCCTGGGCCGCCGTGGCGGGGGCCAGGAGGCCTGCGACGGCGAGGCCGAGGGCGGCTACGGACATACCGATCCTGCGCATGGTTCGCTCCTTCGATGGGTGTGACGGTGGGTCGTTCAGACCCGGGCGCCGGTGATCCCGGCAGCCCGCTCATAGGCCCCGCGCTGCATCCGGCGATGGGCGTCGAGCTCCTCGCCGTACTGGTCCCGCAGGGCGTTCAGGTAGTGCGTCTGGCGCTCGCGGGCCACGGCGGCCAGCGAGGTCTCGCGGGCGCAGCGGGCCTCGGCGACCGCGGTGCGGGTCTCGCTCGCGAAGTCCCCCGCACGGGCCGTGGCGTCCCGTGCCGCCGCCGGGTCGGGGTAGGCGAAGCCGGCCCGCTTCATGCAGGCCGCCCAGCCGGCGAGGGCGGTCGTGAACCGCTCGTCCCGCAGGATCTCGGGGACGTACAGGGGCTGCAGATTGGTGACGGCCTTCTCCGCCTGGAACCAGGCGTCCGGGTCCCCGTACAGCGTGCGCTCGGCCTCCTCGGAGCAGCCGCCGAGCCGTTTGCGGATCGTCGCATTGCCGCCGGGGAGCTTCGCGGTGAGGATCCTGGCCCGGTGGCCGCCGTCCAGCGCCTCGTCGTAGGCCTTGCGGCGCTCGGCCGAGAGGCCCGCGCGGTACGCGCCGTTCGGGTTGGTCCGCCGGTACCGGGCGGCCGCGTCCGCGATCCGGCTCCCGTAACCGTGCTTCCGCGCCCACTCCACGTCGTCGCTGACGTAGCCCGGCTCGCGGCTCTCCTCCAGGCTGAGCCTCGGGCTCGTCCAGTACGAGAAGCCGGCGCGGTTCATGCACCGCTCGACCAGCACCTCGTCGGCGTCCGAGATCCTCAGCTGCTCCGCCTGCGTCAGCTCGCGCTCCGGCGGGGCGGCGGGGTCCGGCCGGGAGCAGCCGGTCGTCAGCGCCGCGACGACGGCGACGACCGCGCCGGCACGGACGAGCAGGTGCTTCATCGTCGGCCCCCCTGGTGACTGCGCCGCCCGTCCGCGGCGCAGTCACACCATGCGGCCGCCGACGGCCGCGGGGTACCTCGCAACTCCTAGGGAGGCGCTGCGCCCCAGGTCAGGGGCCTCAGCAGGTCTTGGCCCAGGTGTGCGAGGCGATCGGCCGGTCGAGGTCCAGGTCGCGGCGCGCGCCCTGGCGGATGCAGCCGAGGCCGTCCTTCAGGTTCTTCTCCGCGAAGTAGGCGACGTGGACGAAGCCCTTCGGGTCGGCGGAGCCGTTGTTGAAGACCGAGCGGGGCGTCCGCTTCCGTGCCCAGTCGCAGACCGTGTCGCCGTCGAACCACTCGGGATCGTCGTTGAGCCAGTCGCACATCTCACCCCGTCCGCCCGTCTCCGAGAAGAAGCAGACGTTGCCCGGCGCGCAGCGCTCGTACCCGGCGGCGGTGTTCTTCCCTTCCTCGGTGCCGGCCGGTTCGTCGCGCAGGGAGTTCAGGCCGAAGCCCGCGGCCGTCAGCACGGCCAGGGACGCGGCGAGGAGCGGTAAGAGCCGTCTGCGGCGGGGGCGCGGCACTCGGCCCGCGGCGGCCTCCCGGACCCGGCGGAGCAGGGACGTCGCGTCGTGGGCGGCCCGTTCCTCGTGGGTGCGGCTGAGGCAGTCCGTGACGATCCCCCGCCAGTGCTCCGGGAGTTCGGGGGAGAGGCGGAGTTCCTCCTCGCCCCGGGCGTAGCGCAGGGCGGCGTCCCGGCGTGCGGTCGGCGTGCCGCCGGGAAGCGGGGAGGAACCGGTCAGGACGAGGTGGGCGAGCACACCGAAGGCCCACACGTCGGCGCTGGGCCGGATGCGGGTGCCCCGGTCGCCGAACTCCGACCAGAGCAGTTCGGGCGGGGTGTAGTCCGCGGTGGCGAAGCCGGAGGCGTAGGCGTGGGTGCCCTCCAGCTCGCTCGCCGTGCTGAAGTCGCCGAGCCGGACGCCGCCGTCCTTCATCAGCAGGACGTTGCCCGGCTTGAGGTCGCCGTGCACCCAGCCCGCGCTGTGCAGCTGGTGCAGCCCCTCGCAGATCTGGACCAGCAGCGCGGGCCCGGACGGGGGCGGCGCGCCGGCCGCGGCGAGCAGCGACTGGAGCGGGCGCTCGGCCTCCTCCAGTACGAGGACGGTGGCGCCGTCCAGCTCCGGGTGCGCCGGGTCGTCGACGGTGAGGGTCTCGTACAGCCGGATCAGGCGCGGCGAGCGGAGCCGGCTGAGGAGCTCCACCTCGCGCTCGGCGAGGTCGCGGAGGTGGCTCAGCTGGCGCGGGGTGCGGGTGCCCGTCGGGAGGAACTTGAGGGCGGCCCGGGCGGGGGAGGCGGAGGCGTCGCGGTGGCGCGCCGCGTACACGCTGCCGAACGCTCCCGCGCCGAGCGGGCGCTCCACGATCCAGTCGCCGATCTCGTACCCGGCCGGCACGGTCAGGGGGAAGGCGGTCACCGCGCGACCTCCGCAAGCGTCGTCAGGTCGTCCTCGCGGACCAGGTCGAAGCGGAGGGCGAGGGAGACCAGGGACTCCTTCTTGCCGTTGAGGCGCGGGCCCGCGTCGGCCCGGTCGGGCCCCGGCTTGAGCCGTAGCTTGACGGCCAGGTAGTCGATGTTCCACTGCACGGCGGCACGGTTCACCGCAGGCCACAGCGGCCGCAGCCGCTCCACGATCCGCTCGACCGTCGGCAGCGGAGCGTGCGGGGCGCCGCGCAGCCGGGACTCGCAGAGCGCGGCGAGGACGAGGAAGTAGCGCTTGGTGCGGTCGAGCGGGAAGGCGAGCGCGGTCGGCTCGCCGTCCCCCGAGGCCTGTCCGCACTCCACGTAGTCGTGGCGGGGTGCCCAGACACAGAAGTCGAGCAGGTCGCCGCCCGCGGGCAGGACGACCCGCGAGAACTCGAACGGCACCGGGGCGTCGACCCGCCCCGGTGCGATCTTGATGTGCTCCCCGGCGCCCTCCGGGTTCTCGACGACGTAGGTCGAGGCGGTGCTGAAGTTGCTGAGCGTCCAGTAGCTCGCCGTCGCGCCGATCTCTCCGGCGGTGCGGGACACCCCGGGGTGGGGGATGTCCAGGTGACGACGGTGTCCGCCGGCCGGGCGAGGGGTGGTGCGGCCGGAGTCGTTCGGGGTGGTGCGGCCGAAATGGAGCCTTTCACCGGGCGCCAGTCTGAGCTGGCTTCCGGGGTCCGCGGCGTGTGCGGGCACCACGATGATGCTGTACATGACGCTTCCTTTCCCCGAGGTCTGCGGGGGCCAGGCTAGGAAGCTCCGATAAACGAATGCAGAACGTCACCGTCCGGGTACGGAGTCGGCACCGGCCCGTGGGAACGCCCGCCTGCAGCAGATCCGCCGAACGGGTGGACTCTGGTCTAATGGGTTGCTCTTTTGTCGGCCGCCGGTAGTGGGGGACGTGGTGTTGGACGTACTGAACAGGCCCGCTGCGGAGTCCACCGACGCGGAGCCGTCCGACGGCCTCTCCCCGGCCCCGTACCGTCCGTACCTGATCCTCGCGGGCGTCCTCTGCGGCCTGTACTTCCTGTACTCCTGGGTGCAGTACGCGCACTTCCGCACGCCCTCCTGGGACCTCGGGATCTTCGGGCAGTCGGTCCGGGCGTACGCCGAGTTCCGGGCGCCCGTCGTCGACATCAAGGGCCCCGGCTTTCCCATACTCGGCGACCACTTCAGCCCCGTCACCGCGCTGCTCGCGCCGCTCTACTGGATCTGGCCCTCGCCGGTCTCCCTGCTCTTCGGGCAGGCCGCGCTCTTCGCCGCCTCCGCCGTCGTCGTCGGCCGCACCACCCAGCAGATCCTCGGCAGCCGGGCCGCCGGCATCGGTCTGACGATCGCGTACGGGCTGTCCTGGGGTCTCCAGGAGGCCGTCAAGTCCGACTTCCACGAGATCGCCTTCGCCGTCCCGCTGCTCGCCCTGACCTGCCGGGCCCTGCTCCTCGGCCGCTGGACCGCGGCCGCCGCGTGGTCCGTCCCGCTCGTCCTGGTCAAGGAGGACATGGGCCTCACCGTCGCGATGGTCGGCGCGGTCCTCTTCCTGAAGGGACGAAAGCGGCTGGGCGCCGCCCTCGCCGGCTTCGGCGTGGCGGCCTTCGCGCTGACGGTCCTCGTCCTGATCCCGGCGGCGAGCAAGCTCGGACAGTACGACTACTGGTCGAAGATCGAGAAGACCGGCACGGGCGCCGACACCTCCTTCGGGCAGGTCGTCGCCGACGCGCTCGGCTCCGGCGAGCGGTGGGAGATGGTCATCTACCTGCTCGCGATCACCGGCTTCCTCGCCCTGCGCTCCCCGCTGGTGCTGCTCGTGCTGCCGACCCTCGGCTGGCGCTTCCTCTCCCAGGACGCCAACCACTGGGGCATGCACTGGCACTACAGCGCGATCCTGATGCCGGTCGTCTTCCTGGCCCTCGTGGACGGCGTCCGCGCGGTCCGCACCTCGCCGCGCGCCTGGCTCGTCTCGTACGGGAAGGTCGTGGTCCCGGTGGCGACGGCGGTCGCGCTCGTCCTCGCCGCGAACCTGCCGCTGCGGGAGCTCACGAAGGCGGAGACGTACCGGACGGACACCCGGACCCTGGAGGCGCGCGCGGCGGTCGACGCGGTGCCGGAGGGGGTGAGCGTCGAGGCGGACGTCTCGCTCCTCGCCCACCTCACGGCGGACCGCCGGGTGTACTGGGTGGGCACCTCGAAGGGGGTCACGCCGGACTATCTCGCCTTCGACCTGCGGGGCTGGGGCCAGCAGGTGTCGGATCCGGCGCAGCTGGCTTCGCAATTGCATCCGGAGGCGCGGTACGAGATCACCTACCGCTCGGACGGCTTCGCGGTCCTGAAGCGGCGGTGACATGCGGAAGTGGCGGTGACGTGCGGAAGCGGCGGTGACATGAGTGAGGGGCGGGATCCGGAGAACGGATCCCGCCCCTCACCGCTTCACGCTCAGTACTGCTGCTTGTTCCGGTTGAACCAGGCCGAGCCGTCCGACTTCGCCGTGAAGACGATGATCATGACGCCGAGGGCCATGCTGACCACACCGAGCGGCAGCGAGAAGAGGCTGAACAGGACCGCGAACGAGGCCCAGATGATCGCGCCGATCCGGACGCCGTTGCCGCCGGACTTGAACTTGGCGGCGAGCACCATGCCGAGGATCGCGAAGATCAGCGAGATGACGCCGGCGCCGATCATGATGCCCTGGCCGAGGTTCGCGAAGGTCTCCTCGTCACCGGAGAGGGGGCCCTGCTTCTCCAGCTCGTTGGTGAGGGTGAAGGAGAGGCCGATCGCGGCGATGCCGCCGATCAGGTTGAGGGCGCCCATGATCCACAGCATCACGCGCGCGGACTTCACACCGCCGGGCATCTCCATGACGGCGCCCGGGTAGCCGCCGCCGTACGGGGAGACCGGCGGGGCCGCCGGGTAGCCGTAGCCCTGCTGGGGCACGCCCTGCGGGGCCTGCTGCGGGTAGCCGTACCCGGGCTGTCCCTGCGGCTGGCCATAACCGGGCTGCTGTCCCTGCGGCTGGCCGTAGGGGTTGTTCGGTTCGCCGAAGCTCATCGCGGGATTCCTCCGTGAATTTCTCTGTGCGGGGACGACGCGGCCCGCGCGGAGGACCTTCACGGCATTTGAGCGGATTTCCCCCCGGCACTTTCCGCGGTACTACGCGGATCATCGTCGTCGCAACGTCGACTTTTTGTCCAGTCGCCCGGTCGTCGGGTTGTGCAGATGCAACCCGTCGTTCCGCATCGCCCGCCTTCGCGCGGCAGCGAATTGGAACAAGGCGGGGGTCATCCGGGAGGATGTCTCCATGAGCGCCCAGATTCTCGATGGCAAGGCCACCGCAGCCGCGATCAAGTCCGATCTGACCGTCCGTGTGGCGGCCCTCAAGGAGAAGGGCATCACGCCCGGCCTGGGCACGGTCCTGGTCGGCGACGACCCGGCCAGCCAGAAGTACGTCGCCGGAAAGCACCGCGACTGCGCGGAGGTCGGCCTCGCGTCCATCCAGCGCACCCTGCCGGGCACCGCCACCCAGGAGGAGATCGAGGCGGTCGTACGGGAGCTCAACGAGGACCCGGCCTGCACCGGCTACATCGTCCAGCTGCCGCTCCCCAAGGGCATCGACGAGAACCGCATCCTGGAGCTGATGGACCCGGCCAAGGACGCGGACGGCCTGCACCCGACCAACCTCGGCCGGCTCGTCCTCAACGAGCCCGCCCCGCTGCCCTGCACGCCGAACGGCGTCATCACCCTGCTCCGCCGGCACGGCGTCGAGATCAACGGCGCCGAGGTCGTCGTCGTCGGCCGCGGCGTCACCATCGGGCGCCCGATGCCGCTGCTGCTCACCCGCCGCTCCGAGAACGCCACCGTGACCCAGTGCCACACCGGCACCCGGGACCTCGCCGCCCACCTGCGCAACGCCGACATCATCGTCGCGGCCGCCGGTGTGCCGCACCTGATCAAGCCCGAGGACGTCAAGCCGGGCGCGGCCGTCCTCGACGTCGGCGTCTCGCGCAACGGCGAGGGCAAGATCGTCGGTGACGTCCACCCGGGCGTCGCCGAGGTGGCCGGCTGGATCTCCCCGAACCCCGGCGGTGTGGGCCCGATGACCCGCGCCCAGCTCCTCGTCAACGTCGTCGAGGCCGCCGAGCGCGCGGCCGAGGCGCTCTGACGTGAGCTCCGGGACCCCGGGGGCGCCCGGGAACCCGGACGGCGCGGCGGGCGCGGCGGACGCCGGAGCGACGGGCAGTTCGCGCCGGCGGCTCACCACCGACACCGCGCGCCCCGAGGGCGGCGGCCGGGCGGCCCCCGGCGACGCCCCGGCGCCCGCGCGCCAGTGGCCGCTGCTCACCGTCCTCGTACTCGCCGGGCTCGGGCTGCTCGTCGTGGGCACGGACCCGTTCGAGCAGGCCTTCCGGGTGGGGGCGATCCTGGTCGGGGCCGCGCTTCTCACGGGTGCGGCGATGCGCCGGGTGCTGCCGTCCGTCGGCATGCTGGCCGTCCGCTCCCGCTTCACGGACATGATCACGTACGGGGTGATGGGCGGCCTGATCGTGCTGCTCGCGCTGATGGTCCAGCCGGATCCCTGGCTGCGGATCCCGTTCCTGGAGGACGTACTCCACCTCACGGTGACGTGACCGTCCGGTTCGTGAGCAACGGCGCCCGCCCTCTCCCCCGTGGGAGGGCGGGCGCCGTCACGATCAAGGGTCATGTACGTGCCAACGTCGGTTCAAGCTCCGTCGGTGCGCTGTGGCACGGAAGTGACCATTCCGCCACGTCGGCCGCCGGGGACTCCGCCGCACGGCCCCGGAGGCCTCTCCGGACGGGTGGCAGTGAGCCGGACCACAAGGGGGTGGGGATTGGCGGGGGCCCGGGTCGGATAGCCTGACCGCTGGATATCTCTTCATGTCGAGACACCGATCGATCAAGAGAGCTATCCCGCACCAGGGGCAGGGACCCCCACCGCCAGCTGTCTTACGGAGATCGCCATGACCCGCACTCCCGTGAATGTCACCGTGACCGGCGCGGCCGGCCAGATCGGCTACGCGCTGCTCTTCCGCATCGCCTCCGGCCACCTGCTCGGCGCGGACGTGCCGGTCAAGCTGCGCCTCCTCGAGATCCCGCAGGGCGTGAAGGCCGCCGAGGGCACCGCCATGGAGCTCGACGACTGCGCCTTCCCGCTGCTCAAGGGCATCGACATCTTCGACGACCCGAACAAGGGCTTCGAGGGCGCCAACATCGGCCTGCTCGTCGGCGCCCGCCCGCGCGGCCCGGGCATGGAGCGCGGCGACCTGCTCGCCGCCAACGGCGGCATCTTCAAGCCGCAGGGCGAGGCCATCGCCGCGCACGCCGCGGACGACATCAAGGTCCTGGTCGTCGGCAACCCGGCCAACACCAACGCCCTGATCGCCCAGTCCGCCGCCAAGGGCGTCCCGGCCGAGCGCTTCACCGCGATGACCCGCCTGGACCACAACCGCGCCCTGACGCAGCTGGCCCAGAAGACCGGCTCCTCGGTCACGGACATCAAGCGCCTCACCATCTGGGGCAACCACTCCGCGACCCAGTACCCGGACATCTTCCACGCGGAGATCGCCGGCAAGAACGCCGCCGAGGCCGTCAACGACGAGCAGTGGCTGGCCGACACCTTCATCCCGACCGTCGCCAAGCGCGGCGCCGCGATCATCGACGCCCGTGGCGCGTCCTCCGCGGCCTCCGCCGCCAACGCCGCCATCGACCACGTCTACACCTGGGTCAACGGCACCGCCGAGGGCGACTGGACCTCCATGGGCGTCCCGTCCGACGGCTCCTACGGCGTCCCCGAGGGCCTCATCTCGTCCTTCCCGGTCACCTGCAAGGACGGCAAGTACGAGATCGTCCAGGGCCTGGAGATCAACGACTTCTCCCGCGCCCGCATCGACGCCTCCGTCAAGGAGCTCTCCGAGGAGCGCGACGCGGTGCGCGAGCTCGGCCTGATCTGAAGCTGAATCACGCTTCACATTCCCGGCGCCCCCGGGCCGTACGACCGACCGTACGGCGCGGGGGCGCCGTTTTTCGCCGGCACGGAACCCCCGACTCCCCCATGCCGGCCGACCGGTTTCAGAGGCGGTCGTCCTCCCGGAGGGTCGTTGCGAGGGAACGGACGTCCTGGAGCGCTCGCGTCAGCAGCCCGTCCCCGAACGTCACCCGCGTCGCGCCCAGGCGGAACAGTTCCGTGAAGGAAGGCCCGTCCGGGACCGCCAGCGCGTTGACGGGCAGGTCACCGAGCGCCGCCCGCAGCCCCGGCAGATCGGACGGCGCCGCCGCGATCGGGTACACACAGTCCGCGCCGGCGGACGCGTAGAGCCGGGACCGGGCGATCGCCTCCGCCAGCGGGTCCGAGGAACCCCGGATGTACGCGTCCACCCGCGCGTTGACGAAGAGCGAGGGCCCCGCCGCCGCCCGCACCTGCGCCAGCCACTCCGCATGCGCCTCCGCGTCCTTCAGCGCCCGGCCCGGACCGCTGTCCTCCAGGTTGACGCCGACCGCGCCGGACTCCCGTACCCGTTCGACCAGTTCCGCCGCCGGAAGGCCGTACCCGCCCTCCAGGTCCGCCGTGACGGGGACGGAGACCGAGCGGACGATCCGCGCCACCGCCGCGAACATCTCGGCCGCCGGCGTCGCCCCGTCCTCGTACCCCAGGGACGCCGCGATCCCCGCGCTCGGCGTGGCGAGCGCCGGATACCCGGCCTCCTCGAAGGCGCGGGCGCTCGCCGCGTCCCACGGCCCGGGCAGCACCAGCGGTCCGTCCGCGGGCAGGCGCCGGTGGAGGGCCCGCAGAGCCTCGGCGGTCATGCGGGGCGCGGGGTGTAGTGGCCGGGCGTCATCCGGGTGGTGACGCCGATCCGGTTCCAGGCGTTGATCGTGACGATCGCGGCGATGACCCGGGCGAGCTCCGTCTCGTCGAAGTGCGCGGCGGCCCGTGCGTACACCTCGTCGGGCACGAAGCCGTCGGTGAGGACGGTGACGGCCTCGGTCAGCGCGAGCGCCGCGAGTTCCCGCTCGGTGTAGAAGTGCCGGGACTCCTGCCAGGCGGAGAGCTGCACGATCCGCTCGACGCTCTCGCCCTCGGCCAGCGCGTCCTTGCCGTGCATGTCGACGCAGAACGCGCAGCGGTTGATCTGCGAGGCCCGGAGCTTGATCAGGTGGTACAGGGCCGGGTCGATGTCCTTCGCGGCGGCCGTCTCCAGCCGGACCATCGCCCGGTAGAACTCGGGGAGGTGTTCGGGGAGGGACATCCGGGGCGCGTGCTCATGGGCGTACACGGTCTGCTCTGTCTCTGCCGTCGTCATGCCGACCACCGTACGGAGCCGATGGCTCAGCTGTATGGTCCATTCCCATGGCGAACGACTGGGCCACTTTCGGGGCCGACCTCCATCTGGAACTCCGCGGCACCCGGCTCCGCGCGGGTCTCATGGACGCCCTGCGGGAGGCGGTCCGCAGCGGTCGTCTGGAGGCCGGGACCCGGCTGCCGTCCTCCCGCTCGCTCGCCGCCGACCTCGGCATGGCCCGCAACACCGTCGCCGACGCGTACGCCGAGCTGGTCGCCGAGGGCTGGCTCACCGCCCGGCAGGGCTCCGGGACCCGCGTCGCCCGCCGTACCGCACCCCGCCCGGCGGCGCCGTCCGCTCCGGTCCTGCCGCCGCCCGGCACGGGCCGGGGCCGGCCCGCCGCGCCCGCGCACAACCTGAGGTCCGGCACCCCCGACCTCGCCTCCTTCCCGCGCACCGAATGGCTCAAGGCCTACCGCCGGGCCCTCACCGACGCCCCCAACGAGGCCTTCGGGTACGGCGATCCGCGCGGCAGGCCCGAACTGCGCGCCGCGCTCGCCGAGTACCTCGCCCGCGCCCGGGGCGTGCACGCCCGGCCCGAGCGGATCGTGATCTGCGCGGGGTTCGTGCACGGCCTGACGCTGATCGGCCAGGTGCTGCGGGCCCGGGGGGTGCGGGACGTGGCGGTCGAGTCGTACGGGCTCGGGCTCCACGACGACCTCCTCCGCGGGGCCGGACTCGGCACCCCCGCCCTGGCCTTCGACGAACGCGGCACGAGGACCGAGGAGTTGGCCGCCCTCGACGGCTGCGGAGCGGTCCTGATGACCGCCGCCCACCAGTACCCGCTGGGCGGCGCCCTGCCCCCGGACCGGCGGGCGGCGGTCGTCGACTGGGCGCGGGCCTCCGGCGGCCTCGTCCTGGAGGACGACTACGACGGCGAGTTCCGCTACGACCGGCAGCCCGTCGGCGCCCTCCAGGGCCTCGACCCCGAGCGCGTCGTCTACTTCGGCACCGCGAGCAAGTCCCTCGCGCCCGGGCTCCGCCTCGCCTGGATGGTCCTGCCGGCGGGCCTGGCGGAGGAGGTCGCGGCGGCGAAGGGGGCCGTGGACTGGTCGTCGAGCGCGCCGGACCAGCTGGCGTTCGCCGCGTTCCTGCGCTCGGGGGCGTACGACCGGCACGTGCGGGCGATGCGGCTGCGCTACCGGCGGCGCCGCGACCAGCTGGTGGCGGCCGTCGCCGCGCACTCCCCGGAGACCCGGGTCAGCGGCATCGCGGCCGGCCTCCATGCCGTCCTCGCCCTGCCGCCCGGCACCGAGCAGGCCACCCTGCGGGCCGCCGCCTGGCGCGGCCTCGCCGTCCAGGGCGTCAACCAGTTCCGCCGCCCCACGGTCCCGGCCACCCTCGACGGCCTGGTCGTCGGCTACGCCACACCCCCCGACAGCGGCTGGCAGAGCGCCCTGCAGGCCCTGTGCGGGGTGCTGCCCTGAGGGTCAGGAGGGGGTGCTCGGCTCCGCGGCCGGTACCGGCTCCGGGGCCGGTGCCTCGCCGAACCGGGCCAGGGTCAGGGAGCCCGCCACCGCCACCGCGAAACCGGCGATCGCCAGCCAGCCGAGCCCGTCCCGGGTGCTGTCCCCGAGCCAGATCACCCCGACGATCGCCGGGCCGATCGTTTCTCCGAGCACCGCGCCCGCCGTCGCCGTGGTCACCGAGCCGCGCTGGAACGCCGAGGTCAGCAGCAGGAACGCCGCCCCGCCGCCGACGAGGAGCGCGTACCAGACGGGATCCGTGAAGTCGATGCCCTCGATGAGCCGGACCGCCACCTCCACCACCCCGAAGCCGACCCCCGCCCCGAGCCCCAGGACGAGCGCCCGGGACCGCACCGGCAGCCGCCCCGCCACCACGCCGAGCAGCAGGACGCCGAAGGAGATGCCGAGGAGCACCCAGTCCAGCACCTCCGAGCCCTCCCGGTGGCCCTCCTTGCCCGAGGCGAACGCCAGCATCGCGAGCCCCAGGCAGACCACGGCCACGGCCACCCACTCCACCCGGCTCAGCCGCACCCGCAGCACCCGGGAGGCGATGACCGCCGTGACCGCCAGACTCGCGGCGAGCGCCGCGCCCACCACGTAGATGGGGAGCGTCCGCAGCGCCACGATCTGCAGCACGAAGCCCAGACCGTCCGCCCCGAGGCCGGCGAGATAACGCCACTGCTGCAGGGCCCGCCACATCAGTGCGACGTCGACACCCCCGCCCGTCCCCGGCTCGGCGGCCCGCGCCGCCATCGCCTGGAGGACCGAGGCGGCGCCGAAGCACACGGACGAGGCCAGCGCACAAATCATCCCGAGAAGCACAAAGCGACTCTAGGGGCTGAGGCCGGAAATCACCGGCCTACACTGTGCGGTCGCGAGGCGCGCGTGACGCGCTCGCGAGGGCGAAGGGGAGGCGACGGACATGCGCAGGCTGAGGTCGAGCACCGTGGTGCTCGGCGGGATGGGTGTGCTCGCGGCGACGATCACCGCGTGCGGTTCGGAGCCGGACAAGCGGTGCGTGGACCCGCTGACCCGGGAGGAGCTGCCGAGCTACGAGTGCCAGAGCGGCGGCGGCAGCGACGACGACAACGGCTCCACCCACCGCGGCTCGTACTACTACGGCGGTTCCGTGCGCGACCGCAAGGTGAGCGGCGGCAGCTTCGACAAGACCGCCGTCGACACCGGCGGCTTCGGCTGCTCCGGCACCGGCGGCGGCTGAGGCGGGCCCGGCACCATGGAACGCCACACCATCGAGCCCCGGCCCGGCTGGCAGGAGACGGTCGAGGAGCAGGGGCTCGTCTATCCGCTGACCCGCCACCCGGACGGTTCGCTGCGCCCGTACTGGGACGAGAGCGCGTACTACTCCTTCTCGCTGCCCGAGGTCGAGGCGCTGGAGGAGGTCGTCGAGGAGCTGCACGCCCTGTGCCTGGAGGCGGCCGCGCACATCGTCGAGCACGACCGTTTCGCCGAGCTCGGGATCACCGACCCGAAGCTGGCGGGCCTGGTCGCCGAGTCCTGGCGGCGCCGCGCCGAACTCCCCTCCCTGTACGGCCGCTTCGACCTGCGCTACGACGGCACGGGCCCGGCCAAGATGCTGGAGTACAACGCCGACACCCCGACCTCGCTCGTCGAGGCCGCGAGCCCGCAGTGGTTCTGGATGGAGGAGCGGTTCCCCGGCGCCGACCAGTGGAACTCCCTCCACGAGCGGCTCGTCGAGGCCTGGAGGCGCCAGGCCCCGCTGCTGCCCCCGGGCCCCCTCCACTTCGCGCACTCGGACGGCGACGAGCTCGGCGAGGACCTGATGACGGTCGCGTATCTGCGCGAGACCGCCCAGCAGGCCGGGCTCGACACCGAGGCGCTCTCCGTCGAGCGGATCGGCTGGGACCGGCTCTCGCGCCGCTTCGTCGACGACCGGCTGCGCTTCATCCGCAGCTGCTTCAAGCTCTACCCGTGGGAGTGGCTGACCACCGACCGCTTCGGCCGGCACGTCCTCGACACCCTCGACAACGGCGGCGGCACCGGCACCACCTGCTGGATCGAACCCGCCTGGAAGATGCTGCTCTCCAACAAGGCGCTCCTCGCGATCCTGTGGGAGCTGAACCCGGGCCACCCCAACCTGCTGCCCGCCTATCTCGACGGCCCGCGCGAGCTGGCCTCGACGGCCGGCTGGGTCGCCAAGCCGCTGCTCGGCCGCGAGGGCGCGGGCGTCACCCTGCACGAGGCCGGTACGGAGCCCTTCGTACGGGACGGGGAGGCCTGCTGCTACCAGGAGCTGGCCCCGCTGCCCGACTTCGACGGCAACCGGGTGGTGCTCGGCGCGTGGGTCGTCGAGGACGAGGCGGCGGGGCTCGGCATCCGGGAGTCGGCGGGGCTCGTCACCGACGAGTACGCCCGCTTCCTCCCGCACGTGATCCTCTAGGACCCGTCAGATCTTCACCACGGTGACGGCCGGGCCGCAGAGCAGCGTCAGATCCTCCGGATCCGGGGTCAGGACGGTGACCGGGCCCGCCGCGCGGCGCGCGACCGCCGCCAGGACGGCATCGATCGCGTACTTGTGGCCGTGCAGGCCCTGCTCCCGCAGGAGCACGGCGGCCTCGTCGCTCACGGACCGGGTGACGTCGTGCACGTCGATGCGGGACAGGACCCATTGGATGCGCGCCGGGTGGACCCGCTCGTAGTCCGCCCCCAGACGGGTCGTTGTCGATCTCGAAGTCGGCCACGATCTCCCGTTGCCGCTCCATGGCGAGTCGATGCTCCAGCGCCTCCGCGACGTACGCGGAGAAACCGCCGGCCCCGACACGGCTGCGCACGCTCTCGGCGAGCTCCTCGGGCAGGCTGATCGAGTACTTCTTGCTACCGCTCATGCACCCGATCGTTCTGTCGATGCCCCCCTCGCAGGCGGTTTCCAACCGCACCACCAGGGGAGCCCGGCGTTCCCGACGCTCAGTCCGACAGAACCCCCCTCAACTGCTCCAGACCCCAGTCCAGGTCCTCCTTCGAGATGACCAGCGGCGGAGCGATCCGGATCGTCGAACCGTGCGTGTCCTTCACCAGCACCCCGCGCTCCATCAGCCGCTCCGAGATCTGCCGGCCCGTCCCCTTCGACGGCACGATGTCGACGCCCGCCCACAGCCCGCGCCCGCGCACCGCCTCCACCGCGCCGCCGCCCACGAGCAGCCCCAGCTCCGCGTGGAGGTGCTCGCCCAGCTCCGCCGCCCGCTCCTGGAACTCGCCCGTCCGCAGCATCGCGATCACCTCCAGGGCCACCGCGCAGGCCAGCGGGTTCCCGCCGAACGTCGACCCGTGCTCACCCGGCCGGAAGACCCCGAGCACGTCACGGTCGGCCACCACCGCCGACACCGGCACCACCCCGCCGCCCAGCGCCTTCCCCAGGATGTACACGTCCGGCACCACCCCCTCGTGCTCGCACGCGAACGTCCGCCCCGTCCGGCCCAGACCCGACTGGATCTCGTCCGCCATGAACAGCACGTTCCGCCGGCGCGTCAGCTCCCGCACCCCCGCCAGATAGCCGGCCGGCGGGACCAGGACCCCCGCCTCGCCCTGGATCGGTTCGAGCAGCACCGCCACCGTGTTCTCGGTGACCGCCGCCTCCATCGCCGTCAGGTCCCCGTACGGCACGATCTCGAACCCCGGCGTGTACGGCCCGAAGTGGTCCCGCGCCTCGTGGTCCGTCGAGAAGCTCACGATCGTCGTCGTCCGGCCGTGGAAGTTGTTCGCCGCCACCACGATCTTCGCGTGCCCGTCCGGCACGCCCTTCACCTCGTACCCCCACTTCCGGGCGGTCTTCACGGCCGTCTCGACCGCCTCCGCCCCCGTGTTCATCGGCAGCACGGCCTCCTTCCCGCACAGCTCCGCCAGCTGCGTGCAGAAGTCGGCGAACCGGTCGTGGTGGAAGGCGCGCGAGGTCAGCGTCACCCGCTCCAGCTGCGCCTTCGCCGCGTCGATCAGACGCCGGTTGCCGTGCCCGAAGTTGAGCGCCGAGTACCCGGCGAGCATGTCGAGATAGCGACGGCCCTCGACATCGGTCATCCAGGCACCGTCCGCCGAGGCGACGACGACCGGAAGGGGGTGGTAGTTGTGAGCGCTGTGCGCGTCCGCGGAAGCGATCGCGTCTTCTGTCCTCGACACGGGATCTCCGTTCGTCCTGCGGCTCGGGGGGTGGCTCGTCCCCAGGGGGCTGTGGCCCCTTTCTTATCGTCGCTCGGATGCCGGACGGGGAAACCTCGGCGACGGCACGCCAGCTACCCTGGAAACACGCACGGCGACTGGCGTACGGGGAAGCGACCCCGGGGGAGCCGTGCGCGCTCCACCACACGAGGTGCCGCTCGCCTGGGCATCACGGGCCCCTGGTCCCGTGCGCACCTCCGCCCCGGGACCGTTCCGCCGAACGCCCGGAGGACACCACCATGACCATCCCGCAGCACCACCCCGCACTCGCCTCGGCCGACCCCGAGCTCGCCGCCCTCGTCGGCGCCGAGGAACGGCTCCAGGCCGAGACCCTGCGCCTCATCCCCAGCGAGAACTACGTCTCCGCCGCCGTCCTCGAGGCCTCCGGCACCGTCCTCCAGAACAAGTACAGCGAGGGCTACCCCGGCCGCCGCTACTACGAGGGCCAGCAGAACATCGACCAGGTCGAGACGCTCGCCATCGAGCGCGCCAAGGCCCTCTTCGGTGTCGACCACGCCAACGTCCAGCCCTACTCGGGCTCCCCGGCCAACCTCGCCGTCTACCTCGCCTTCGCGCAGCCCGGTGACACGGTCATGGGCATGGCCCTGCCCATGGGCGGCCACCTCACCCACGGCTGGGGCGTCTCCGCCACCGGCAAGTGGTTCCGGGGCGTCCAGTACGGCGTACGCCACGACACCGGGCGCATCGACTTCGACGAGGTCCGCGAGCTCGCCCTCAAGGAGCGCCCGAAGATCATCTTCTGTGGCGGCACCGCGCTGCCCCGCACCATCGACTTCGCCGCCTTCGGCGAGATCGCCCGTGAGTCCGGCGCCGTCCTCGTCGCCGACGTCGCCCACATCGCCGGCCTCGTCGCGGGCGGCGCGCACCCGTCCCCGGTCGGGCACGTGGACGTCATCTCCACGACCACCCACAAGACCCTCCGCGGGCCGCGCGGCGCGATGCTCATGTCCACCGAGGAGCACGCCAAGGCCCTCGACAAGGCCGTCTTCCCCGGCCTCCAGGGCGGCCCGCACAACCAGACCACCGCCGCCATCGCCGTCGCCCTCCGCGAGGCCTCCCAGCCGTCGTTCCGCGACTACGCCCACGCCGTCGTCGCCAACGCCAGGGCCCTCGCCGAGGCGCTCCTCGCGCGCGGCTTCGATCTGGTCTCCGGCGGCACCGACAACCACCTGATCCTGATCGACCTCACCCCGAAGCAGGTCCCGGGCAAGATCGCCGCGAAGGCCCTCGACCGGGCCGGAATCGTCGTCAACTACAACACCGTCCCCTACGACCCGCGGAAGCCCTTCGACCCCTCCGGCATCCGCATCGGCACCCCGTCCCTCACCTCCCGCGGCCTCACCCCGGGCCACATGGACCAGGTCGCCGAGTGGATCGACCGCGCCGTCACCGCGGCGGGCACCGGCGACGAGGACACCCTCGCCGCCGTCCGCGCGGAGGTCGCCGACCTGATGGCCGCCTACCCGGCCCCGGGCCTCCCGGTCTGACCGGCGGCTGTCCGGCCCCGGGCCTCCCGGTCTGACCGGCGGCTGTCCGGCCCGGGGTTTTCCGGTCTGGCCGGCGGCTGTCCGGCCCGGGGTTTTCCGGTCTGGCCGGCGGCTGTCCGGCCCGGGGTTTTCCGGTCTGACCGGCGGCTGTCCGGCCCGGGGTCTTCCGGTCTGACCGACGGCCGTCCGGCCCCGGGCCTCCCGGTCTGACCGGCGGCTGTCCGGCCCGGGGTTTTCCGGTCTGACCGACGGCCGTCCGGCCCCGGGCCTCCCGCTCTGGCCGGCCGCTACCCGGCCCCGGCCCTCCCCGTCTGACCGGCCGCTACCCGCCCACGGCCTCGCGGATCAAGGCCGCGAGGTCCTCGGCATGGGTGTCGTCCGCGCCCGCGTTCAGCCGGTTGCGGGTGAAGGCGAACGCGAGTCCGCGCGCGGGATCGGCGAAGGCGGTGCTGCCGCCGCTGCCGTTGTGGCCGAACGCGGTGGGCTCGCCGCCCGTCTCGGGCCGTTCGAGGAAGTAGCCGAGGCCCTTGGGGATGGGGGCGCCGAGGATCCGGTCCGGTTCGCGGGTCTGCGGCGCGTACAGCAGCGGCAGCCGCTCGGCGGGGACCAGCCGGACCCCGTCGACCTCGCCGAGCAGCGCCGCGTACATACGGGCCACGGCGCGTGCGCTCAGGGTCGCGGCGGCCGGGGCGTCGGCCCTCAGGTAGTCGGAGCGGTTGGCGAGCCGCGCGCAGGGCCACACGCCGGGGTTCGGCACGGCCCGGCGGAACGGGGCGTCCGCCGGGATCGCGGCCAGCATCTCCTCCCAGCTGCCCGCCACCAGCGGCACCACCCGGCCCGCGTGCTCGTCGGGAGTCCCGAAGAAGAGCGAGTCCGCGATGCCGAGGGGCTCGGTGACGTGCCGGCGCAGCGCCTCGGCGACGGGGAGTCCGGTGGCACGGCGCACGGTCTCGCCCACCACCCAGCCGAAGGTCCAGCCGTGGTAGCCGCTGGCCGTGCCCGGCTCCCACAGCGGCTCCTGCGCGGCGATCAGCGCACACATGCCGTCCCAGTCGCACAGCTCCTCCGGCGTGATGCCCGGCGGCAGCTGCGGCACGGCCGTGCGGTGGGTCAGCGCGTCGCGGACGGTGGCACGGTCCTTGCCGTGGACTCCGAACTCGGGCCAGTAGGCGGCGATCGGGGTGTCGTAGTCGAGCAGCCCGCCCGCGACGAGGACGTGGACCAGCGTCGCCGTGACGCCCTTGCCGGTGGAGAAGCTGTGGAACAGCGAGCCGGAGTCGACCGCCCGGCCCCCGGCCCCCTCGCCCGCGTGCGCGTCGACGATCAGCTCCCCGTGCCGGTACGCGGCGACCTGCACGGCCGATTCCCGGCCCGAGTCGACCAGCCGCCGGACCATGTCCTCGACCCGTGCCTGTATGTCTGCCATCGGATCCCCCTCCGAGTGCGATGTGCGGTGAGCGCCGAGTGTGTTTCTCGTCTCACGGGGCACGATGCCACGTCCGGTTCCGGGGGTCACACCTGAGACAATGTTGAGCATGGCCTCTGACAGTCCCCGTGTGCTCTCCGGAATCCAGCCCACCGCAGGCTCGTTCCACCTCGGCAACTACCTCGGCGCCGTCCGCCAGTGGGTCGCCCTGCAGGAGACCCACGACGCCTTCTACATGGTCGTCGACCTGCACGCGATCACGGTCCCGCAGGACCCCGCCGAGCTGCGCGCCAACACCCGGCTCGCCGCCGCCCAGCTGCTCGCCGCCGGTCTCGACCCCGAGCGCTGCACCCTCTTCATCCAGAGCCACGTCCCCGAGCACGCACAGCTCGGCTGGGTCATGAACTGCCTCACCGGCTTCGGCGAGGCCTCCCGCATGACCCAGTTCAAGGACAAGTCCGCCAAGCAGGGCGCCGACCGCGCCACCGTCGGCCTCTTCACGTATCCGATCCTCCAGGTCGCGGACATCCTGCTCTACCAGGCCGACGAGGTCCCGGTCGGCGAGGACCAGCGCCAGCACATCGAGCTGACCCGCGACCTCGCGGAGCGCTTCAACGGCCGCTTCGGCGAGACGTTCACGATTCCGAAGCCGTACATCCTCAAGGAGACGGGGAAGATCTACGACCTCCAGGACCCGGCGATCAAGATGAGCAAGTCGGCGTCGACGCCGAAGGGACTCATCAACCTCCTGGACGACCCGAAGGTCACCGCGAAGAAGGTCAAGAGCGCCGTCACCGACACCGACACGGTGATCCGCTTCGACCCGGAGAACAAGGCCGGCGTCTCCAACCTGCTGAGCATCATGTCCACGCTCACCTCCACCTCCGTCGAGGACCTGGAGAAGAGCTACGAGGGCAAGATGTACGGCGCGCTGAAGACGGATCTGGCCGAGGTCATGGTGGACTTCGTCACGCCGTTCCGGGCCCGCACGCAGGAATACCTGGACGACCCGGAGACGCTGGACTCGGTCCTGGCCAAGGGAGCGGAGAAGGCCCGCGCGGTCGCCGCGGAGACGCTGGCGCAGACGTACGAGCGGATCGGCTTCCTGCCCGCCAAGCACTGAGTCCAAGGACCCTGGCCGAAAGGGTGGTGCAGGCCGCACACTGGCGGCTGCACCACCACACAACGACTCGACGACGGACGACGGAGGAGAACGACGTGGGGACCGTAACGCTCGGCGTTTCGATCGCGGTCCCGGAGCCCTACGGCAGCCTGCTCCAGGAGCGGCGCGCCGGCTTCGGGGACCCTGCCGCGTACGGCATCCCCACGCACGTGACCCTGGTCCCGCCGACCGAGGTGCCCGAGGAGCGGCTGCCGGAGATCGAGGCGCACCTCGCGGGTGTCGCCGCCGACCACCAGCCGTTCCCCGTGCGCCTCGAAGGCACCGGGACCTTCCGTCCGCTCTCACCGGTCGTCTTCGTGAAGCTGGTGGAGGGCGTGCCCTTCTGCAACGCCCTGCAGCACCGGATCCGCGACGAGGCGGGCCCTCTCGCGCGCGAGCTGCAGTTCCCGTACCACCCGCACGTCACCGTGGCGCACGGCATCTCCGAGGAGGGGATGGACCGGGCGTTCGAGGAGCTCGCCGGGTACGAGGCGGCCTGGACGTGCCGCTCCTTCGCCCTGTACGAGCAGGGCCCGGACGGGGTCTGGCGGAAGCTGTACGACTACGAGTTCGGCAGCGGCCGCCCGATCTCGGCGGTCCCGGCGCAGGGCGGCAGCCCGGTCGACACCCCGGCGCCGACGGCCTAGAAAGCCGGGTCACACCGGCAGCCGGCGGAACAGCGGCCTCGGCACGTGCCGTACCGCCGCCGGCAGGTCAGGTTGGCAGGGGGGCGGAGCAACGGCCTCGGCGCGTGCCGTAACGCCGACGGCAGGTCAGACCGGCAGCCGGCGGAACAGCGGCCTCGGCACGTGCCGTACCGCCGCCATCACCATCCGCAGCGCCCCCGGCACCCACACCGTCTCCGAGCGGCGCCGCAGCCCCAGCTCGATCGCGCCCGCGACGGCCTCCGGGGTCGTCGCGAGCGGCGCCTCCGCGAGCCCGGCGGTCATCTTCGAGCGCACGAACCCGGGCCGTACGACCATGACGTGCACGCCCGTGCCGTGCAGCGCGTCCCCGAGGCCCTGGGCGAAGGCGTCGAGCCCCGCCTTCGACGAGCCGTAGATGAAGTTGGCGCGCCGGGCCCGCTCGCCCGCCACCGAGGACAGCACCACCAGGGAGCCGTGGCCCTGCGCCTGGAGCGCGCCCGCGCACACCAGTCCGGCCGAGACGGCGCCCGTGTAGTTGGTCTGCGCGACCCGGACGGCGGCGACCGGGTCGGACTCGTCGCGCGCCTGGTCGCCGAGGACCCCGAAGGCGAGCAGCACCATGTCGATGTCGCCCTCCGTGAAGATCTTCCCGAGCCGCTCCTCGTGCGACTCGGTGTCGAGCGCGTCGAACGGCACGGTGTGCACGTCCGCCCCCAGCGCGCGCAGCGAGTCCGCGGCGGCCGTGAGCGCGGGGGAGGGGCGGCCGGCCAGCCAGACCGTACGGGTACGGCGCGCGATCAGCCGGCGGGCGGTGGCGAGCCCGATCTCGGAGGTGCCGCCGAGGACGAGCAGGGACTGCGGGGCACCGAAGGCGTCCTTCACATGAACTCCTGGAGGTACTAGAGGCCGAGGCGGCGGGCGAGGTCCGAGGTGAGGACGGACCGGGGGTCGAGGGCGGCACGCAGCGCCCGGAACTCGTCGAGCCGCGGGTACATCGCGGCCAGGACCTCCGGCCGGACCCGGGAGTCCTTGGCGAGATAGACCCGGCCGCCCGCGCCCACGACCTCCTCGTCGAGCGCGTCGAGGAAGCGGCCGAGCCCGGGGAGGCCGGTGGGGAGGTCGAGGGCGAGGGTCCAGCCGGGAAGGGGGAACGACAACCAGCCGGGGTCGCCCGTGCCGAACCGCTTCAGGACGGCGAGGAAGGACGGACAGCCCCGGTCCGCGATCCGCCGCACGATCCGCCGGAGGGTGTCCTCCTGCCCGTACGGGACGACGAACTGGTACTGGACGAAGCCGCCGGGCCCGTAGATCCGGTTCCAGTGCGGGACGCCGTCGAGGGGGTGGAAGAAGGCCGGCAGCGACTGGAGACGGCCGGTCGCGGCGCGGGGGGCCCTGCGGTACCAGAGCTCGTTGAAGAGCCCGACGGTGGTGCGGCCGAGGAGTCCGCCGGGGACGTACGGCGGCGGGGCGGGCAGCCGGACCGGCCGGAAGCCGAGCGGATCGCGGCGGGCCCGGTGTCGGCGGGGGAGCGTGTCGTACGGGGCGTGGTCGCCGCGCGTCAGGACGGCGCGGCCCGTCGCGGAGCCCCGGGCGAGCAGGTCGATCCAGGCGACGGAGTAGCGGTACGCGTGGTCGGTGGCAGTGAGCCGGGCCATCAGCTCGTCGAGGTCGGGGACGCGCTCGGTGTCCACGCGCACGAGGGAGGTCTCGACGGGGAGCAGCCGCAGGGTGGCGGAGAGGATCACGCCGGTCAGGCCCATGCCGCCGGTGGTCGCGTCGAAGAGCGCGGTGCCGGGCAGCACGGTCCTGATCTCGCCGTCGGCGGTGAGGAGTTCGAGCGCGGTCACGTGGCGGCCGAAGGAGCCGGAGACGTGGTGGTTCTTGCCGTGGATGTCGGCGCCGATCGCGCCGCCGACGGTCACGTACCGGGTGCCGGGGGTGACCGGGACGAACCAGCCGAGCGGCAGCAGCGCCTCCATCAGCCGGTGCAGGCTGACGCCGGCCTCGCAGACGACGAGCCCGGCGGTGGTGTCGACGGCGAGGATCCGGTCGAGGCCGGTCATGTCGAGGACGGTGCCGCCGGCGTTCTGCGCGGCGTCGCCGTACGCCCGGCCGAGCCCGCGCGCGACGGCGCCGCGCGGGCCGCAGACCCGGAGGGCCTCGACGACCTCGGCGCGCCCGCGGGGGCGCTGCACGCGCGCGAGGGTGGGGGCGGTGCGGCCCCAGCCGCTGATCGCTTCGCAGTCGTCGTCCAGGACGTGGGTCTCGACAGCCATGAGGGTGACCGTATAGCCGTGGTTGTTCCTTATGCCGGTATTGCATGGCGGTTCGTCGAAATGGGTGATTAAAGGAGTGTCAGGAAAGAGACCTCGTGCCCTCGACGGCACCCCGCGCGAAAGTCACGTTGACCGACTCGAACGGCGAGGCACGACAGGGGGCAACACGGATGCGCGACGCACAACGGGCCGAACCGGAACGCCCGGGCGATCCGACCCGGAACGCGACCGACGCGCCGCCACGCGCGACCACCGGCCGCCCCGAGACGGCGGGGCCGGACACGGCCGCGCCGACCGGCGATCCGCGAAGTGACGCCGCCGAGCCGCCCGCAGGCGCCGTCCCGGCCGCACCACCGGCCGAGCCGCGCGCGGACGACGACCGAGCCGCGCCCCCGGCCGAGCCGTCCGTTCGCGCGGACGACGCCCTGGCCGCGCCCCCAGGCGACGTCCCAGCCACGCCCGCCGCCGAGTCGCCCACCGACCACGTCCCCGCCCCGGCCGAGCCGCGCGCGGACGACGGCCGAGCCGCGCCCCGGGGCGAGGTCCCGGCGACGCCCCCGGCCGAGTCGCCCGCCGACCACGGCCCCGACCCGGCCGAGCGGCCCGCAGGCGCCGCCCCGGCCGAGTCGCCCACCGGCCACGTCCCCGCCCCGCCCCCCTCCGAGCCCGGCTGGCTGGTTGTCGAGCGGCGGGTGCTCGGGGCTCTGCGGGAGTGCGGTCACCGGCCTCGGGTCGCCGTGGCCGCGCGGGGGCTTTCCCTCAGCGGCGAGCACGCGGGGCTCTGGCTCGCCGCCGGGCTCGTCACCGCCGTCCTCGACCGGCCCCGGCGGAGCGACTGGCTGCGCGGCACCGCTCTCGTCGCCACCGCGCACCTCGCCAGCATGGGCGTCAAACGGATCGTGCGGCGGCCCCGGCCGGCCCCGGGCACGTACGAACCCCTGGTCCGTACCGCCGGCCGGCACTCCTTCCCCAGCTCCCACGCCACCTCCGCCGCCGCCGCGGTCGTCGCCTTCGGCGTGCTCCACCCGACCGCCGGCCGGCTCGCCGCCCCGGTGGCCGGCGCGATGTGCCTCTCCCGGCTCGTCGCCGGCGTCCACTACCCCAGCGACGTCGCCGTCGGCGCCCTCCTCGGCGCCGCCACGGCCGCCGCCGGGCGCCGCCTCCTGGCCCCCGACGCCCCCACGCGCGCGCGTGGGAAGGGCCTCTCGTGAGCGAGCGGGTCGGCGCCGCCGTCCTCGACGCCCCCGCCGTCGTCCCGCAGGCGCCCGTGCCCGCGCGCGGCGGGCGGGCGCTCGGGCTCCTCCGGACCGCCCGCCCCCGCCAGTGGGTCAAGAACGTCCTCGTCCTCGCCGCCCCCGCCGCCGCCGGCCGCCTCGGCTCCTGGCACACCGGCGCCCGGCTCGCCCTCGTCTTCGCCCTGTTCACGGCCGCCGCCTCCGCCGTCTACCTCCTCAACGACGCCCGCGACGCCGAGGCCGACCGCGCCCACCCGGCCAAGCGCCGCCGCCCCGTGGCCTCGGGGCAGGTGCCCGTCGCCCTCGCCGCCGCCACCGGCGGCCTCCTCGGCCTCGGGTCCGCCGTCGCCGCCGCGCTCCTGTGCGGCCCGCTGACCGCCACCCTGCTCGTCGCGTACCTCGCCATGCAGGTCGCCTACTGCGTCCGCCTCAAGCACGTCCTCGTCGTCGACCTCGCCGTCGTCGCGACCGGCTTCCTCATGCGGGCGATGATCGGCGGGGTCGCCCTCGGCATCCCGCTCTCCCGCTGGTTCCTCATCACCACCGGCTTCGGCGCCCTCTTCATGGTCGCCGCCAAGCGGTACTCCGAAGCCGTCCAGATGGAGGGCTCCGACGGCGCCACGCGCGCGCTGCTCACCCAGTACACGACGGGATACCTGCGTTTCGTCTGGCAGCTGGCCGCCGGTACCGCCGTCCTCGGCTACTGCCTGTGGGCCCTGGAGGCGGCCCCCGTGGAACCGTCCCTGCCCTGGCGCCAGCTCTCCGTCGTCGCCTTCGTCCTCGGCGTCCTGCGGTACGCCGTCTTCGCCGACCGCGGCGCGGCGGGCGCACCCGAGGACGTCGTGCTGCGCGACCGGCCGCTCGCCGTCATCGGCCTCGCGTGGGCCGCGCTGTACGGGATGTCGGTCGCCGGTCTGTGAGCCCCGGCAGGGGATTCTCGTAACCGGGTATCCGACCACCCGGGTGGTCCGACGGCGCGAGGAGCTGAACGTACGACATGGACTGGCTGAGCAGACTTCCCGTCATCGGCCCCTGGGTGACCCGCCTCATGCGGACCCACGCCTGGCACGCGTACGAGACCCTCGACGAGGCGCACTGGACCCGGCTCGCCGCCGCGATCACCTTCGTCTCCTTCATCGCCCTCTTCCCGCTGATCACGGTCGCGGCCGCGATCGGCGCCGCGCTCCTCACGCCGGATCAGCTCGACTCGATCGAGAAGAAGATCAGCGACCAGGTCCCCGGCATCTCCGACCAGCTCGACATCGCCGGGCTCGTCGCCAACGCCGGCACCATCGGGCTCGTCGCCGGCGCCGTCCTCCTCGTCACCGGCGTCAGCTGGATCGGCTCCATGCGCGAGTGCCTGCGCGCCGTCTGGGGGCTCGACGCCGTCGAGGGCAACCCGTTCGTGCTCAAGGGCAAGGACGGGCTGATCCTCCTCGGCCTCGGCGGCGTCGCGATCGCCTCGCTCGCCGCGTCCTGGCTCGGCTCCACCGCCGTCGGCTGGAGCGCCGACCGGATCGGCATCTCCGGCGAGGGCGCGGGCGGCGTACTGCTCCAGGCAGCCGCCGTCCTCGTCGCCGTCGTCGCCGACTTCCTGATCCTGCTGTACGTGCTGACGCTGCTGCCGGGCGTCGAACCGCGCCGCCGCGACCTGGTGGTGGCGGCGCTGATGGGCGCGATCGGCTTCGAGCTGCTGAAGCTGCTGCTCGGCGGCTACATGAAGGGGGTCGCGGCGAAGTCGATGTACGGGGCGTTCGGCGTGCCGGTCGCCCTGCTCCTCTGGATCAACTTCACCGCGAAGCTGCTGCTGTTCTGCGCCGCGTGGACGGCTACGGAGTCACGTCGGAAGAGTCGGAAGACGGAGACGACCCCTGATGGTCAGCAGTCTCCGGGGACTCCTGACCACCCTGCGGGTGCTCGGAACGACGGCGCCGCGCCGCCCCCGCGGCCAGCGGCCAGCGGCGGTTGACCAGGAAGACGGCCGCGGCCAGGAGGACGAGGACACCGCCCGCCACGGCCAGCGCGATCCCGATCCCGCCGGACTTCGCGGCGGCCGTCGCGTGGACGGGCTCCTTCGGGGCGTCCTTGCCGGGCGCCGGCGCCGTGCCGTCGTCGGGGGCGGCGCTCGCCGTGCGCTCCGAGCGCGGCGGCACCAGCTCCCCGACCGGCGTCACCTTCCCGGCGGCCGCGAAGCCCCAGTCGAGCAACCGGGCCGCCTCCAGGTAGACCGCGTGCTGCTCCTTCGAGGAGGGGTTCATGACGGTGACGAGCAGGACCCTGCCGTTGCGCTCGGCGACGCCCGTGAAGGTCGCGCCCGCGTGCGTCGTGTTGCCGTTCTTGACCCCGGCGATGCCCTGGTACGGGGCGACGCCGATGTCGCCGGTGAGCAGCCGGTTGGTGTTCTGGATCTCGAAGGTCTCGCGCTTCTTGCCCGGCTTGGCCTCGCCGGGGAACGCGGCACGGGGAGTGGCGGCGTAATCGCGGAAGTCCTGCTTCCGCATGCCGTTGCGGGCGATCAGCGTCAGGTCGTACGCGGAGGAGACCTGGCGCGGGGCGTCGTAGCCGTCCGGGGAGACCACGTAGGTGTCGAGGGCCTGGAGGTCGGCCGCGTGGTCGTTCATGTCCGCGACGGTCTTGCTGAGACCGCCGTTCATGCTGGTCAGCACGTGGACGGCGTCGTTGCCGGAGCGGAGGAAGACCCCGAGCCACAGATCGCGGACGCTGTAGGTCTGCTTCTCTTTGATGCCGACCAGGCTGGAGCCCGCCCCGATGCCGGCCAGGTCCTGGTTGGTGACCAGGTGGTTCTCCGTCTTGTTGGGGAACTTCGGCAGCAGCGTGTCCGCGAAGAGCATCTTCAGGGTGGAGGCCGGGGCGAGCCGCCAGTGCGCGTTGTGCGCGGCGAGGATCTCGCCGCTCTCCGCGTCCGCGACGATCCAGGAACGGGCCGACAGCTCCTTCGGCAGCACCGGGGCGCCGGGCAGCAGCTGCACCTGCGTCCCGGGCTTGCCGAGCAGCGCACCGCCGACACCGGACATCACGGCGGGCGGCCTGGGCTGCTTGTCCGTCCCGTCCTTTCCGTCCGCGTGGGCCGCGGGCGCGGCGGTGACGAGCGGCAGGAGCACGGCAGCGGCGACCGCCCAAGCGGTCTTCTTCGAAGCAGACACGGTCGAGAACGTACAGGTACGCACGACCGATCCGAACCCCGGCAGGCGGTTCACCGACGCCCGTCCACCCGGAAGCGGGGGCCGTGGGACGGACGGTGATACTGGGGTCATGAAGCTCAGCCGCCGCGTCTCCTGGTTCCTGCTCGCCTTCGGCGTGTGGTCCTGGTTCATCTGGGTCACCTTCGTCAAGAACCTCTGGAACGACGGGAGCGGCCTCGCCTTCGACGACGCGGGCGACCCGACGGCCTACTTCTGGGTTCATCTGCTGCTTGCCGTCACGTCCTTTGTCCTGGGGACGGTGATCGGCGTGATCGGGTTGCGCGGGGTGCGCGCCGCGCGCCGCGTGGACGGCTAGAAGAGGGGTTCCGGGGGCGTGGTCGTCTTTCTGCTGGTCCTGGTCGTGGTGCTCGCGCTGCTCGGCGCGGTGCACTGGTACGTGTGGCGGCGTCTGGTGCGCGACACCACCGCGCCCGGCGGGCTGCCGCGCCGGCTCGGTACGGCCGCGGTCGTGGCCCTGCCGCTGCTGTCGGTCGCCGCGCTGGTCTCCTCGCGGGCGGGCGCGCCCTTCGTGCTCCAGCAGGCGGTCGCCTGGCCCGGCTTCCTCTGGCTCGCCGTGCTCCTTTACCTGGTCCTGGCGCTGCTGGTGGGCGAGGCCGTCCGGCCGTTCCTTCGCGCCTGGGCGCGACGCCGGGCGGCGGAGCCCGTACCCCTGCCCGTCCCCGCGTCCGTGACGGCTCCCCCCGAGCGGCCCGCCGCGGCGGAGCCCGTACCCGGAAGGACCGTCCCCGAGCGGCCCGCCGCGGCGGAGTCCGTACCCGGAAAGCCCGTCCCCGAGCCGTCCGGCCCCACCGATCCCTCCCGCCGGCTCTTCGTCTCCCGCGTCGTCGCCGGGTCCGCGGCCGCCGTCGCGCTCGGGACCGTCGGGTACGGGACGTACGGGGTGCTGCGCGGGCCCCGGGTGAAGCGGGTCACCGTGCCGCTCGCCAAGATCCCGCGCGCCGCGCACGGATACCGGATCGCCGTCGTGTCCGACATCCACCTCGGGCCGATCCTGGGCCGCGCCCACACCCAGCGGATCGTCGACGCGATCAACGCCACGCAGCCCGACCTGATCGCCGTCGTCGGCGACCTCGTCGACGGCACCGTCGAGAACCTCGGCCCGGCCGCCGAGCCGCTCGCCCGGCTCCGGGCCCGGCACGGGTCCTTCTTCGTGACCGGCAACCACGAGTACTTCTCGGGCGCCGACGCCTGGGTCGACCACGTCCGCGAGCTCGGGCTGCGCCCGCTGCGCAACGCGCGCGTGGAGATCCCGGCCGGCTTCGACCTGGCCGGCGTCGACGACGTCGCGGGGGAGAGCGAGGGCCGGGGCCCGGACTTCGCGCGGGCCCTCGGCGACCGCGACCGGGCCCGCGCCGCGGTGCTCCTCGCGCACCAGCCGATCGTCGTCCACGACGCCGTACGCCACGGGGTGGACCTGCAGCTCTCCGGCCACACCCACGGTGGCCAGCTCTGGCCCGGGAACTACCTCGCCGAGCTGGCCAATCCGACCGTCGCCGGGCTCGAACGGTACGGGGACACCCAGCTGTACGTCTCCCGGGGCGCGGGCGCCTGGGGGCCTCCGGTGCGGGTCGGTGCGCCCTCCGACATCACGATCGTCGAACTCGCCTCGAAACAGGCCTGATCGGAATCTGTCACTCCCTGCGCCGGGGTCGATACGTGCTGCTCATCGCCCTAAATTCTCATATCCCGGACATATACCTGTGGTGTGAAAGTTTTCTCTTCCGCTTGTGAAATGCGTGTGATGGGATGCAGCCATCGCGACGTTTCCGGGGGCCGTCGCATCTGGGGTGGTATCAAAAAAAGGAAGCACGTCAATGCGGTCGACGGTCCGTCTGCGGATCCTCATCACTTGTGGAGTACTGGTGGCCGCCGGGGTGGGGGGGTGGCAACTCCTGCCCTCCGACGCTGAGCGGACCGACCCGATCACCGTCGGCACGACCGACGAGGTGACCTCGCTCGACCCGGCCGGAGCCTACGACGCCGGTTCCTGGGCCATGTACAGCAATGTGTTCCAGTCGCTGCTGACGTTCAAGCCGGGCCTCAGCCAGCCGGTCCCCGACGCGGCCGAGAGCTGCAAGTTCGTGGGCACCAGGCTCACCACGTACCAGTGCACGCTCCGCGACGACCTCACCTTCGCCAACGGCCGCAAGATCACCGCCGAGGACGTCAAGTACTCCTTCGAGCGCATGCTGCACATCAAGACGGACGTCGGTCCGCAGCCGCTCTTCCCGACCCTGAAGAACGTCTCGGCCGAGGGCCGTACGGTCACGTTCCACCTGAGCGGCCGTGACGCCACGTTCCCGCAGAAGGTGGCCACGGGCGCCGGCTCGATCGTGGACAAGGACCAGTACCCGGCGGACAAGCTGCGGACGGGCGCCGTGGTCGACGGCTCGGGGCCGTACGTCCTCAAGGAGTACAAGGAGGGCGAGTCCGCCCGCCTGGAGCCCAACCCGCGGTACAAGGGCGCCATCAGCAAGGCCGGCCACACGGTGCTCGTGAAGTACTTCGGCCAGTCCGAGGACCTCGCCAAGGCCTGGAAGGCGAAGGAGGTCCAGGTGACGCACCGCCAGCTGCCGCCGGCCTTCCTCTCGAGCCTGGACACCAAGGACGGGACCCGGGTCACCGAGGCGGAGAGCGCCGAGATCCGCAACCTCAACTTCAACGTCCGGTCCGGCTCGCCCATGGCGGACAAGGCCGTACGGCAGGCCGTCGCCGCCGTCCTCGACCGCCCGGCGATCACCACGGGCGCCTACAAGGGCACGGTCGAGCCGCTGTACTCCCTCATCCCGCAGGGTTTCGTCGGCCACAGCACCGCCTTCTTCGACGTCTACCCGGAGCCGGACGCCAAGAAGGCCAAGAGCCTCCTGAAGGCGGCCGGGGTCAAGACGCCGGTGAAGTTCACGTACGGCTTCCGCAAGGACGCCACCTACGCCGCCGAGGCCGCCGAGATCAAGCGGCAGCTGGAGGAGACCGGCCTCTTCGAGGTCAAGGTCGTCGAGGCCGACTGGCAGAGCTTCCAGAAGGGGTACGCGAAGGGCAGCTACGACGCCTACCCCGTCGGCTGGCTCCCCGACTTCCCCGACTCCGACAGCTTCACGGCCCCGCTCGTCGGCACCGCGAACACCCTGCACAACGGCTTCTCCAGCAAGCGGATCGACAACCTGATCTCCTCGACGCAGCAGTACAGCGACCGGGGCCGGGCGACGAGCGACTTCAAGGAGATCCAGGACGAGGTCGCCGCCGACGTCCCGCTCGTCCCGCTGTGGCAGAAGAAGGACTACGTCCTCTCAACCGAGGCGGTCACCGGCTCCCAGTACCTGACGGACGGCACGGGCATCTGGCGCCTGTGGGAGCTCAGCTGGATCTGAGCCGGCGGCTCTACGCGGTCTCCTGCGGCTTCGGGCTCGTCTTCTTCTTGGGCTTGCCCGAGGCCGCCATTCCGGCCGCCGTCGGCATGAAGTCGGCGAGCAGCTCGTGCGTCTCCTTGACCAGCGGGCGCAGGATCCGGAAGCGGGACAGCGAGATCGCGCGGGCGGTGACCGGCGCGAGGCGCTCCACCAGGCGGCGGCTGTTCGCCGCGCCCTCCGAGCGGTCGTACACCCAGAACAGCACGAGGCCCATCTGCTGGAGCCAGAGCAACTGCGGGAGCGCTTCCTTCAGTTCCGGGTCGACCTTGACCGTGGCTCCGGAGATGACCCGCCGGTGCACCTCGATCGCGGCCTCGCGCGGGCCCTCCGACTCGGGGGAGAAGGGGCTGAGCGGGCTGTCCGGGTCGGCGGCGTTCTTGAAGAACTGGGCCGCGAACTCGTGGTACGGCTCCGCGATGTCGAGCCAGCCGAGGTAGACCCCGCGGATCCGGGCGGTGAGGTCCTTCTCGGGGCCGCTCAGGATGGGCTCGACGGCCGCCTGGTGCTCCTCGGCGATCCGGTCGTAGAAGCCCTGGACGAGGTGCTCCTTGGACGAGAAGTAGTAGTACGCGTTGCCGACGGAGACCCCGGCCTCCTGGGCGATGGCCCGCATCGTCGTCTTGTCGTAACCGCGCTCCTTGAACAGCCGGAGCGCGGTTTCGAGGATGAGCGTGCGGGTCTGCTCGCTCTTGGGGGCCTTCTTCTCTTCCGTCACGGCCCCGAGCCTAACCGGGCTGACCGGGCACCTCGCAGTGCCCGCCCTCGCAGGACCAGTCGTCCAGCCCCGGCCCCTTGAGGGCCTCGCGCCATTTGGCGGCCGCCAGGACGGTCGCCCGGGCGAAGGGCTGTCCCGCCGGGGTGGAGAGCCAGTGGGCCTTCGCCCGGTGGTCGGCCAGGGCCCAGAGGCAGACGATCCAGGCGGAGGTCTCCCGGTAGACCTGGCCCCGGTCCCCGACCACGGTGATCTCCCGCAGGGTCGCGGCGTGGTCGAGGTCCGGGAAGAGGCGCCGTGCCCGCTGCGATCCCGCCGGTACGAGGTCGAGCGGGACGAGCTGCCGCTGGCGCAGCAGCCAGTGCCTGAGGTGCACGCAGAGCGGGCAGTCGGCGTCGTACAGGACGGTCAGGCGTCCCACGGGGGTCGTGGGCCTCGCCGGTGCCGGCGCCACGGTCAGGCCTGCGGCGCGGGCGGGGCCCAGGGGCCGCCCTTGGGGGTCGCGGTCCATCCCTGCGGGCCGACCGGGGGCACCTGCTCGCGCTCCATGACCCCGCGGCGGCGGATCTTGTTGAGCACGTAGACGTTCCCGAGGTGCATCACGCCGAGGACGAGCAGGACCACTCCGAGCTTGACGGAGAGGGCCTCGAAGAGCGCCCGGGCGTCGAGGACGGCGGCGTCCTGGCTCAGGTAGAGGGCGACGAAGCCGAAGTTGACGAGGTAGAAGCCGACCACGAGGAGGTGGTTGACGGCGTCCGCGAGCTTCTCGTTCCCGTGCAGGACGTCGGAGAGGAAGACCTTTCCGTTGCGGCTGAGCGTGCGGGCGACCCAGATGGTGAGGGCCACGCTGATCAGCAGGTAGACGATGTACGCGACGACAGTGAGGTCCATGCCCCACCCTCCCTTGAACGCGTTCAAAAGCTGGCGGTCATGACTGTAGACCTCCTCTTGAACGTGTTCAAGTCGCCTGGGTAAAGAGCTGGCCGCGCAGGGACCCCGCGCATAGGGTCGGGCGGGTGACGCTCTCTCATGACCTGGCCGGAACCGGCCCCTCGACCGTCGTCCTGCTGCACTCCGGAGTCTGCGACCGCCGGATGTGGGACGGGCAGTTCCACGCACTGGCCGGGGCGGGACACCGTGTCGTCCGCTGCGACCTCCGCGGCTTCGGCGACAGCCCCGTCGACGCCCCGCACACCCACGCCGAGGACGTGCGCGCCCTCCTCGACCACCTCGGCGCCGACCGCGCCGCCGTCGTCGGCTCCTCCTTCGGCGGCCGCGTCGCCCTCGAACTCGCCGCCCTGCACCCCGGACGCGTCTCCGCCCTCGCGCTGCTGGGCTCCGCGATGCCCGGCATGGTGCCGAGCCCGGAGCTGCGCGCCTGGGGCGCCCGCGAGGACGCGCTCGTCGAGGCCGGCGACCTCGACGCCGCCGTCGAGCTCAACGTCGACACCTGGCTCGGCCCCGAGGCCTCCGAGACCGCCCGCGCCCTCGTACGGGAGGGACAGCGGCGCGCCTTCGACCTCCAGCTCGCCGCCCCCGAGGAACACCACCCCGTCGCCGCCGAGGTCACCCGCGACGACCTCGCCCGGATCGAGGCCCCCGCCCTCGTCGCCGTCGGCGCCCACGACCTGCCCGACTTCCGGGCGATCGCCGACGAGCTCGGGAACCTCCTGCCCGCCGCTCGCCGCGTCGACCTCGACTGGGCGGGCCACCTCCCCGCCCTGGAACGCCCGGACGAGACGGCCCGGTTGCTCCTCTCCTTCCTGGCCGAGGTCTCCGAGCTCAGCCCCGGCGTATCTGCGCGGTGATCGTCGCGTCGGTGATCCGGTCGTCGGCGGCGAGCAGCAGCGCCTTCGAAAGGATCACCGACAGCAGCCCGCCGTCCTCCTCGAACGGCAGGAACACCTTCCCCCGGTCCCGCGAACGGTCGGTCACGATGCACAGATAGCTGTCGTCCGGCTCCATCAGCACGTTCCCCGAGCCCAGATGGATCCGGTACGCGCGCAGCTCCCCGCGCACCCGCAGGAACCGGTCGGTCAGCTCCACCCGGTCCGCGATCCGGGTCCTGGGCAGCAGCCGGGCCAGCGTCTCGCGCCGGATCAGCGCCGACTCCGTGAGCTCACCGAACGACCAGCGCTCCCAGTACCCGTCGTAGGCCCGGTCCTCGCCGCGGTCCCGCCAGTTCGGGTCCGCCCCGATCGACGCCACCCCCACGAACAGGTCCACGTCCCGCAGCGCCTCCGAGAGGACGAGCGCCGGTACGTCGGCGAGCGCGACCGCCTCCCAGGCGCCCCGCGGCCCCGCCGAGGCCGCCCGCCGCTCGAACCGCACCTGGTCCGTGGAGCAGAGCCGCGCCACCCCGTCCCGGTGCGCCCCCTCGTCGACCAGCTCCACGAAGAACCGGGCCCGCCAGCGCATCCCCTCACCGGCCGGCAGCTCACCCGGCGCGGGCAGCTCCTTCACCAGCTCCGAGGACCAGCCGTCCGAGAAGTACCCCAGGTGGTTGCCCGTCCAGCCGCGCTCCGCCATCAGCGCCCGCGCCTGCCCGTACCGCAGGACGTGCCCCGCGAAGCGGTTGGAGTACGAGCCGGTCACGAGCTCCGCCGGAGTCAGCGGGTACACCTCGCGGAACACCTGCTTGAACGGCTGCCGCTCCTCCCGCTCCGTCAGCGCCGCCCGCCACGCGGCGACCTCCTCGCCACCGGCCCGCAGCGGATGCCACAGCCGCAGCCGGGCGCCCGGACCGACCGGACGCGCCGTCCCGTCCTCGCCCGCGAGCGCCCAGCCGCCGCCGGTGCGCTCCGGAACACCGGCCGTCCAGTCACCGTCCTCGGCCACCTCCCAGAGCAGCGCCCGGGCCGGCGCCCCCGTCACCGGGTGGTCGACGTAGTACCGCTGCCAGTCCTCCGCCGGCCAGACCGTCCCCGCCGCGAGGTGCTCCTCCAGGCGGGACCGCTCGGCGGCCACGAGGCCCTTGAGCTCCTTCAGCCCGGCCCTGACCTCCCGCAGCTCCTCGGCGCGAGTCTCCCGGACCTCCTTCGGCGCCGTCTTCAGGAGCCTCCCCTCCGGGCCCCTGAAGGACAGTGCGACCGTGCCCGGCTCCCGTACCGCCAGCTCCGCCGTGTACGCCCCCAGCGGCACCTCACGGATCCCGCGCCCGTCCAGGCCGAGCGTCGCGACCCCGCGCTCGCGGAGCATCGACGGAGTGAGCCCGGCGCGGGCGGCGACGGTCTCCAGGGCCTTCGCGATGCCCTTGTTCACCGTCCGGTTCTTCACCCGCTTCGGCAGCCGCCCGAGCCACTGCACGGCCTCCTCGCCGCGGGCGCCCTCGCACTCCCCGAGCACGGCAACGGCGGTGGTGGCCAGTGTCTGGCTGCGGCAGAACCCGCCGGAACCGCCGATCCCCGTCCCCGCGTTCAGCGCGACCGCCCCCACGAGCGGGACCACCCAGTCGGCGTCGATGGCGAGCGCGGCCCACAGGAGTCCGCGGACCAGGGAGGTGTTGGTGTCGCCGACGAGACCCCAGTCGACCTGATGCCACGGGTTGCGGTCCGACACCCGGTGCTCGGGCTGCGCGGCGATCCCCTCCAACAGCCGCCGCACCGCCTCCGCCCCCTGCTCGGCCTGCCCGAGCAGGACCGCCGCCTTCCGGCGCCACGCCCGCGTCGCCCTGGGCTTGTCCAGGAGGACACAGTGGGCGAGGAACGCCGCCACGCCTGCCTCCGCCAGCAGCTCGCCGTGCGTCGCGCGCATTGCCGGGCCGTATGCGTCGAGGTCGTCGAGGACCTGCCGGGGCAGCCGGCCGGGCACCACCGGCACCTCGCGGCGCAGCAGGGCGTCCATCAGGTTCCGTATCCCCACGTACGCGTCGCTCCGGTAGACGTAGTGGGACTCGACGATCCGCTGCAGCGCCCGCACCCGGGGCCGGTCGAAGTCCTCGGCCTGCGCGGCCGCCGCCAGGGCGATGGGCACCAAGGTCGGGAACACGCCGTGGAGTTCGTGCGGGGCGACCTCGGCGTCCTTTCCCAGGAGCCGCGCGAGCAGCAGGTCCGCCTCGGCCGTGGTCCAGCCCAACTCCTGCTCCGCCAGCGCGGCGAGGGCCGGTGCGACAGGGCGCGCGTCGCCGCGGCAGGCCCGCAGGTGCAGTGCGAGCGCGCTCTCCCTCCGGGCGGCCGTGTCCAGGGACGCGAGCAACTCGCCGACCGCCCCCGGTCCTTCCGCGACCTCGCGCGCCAATGCCTCGTCCAGCCTGCTCTCCAGGCCTGTGATCCCCACCATGCAGACGACGGTAGAGGACCCCACTGACAGCCCTAGGCGACGAACCGCCTCACCCCCGGCACCAGCGCCGTCCCCGCGCAGCACCCGCCGACGACCACCGCGGCCGCCAGCAGCGGCACTTCGGGGCCCCAGGCCGAGGCCGCGAGCGGGGCCAGGGCGTAGCCCAGGGGCATCGCGGCGAGCGAGAGCAGCCAGTCGTACGAGGTGACCCGGGCGAGCGCGTGCTCGGGCACCGCGCGCTGGACGGCGGTCTCCCACACGGGGGACAGGAAGCCGAGCCCCGCCTGCGCGAGCCCGTACGCCGCGATCGTCAGCCACGCGGGCGCGGCGAGCGCGAGCAGGACCAGCGGCAGCGCGTACGTGGCGAGGCCGAGGTTCGCGGTCAGCACCGGGCGCCGGGGGCTGACCCGGTCGGCGAGCAGCGCCCCGAGGAGGAAGCCGACGGCGCCGACCTGGAGGAGGACGACCCAGGTGGTGCCGCCGCCGAGCCGCTGCACGGCGATCGCGGGCCCGAGGGTCATCAGGACGGCGGCGGCGCCGTTCCAGGCGCTGTGGCCGACGAGGCTGGTCCAGTACCAGTCCCGGGAGCGGACCTCCTGCCAGCCCTCGGCGAGGTCGGCGCGGAGCGAGCGGCGCGGGATCGGGACCCGCTTCACCCGTACGGCCGTCAGGAGCAGGGCGCTGACGGCGAAGGTGGCCGCGTCCAGGACGAAAGCCCAGCCGGGGCCCACGGTCAGGACGAGGGTGCCGGCGAGCGCGGGACCGGCGAGGCGGCTGCCGCTCTGGGCGACGCTCATCGCCGCGTTGGCGCGGTGCAGCGCCGCCACCTCCACGGTGCCCTTCACCAGGGGCGAGCCGGTCGGCATGGCGAAGGCCCCGGCCGCGCCGCCGAGCGCCTCGGCGACCGCGAGGACCGCGAGGCTGGGGGTGCCGCCGAGCAGCTGCATGCCGACGACGAGCTGGGTGGCGCAGCGTACGAGGTCCGTGGTGAGCGCGACCGTACGGGCGTCGAGGCGGTCGCCGACGACGCCGCCCACGGGCAGCAGGAGCAGCTTGGGGACCATCGCGCAGCCGAGGACCAGGGCGAGCGCCGAGGTGGAGCCGGTGGCGTCCAGGACGGCGAGGGCGAGGGCGGCGGGGATGGCGGCGTCGCCGAGGAGGGAGAGGGTGCGGCCGGTGAAGAGGAGGCGGAAGGAGCGGGTGCGCAGGGGGTGGGGGACGGGCGGGGGCGCGACGGAGCGTGCGGAGGTGGTGACCATGGACCGCAGAGTATTTCGGTGCCGAATAATTCGTCAACGAAATACTTCGAGGGGGACGGACGCCCCGACCGACGTACGATCACCCCATGGCGCACCCCGAACAGCAGGAACCGCGCGACTGGACCGATGGGCACGTCGCCCGGTGGCAGCCCGTCCTTCCCGGCCTCGACCCCGTCGTCGAAGGCGCGGTCACCCGGATGAAGAAGCTCTCGGTCCATCTGCGCCGGGTCAGGGAGCAGTCACTCGTCGACTTCGACCTGGAACGCCACGAGTTCGACACCCTCCACAAGCTCGCGGGCCGCGGCGGCAGCGCCGCCCCCTCCGAACTCGCCCAGGACCTCGACCTGGCCCCCGCCTCCGTCTCCGGGCGCCTCGACGCCCTGGAGAAGCGCGGCTTCGTCCGCCGCACCCAGTCCACGACCGACCGGCGCCGGGTCGTCGTGGAACTCACCGCCTCCGGTCACGAGACCTGGCTCGGCGCGATGGACGTCCTCGGGCACGAGGAGGAGCGGCTGCTCGGCGTCCTCACCCCCGCGGAGCGCGACCTGCTCAACGGCCTGCTGCGCCGGATCATGGTCGAGGCCGAGGCGGGCGGCCCCGCCCAGGGCTGGCACGCCTGAGCCTGTCAGTGCCGACCCCTACCCTCCGGGGCATGGGAACGGTGACCTTCGTCGACGAGACGACCTCGGGGGGCCGCACGGCCGGCCCCCGCCTGCCCGTCACGGAAGAGCGGCTCACCCTGCGCGAGCTGATCCGCCGCCGGGTCGCCCACGAGCAGGCCGGTGAGGAGGCCTTCGCCCGGGCCGTGGAGGCCTTCGGGCGGAACGGCTTCCTGGTCCTGGTGGGCGACCGTCAGATCGAGGAGCTCGACGAGACGGTGACGGTGGGTCCGGAGACCGAGGTCGTCTTCCTCAGACTCGTCCCGCTCGTCGGCGGCTGAGAGCTGCACTCGCCGACAGCCGAAGGAGCGCCCGTCACATGCTCAGCGAGCGCGCGTAGTTGAGCTGGCCCATCACCCGCTGGAAGCTGTCAGGACCGGTCGCCGGGATCATCGTCGAGTGGTGCCGGCCGCCGCTGGTCACCGTGACCTGGATGAAGCCGGTCGTGGTCTTCTCCTTCATCAGCAGGAACAGCAGGCCGAGCAGGCAGAACAGGAAGAAGATCACCGCGAGGACGATCGCCACGGTCGGCAGCTTCTCCTCGGTCCGCGACATGTCCATCGCGTTCCACACGGCGCCCTTCAGCGGCATGTTCCCGGCCGGCGTGATGATCTGGTCGCCGACCACCGTGATGTCACCGAGGCTCAGCGCCGGCGCCCCGCCGCCCATCGGCGCCTGCTGCGGCGGCACCGGAACGCCGCCCGGCAGGGTCGGCTGGTAGGGCGGCGGCGTCTGCGGGTACCCGTACGCCGGTGCCCCGGGCGTCGCGTCCTGCGGATATCCGTAGGCCGGGGTGCCGCCCTGCTGCCCCGGTCCCCACTTGTACTCACCGTCCGCGTAAGGGTTCGGCTCGCTCATCAGTCCCCGTCCTCCACAAAGAAAAAAGCCCGCTCCTGCACGCCGCAGCGTACAGAAGCGGGCTTTCCCGCCGTGCCGGAGGTCAGAAACGACGCGTGATCAGCGCGCGCTTGACTTCCTGGATGGCCTTGGTGACCTCGATGCCACGCGGGCACGCGTCGGTGCAGTTGAACGTCGTGCGGCAGCGCCACACGCCGTCCTTGTCGTTCAGGATCTCCAGGCGCTGCTCGCCCGCCTCGTCACGCGAGTCGAAGATGAAGCGGTGCGCGTTGACGATCGCGGCCGGACCGAAGTACTGGCCGTCGTTCCAGAAGACCGGGCAGGACGAGGTGCACGCGGCGCACAGGATGCACTTGGTGGTGTCGTCGAAGCGCTCGCGGTCCTCGGCGGACTGCAGACGCTCGCGCGTCGGCTCGTTGCCCTTGGTGACCAGGAACGGCATGACGTCCCGGTACGCCTGGAAGAACGGCTCCATGTCGACCACGAGGTCCTTGAGGACCGTGAGGCCCTTGATGGCCTCGACCGTGATCGGCTTCTCCGGGTTGATGTCCTTGATCAGCGTCTTGCAGGCGAGCCTGTTCTTGCCGTTGATCCGCATCGCGTCGGAGCCGCAGATGCCGTGCGCGCAGGAGCGACGGAAGGTCAGCGTGCCGTCGACGTCCCACTTGATCTTGTGAAGGGCGTCGAGGACACGCTCCTTCGGGTCGATCTCGATCTGGAAGTCCTCCCAGACCGCGGCGTCCGACACCTCGGGGTTGAAGCGGCGGATCCGCATCGTGACCGTGATGTACGGGGAGGCGGCGGACTCCGCCTCGACCTTGTCCAGTACGGGGGTAGCCATCAGTACTTACGCTCCATCGGCTGGTAGCGGGTCTGGACGACCGGCTTGTAGTCGAGACGGACGGTCTCGGAGCCGTCCTCGCCGACCTCGCGGTACGCCATGGTGTGGCGCATGAAGTTGACGTCGTCGCGGTTCGGGTAGTCCTCGCGGTAGTGACCGCCGCGGGACTCCTTGCGCGCCAGGGCCGAGACGGCCATGACCTCGGCCAGTTCGAGCAGGTTGCCCAGCTCGATGGCCTCCAGGAGGTCGGTGTTGAAGCGCTTGCCCTTGTCCTGGATGGACACGTTCTCGTAGCGCTCGCGCAGTTCGGCGATCTTCTCGACGGCCGTCTTGATGGTCTGCTCCGTGCGGAACACCATCACGTTGGCGTCCATCGTCTCCTGGAGCTCGCGGCGCAGGTCGGCGACCCGCTCGTTGCCCGTGGAGTTGCGCAGCTTCTCGATCTGCGCGACGACGAAGGCCTCGGGGGCCTCGGGCAGCTCGACGAAGTCGTTCTTGGCGGAGTACTCGGCGGCGGCGATGCCGGAGCGCTTGCCGAAGACGTTGATGTCGAGCAGCGAGTTGGTGCCCAGACGGTTGGCGCCGTGCACGGAGACACAGGCGACCTCGCCGGCCGCGTACAGGCCCGGGACGACGGTGGTGTTGTCCGAGAGGACCTCACCCTCGACGTTCGTCGGGATGCCGCCCATGGCGTAGTGCGCGGTGGGCTGGATCGGGATCGGGTCCGTGTACGGCTCGATGCCGAGGTACGTACGGGCGAACTCGGTGATGTCCGGGAGCTTGGCGTCGAGCTGCTCCGGCGGAAGGTGCGTCAGGTCCAGGTAGACGTGGTCGCCCTCGGGACCGCAGCCGCGGCCCTCGCGGATCTCCGTGTAGATGGAGCGGGAGACGACGTCACGGGACGCGAGGTCCTTCATGACCGGCGCGTACTTCTCCATGAAGCGCTCGCCGTCCTTGTTGCGGAGGATGCCGCCCTCACCACGGGCGCCCTCCGTCAGCAGGATGCCCATGCGCCAGATGCCCGTCGGGTGGAACTGGAAGAACTCCATGTCCTCCAGGGGCAGACCGCGGCGGTAGCACGCGGCCTGGCCGTCACCGGTCAGGGTGTGGGCGTTGGAGGTCACCTTGAAGAACTTGCCGGTGCCGCCGGAGGCGTAGATGACGGCCTTCGCCTGGAAGATGTGGATCTCGCCGGTGGCCAGCTCGTAGGCGACGACGCCCGCGGAGTGCTTGACCCCGTCGACCTCGGTGATCAGCTGGTCCAGGACGTAGAACTCGTTGAAGAACTCCACGCCCTCCTTGACGCAGTTCTGGTACAGCGTCTGGAGGATCATGTGGCCGGTGCGGTCCGCGGCGTAGCAGGACCGGCGGACCGGGGCCTCGCCGTGGTTGCGGGAGTGACCGCCGAAGCGGCGCTGGTCGATGGTGCCGTTCGGGGTGCGGTTGAACGGCAGGCCCATCTTCTCCAGGTCGAGGACGGCGTCGATGGCCTCCTTCGCGAGGATCTCGGCGGCGTCCTGGTCGACCAGGTAGTCACCGCCCTTGACCGTGTCGAAGGTGTGCCACTCCCAGTTGTCCTCCTCCACGTTCGCCAGCGCGGCGGCCATGCCGCCCTGCGCGGCGCCCGTGTGGGAGCGGGTGGGGTAGAGCTTCGTCAGCACGGCGGTGCGGCTGCGCTTCGTCGCCTCGATGGCGGCGCGCATGCCGGCGCCACCGGCGCCGACGATGACGGTGTCGTACTTGTGGATCTTCATGACGTGGATTACCTCAGCCCCGTGCCTAGCGGATGTTCGGGTCGAAGGTGAAGATCACCAGCGTGCCCAGAAGGATGGTGAACACCGTGGCGGTGTACAGCAGGCCCTTGAGCCACAGGCGCGTGTTGGCCCGCTCCGCGTAGTCGTTGATGACCGTACGGAGGCCGTTGGCGCCGTGCAGCATGGCGAGCCAGAGCATCAGCAGGTCCCAGACCTGCCAGAACGGGGACGCCCAGCGGCCGGCCACGAAGGCGAAGCCGACCTTGGTGACGCCGCCGTCCAGGAAGAGCTGGATCAGCAGGTGGCCGAGGACCAGGACGACGAGGACCACGCCCGAGAGGCGCATGAAGAGCCACGCGGCCATCTCGAAGTTGCCGCGGGTCGCGCGCGGGGTCTTGCCCGTGCGCTTGCGGGGGGCCTCGATGTACGGCGCGGGGTTGTCCACGTCGTAGTGCGCGCCGCCCTCGACGGGACCGATCGCGGTGGAGGTGTCAGCAGACATGAGTGGCGTCAGCTCCCGAACAGTTCACGTGCGGCGTGGCCGAGGACGGGGTAGAGCGAACCCGCCATCAGCACGACCCAGATGCCCACGACGGTCCAGAGCATCTGCTTCTGGTAGCGCGGGCCCTTGGACCAGAAGTCCACGGCGATGACCCGGAGGCCGTTGAGCGCGTGGAAGAGGATGGCGGCGACCAGGCCGTACTCCAGAAGAGCGACGATCGGCGTCTTGTAGGTCGCGACGACCTCGTCGTACGCCTCGGGGGAGACGCGGACGAGAGCGGTGTCCAGCACGTGTACGAACAGGAAGAAGAAGATGAGGACGCCGGTGACTCGATGAGCCACCCAGGACCACATTCCTTCCCGGCCGCGGTACAGCGTTCCAGCCGGCACGGAAAAACCCTCCGGGAGCGGGGATCGGGGCCGGCCGGCTTCTCTGTCGGTCTGGCCCGGCCGGGTACGGTCCACCGGCCCCGGTCATCGTAGCGACGACTTGTCGGTTCGCTCGCGCGGGGTCCGTCAGTGTGATCAAACAGGCACGGACGGGCTATCGCACGGGGCTGAATCGCCGCTTTCCGGACGAATTCACGGCGTGGTGACGGTGAAGGTGAGGCGGGCGCGGGCGAGCCGGCGCAGTTCGTCGGCGGCGACCACCCGTTCCTCCTCCGGTTCGTTGCCGAGACGTGACCGGATACCGGCCAGTACGCGGTCGAGGTGCTCGTCGGGACGCACGCCGTCCAGGCTGATCACGAACGCGTGCCCGAAGCGGCTCTCGTACGCGGCGTGCGCGGCGCCCAGCGCCATGAGGGCCGCCGGCGGGGCGTCGGGATGCGGGACGGCGGCGGACTCGGCGGCCAGCGCCTCGTCCAGCTCGGCCCGCGACAGGTCGTAGGAGGCCTCGTCCGCGGCGGCGAGCAGCGCGTCGAGCGTGGGGTAGGGGCGGTGCGCGCTCACCCGCTCGGCCCAGCGCCGGCTCGCGCAGCAGTCGAACAGGAGCGCTTCGACGGCCCCGGCCGGAGCGGCGTTGAAGCGGACGAGCCCGGAGAGGTGCCGGCCCGCGCCCTGCTGGGCAGGTATCGCAGGCGTGTCCGTGGAGCCCGGCTTCCGGCAGGGGGCGTGGGTGTCGCTGGTCAGCGTGGGCTCCGGTACTCCGGGACGGGTGGGGTGGGCGTGACGCAACGTTATCGACGGGATGAGGGAAGTGTCCGACGGATGCGCGAATTTCACCCGGAAGGGAGAGTTTCGGAACACATGATGGACGATCGGGTTCCGGCTCCGTCGACTGGTCGGACCCTCGTCCGTGCGGGAGGATCCGAGTGATGCGTTACTCCTTCCGGGGGCCTCGCCGGGGCCCCGCGCTTCTGGCGACCGCGGTGGCACTGGCCACCGTGGCCGCCTGTTCGAACGGTTCTCCGTCAGGTCCGACCACCCCGGGCGCCTCCGCGAGCAGCGCGCCCACGAGCCCCGCGCCGACCACCCCGGCACCGAAGCCGACGCCGACGAAGACCTATCCCCTCTCCTCCGCGCCCCGCACCATCCCCGCCGTCGGCGCCCACGAGGCCGCCCGCGGTCCCGGCTGGAAGCCCGTGCCCACGGGCGGGGTCGTCCTCGGCGCGAACAGCGAGGCCCTCGCCGACGAGGGCCGGCTGATCGCGGGGGAGCTCGGCATCCCGTACCGCGGGGCCGCCGCGGCCGGACCGGGGGACGTCGAGCTGGCCGTGGCGGGGACGGGCGCCCCCGAGTCGTACACCCTGACGGTCCGCGACGGCCGCGTCCGGATCACGGGCCCCGACGAGGCCGGGGTCTTCTACGGCACCCGCACCCTCAAGCAGTCGGTCAAGGCCACCGGCGCGATGCCCGAGGGGACCGTCACCGACCGGCCCGCGAAGCCGCAGCGCGGCCTCATGGTCGACATCGCCCGCAAGCACTTCACGGCGGCCTGGCTCGAGGACCGCATCCGCGAGATGAGCGACCTGAAGCTCAACCAGCTCGGGCTGCACTTCTCCGACGACCAGGGCTTCCGGATCGAGTCCGACAGCCACCCCGAGGTCGTCTCCACCCAGCACCTCACCAAGGCCGAGGTCCGCCGCATCCTCGCCCTGGCGGCGAGCCGCCACGTCACGGTGATCCCCGAGATCGACTCCCCGGGACACCTCGGCGCCGTCATCGCCGCGCACCCGAACCTCCAGCTGGTCAGCGCGAGCGGCCGGACCCCGCGCGGGACCGTCGACATCTCGAACCCGGCCGCGGCGAAGATCGTCGACGAGCTGCTGCGCGAGTACACCCGGCTCTTCCCCGGCGCGTACTGGCACCTCGGCGCCGACGAGTACGTCGCCCTCATGGCCAAGAACCCCGAGGCGAGCTATCCGAAGCTGGCGCGGGCCGCCGTCGCGAAGTACGGGCCCTCGGGCCGCGTCCAGGACCTCGCCACCGGCTGGCTCAACGACCGCGCGGCCGTCGTCCGGCCCACCGGCAAGACCCTCAAGGCCTGGAACGACGGCTTCTACACCGGCGGGGTGGTCGGCCCCGACAAGGACGTCGAGGTCGAGTACTGGACGGGCCGCGAGATCGGCGCGCGCCTGCCCGCCTCGTACCTGAGCGCGGGCCGCAAGGTGGTCAACCTCAACGACGACTACCTCTACTACATCCTGGGCGAGCCCAACCGCTTCCCGTACCCCACCGGCCGCCGGATCTACGAGCAGTGGACCCCGCGCGTGCTGCGCGGCTCCACCCCCGTGCCCGCGCGGTACGACCCCCAGATCCTCGGCGGCCGGCTCGCGGTCTGGTGCGACTTCTCCCGGGCCCAGACGCAGGCGCAGGTGGCGGCCGGCATCCGACTGCCCCTCGCGGCCCTCGCCCAGAAGGTCTGGGACCCGGCGAAACCGGCGCTGACCTGGATGCAGTTCAAGGCGCTGGCGTCGAAGGTGGACTGACCCGAAAGCTGCCAGCAGATTGCCAGCTGTGCGACTGCTCTTGTCGCATGGCCACGCCGTGGACGCGATCGGTCCGGATCGCGTACGTTCCCCCGGCGGCGGCCGAGCGGTCGCCGCCTGTTCCTTGGGGGGAACCACCACATGCGCACACTCAAGAACCCGATCGGCCTGTCCCATGCCGTCGTGGCCCTGCTCGCGGGCAACATCTTCTTCGACGTACTGCTGGGCGGGGTCGAAACAAGCGAACTGGGTGCCGACGGCGCGGGCACGTCCGAATCGGACGCCTTCGCCCCGGCCGACGGGGCCTATGCCCTGGCCGGCCTGGTGTACCTCGCCACCATCGTCGTCTTCATCATCTGGTTCCACCGGCTGCGGAACAACGCCGAGGTGTGGGCCTCCGACCTCCAGACCCGTACGCCCGGCTTCGCCATCGGCGGGTGGTTCATCCCGTTCGGCAACCTGTGGATCCCGCGGTCGATCGCCGTCGAGATCTGGCGTGCCAGCCGCTGGGAGCCGTACGCCGCCGACGCCAAGGGGGAGCTGACGCTGCTGAACAGCTGGTGGGTGTGCTTCGTCGTCGGCGGACTGGTGGACTCGATCGCCGGGCGGCTGTACGAGGACGCCGGAACCGTCGAGGAATGGAACACCGCGACCTTCTGGTCCCTCGCGGGCTACGGCCTCAACATCACCGCCGCCGTCCTCGCCATCCTCCTCGTCCGCCGCATGACCTCTATGCAGCACGCCAAAGCCACTGGCATGATTCCGGCCGCGCAGTGACGAAAAAGCGCCCCTCGGCGCAGTAGTGGAAGTACTGCGTCCGCATACGGGTGGCGAGGAGGCGTCCATGACGTCGGTGAACGGCCGGAGCCTGCTGGAACTGATCGACGGGGCCGACGAGCGAGGACTGGCCGCGGCCGGACTCGCCTGCCTCGACCGCTGTCTGCCCCTGCTCGCCCCCGACCGGGCCGACGCCCTGCGCCCCGTGTGGGCCGCCGTCGCGCGCGGCGACGGCGGTGCCTGGGGCGAGGCCGTCGCCAAGGCCCGCGTCGAACTCGACGTCGACGGTACGGAGGAGGCCGCGGCCGTGCGCGCCATGCTCGACGCGGCCCCGGCCGCCTGGACCGCCGACGCCCTGCGCGCCTGGGCCGGGGACTGCTCCCTCGCGGCGCTCGCCCTGCACGGACGGTTCGACGCGGCCGGGGTGCCCGACGGTCTCGTCGAGCGCTGCCGCGCCGGGGACGCGGACGGCGCGGGCCCGCTGCTCGCCGGAGAGCTCCGCCGCCAGCAGGCCGTCCTCGAGACGGTCGCCCACGGTCCGACCGGACTGCGCCGGGCGCGGGAACTCTCGGTCGAGGGCGGCCGCGTGCTGCGCGCGGTCGTCTCCCGTCGCGCCCGCACCGCCTGACCGACCCCCGCCTGCTCTCCGGGCTCCGCCGCGGCTTCGTCCGGGCGGGGCCCGTTCGGCATGCCCCCGCCACAGTCAACTGCCGGTTGACACCCGAAGGGCGTACGGCGCCCCGGGACGCGAGGGGTCGCGAGAAAGAGTGAGAAAAGAAGGAAAGAAGAAAGGGGGAAAAGGGGGGAAATGGGAGACGACCGGGGCCGCCACCCCCCACAGGAGAGGCCCCGGTCGTCGTCCACGGAGCCGCAGCACGGCTCCGTACTCCTATCAGCGCCGGCGGTGCGTTTTCTGTCACACCCTCTCGGAGCAGCCCGAGGTTGCAAGTTGTACAAAGACCCCGGACCGCGTGGACGTGACACCGCGACACCACGTAGCGTGCAGATGCGCGAGGCTGCGTGGCGGTGGTGACCAGCCGCGATGACGCGGGGCGCGACCACGTCACCGACGAACAGGGTTTGGGGAGTGCTGGGGGACGACGCGGAGCTGACGGCCGCGGTGCTCGCTGCGCAGGACGGGGACGAGAACGCCTTCCGTACTGTGTACCGCGCCGTGCAACCCCGGCTGCTGGGCTACATACGCACACTGGTCGGCGAAGCGGACGCCGAGGACGTCGCCTCGGAGTCCTGGCTCCAGATAGCCCGCGACCTCGACCGCTTCGACGGCGACGCGGACCGGTTCCGCGGCTGGGCCGCACGGATCGCCCGCAACCGCGCCCTCGACCACATACGGATGCGCGGCCGCCGTCCCGCCGTCGGCGGCGACGAGACCGAACTCGCCGACCGGCCCGCCGACTCCGACACGGCAGGCGAGGCCATGGAGGCCCTCGCCACCGGCGACACCATGCAGCTGATCGCCCAGCTCCCGCAGGACCAGGCCGAGGCCGTCGTCCTGCGCGTCGTCGTCGGCCTCGACGCCAAGAGCGCCGCCGACACCCTGGGCAAGCGCCCCGGCGCCGTGCGCACCGCAGCGCACCGGGGGCTCAAGAAGCTCGCCGAACTCCTCGGAGCCGACGCGCAGGACGACGGCGCGGGAACCGCCGTCCCACTGGACGGCGTCCCTCCGCAACGCGGGCGCGCACCGGGGTCCGTGACCCCCGGCGGTGTGACGCAATCCCGTCCGCGGACGCAGAAGGACATGTGATGGCCGACGAGCGGTACCAGTGGCTCGACCAGGAGGCCGCGGAGCGGCTGCTCCGCGGCGAGCCGGTCGAGGCCGTCGATGACCGTGCGCGCGCCCAGGCCGAGCGCCTCGCCGAAGCCCTCGGCACGGCCCGGGTCCCCGCCGCCCCGCCGTCCGCGCAGACCGAACTGCCGGGCGAGGCGGCGGCGCTCGCCGCCTTCCGCCAGGCCACCGCCGAGCGCCGGGCCGCCGCGGCGGCCGTCGGCGCGCCCGCGTCCGCCCGCCGCACCACCGGAGCCGACCTGGGCCGGGTCCGGCTCGCCCCCGTCGTCGCCCCGGCACGCCGCTGGGGACGTTCCGTACGGTACGGACTGGCCGCCGCGGTCGCCGCCGTCACGGTCGGCGGCGTCGCCGTCGCCGCCGGCACGGGTGTGCTGCCGCTGACCGGCCCGGCACCCGCCAGCTCCGTCTCGGCGGGGGAGACCACGGACCCGCTCGTCTCGAAGGAGCCCGGCATACGCCAGGACCCCGAGACACCCCCGACGGAACCGGGCGGCGGCGACCCCACGCCCGGCTCGTCCCCCTCGGCCGGCTCCGGGTCCACCGCCCCGACCCCCCGCGTCCCGGACACGCGCGGCACGGCCACCGCGGGTGCGGGCACCCAGGAGCCCGGCCGGACGCCTTCGGGTGACAGCGCCACCGGTACCGCCGTCTCCCGCGAGAAGGCCGTCACCGCCTGCCGCGAGTACCGGACGGGGAAGCTCGACGCCACCGCGAGGCAGCAGCTCACCAGCACCCTGCGCAAGGGCGAGACCCTGCGCGTCTACTGCGACCGGATCCTCTCCGGCGAGACCGGTGCGACCCAGGACGGCGGCCAGGACGGCGCCCAGGGCGACGGCAAGGGCGACGCGGGCGGCGAAGACTCCGAGGACAGCTCCGACGGCGACCGCAAGGGCGGGACGCAGGGCGGATCCAACGGCACCTCCAACGGCACCGCCGGCTCCGGGAACCGGGCCGGAAGCGTGCTCACCGACACCCAGCTCCAGGCCGGAGCCGCCCTCGCGCTGCCCGCCGGGATCACGGACGAGGCACACCTTCCGCTCGGGGTGTAACACTTCTCGGCCCCTCGGCGCAGTAAGTAATGCCGACTGGTCATCGGCCGCGCAGCGAGCCGGGGTTCCCCCCGTACCTACGGCTCCGCGCACCCGGCGCGGGTGGGACACGTTCCCCCGGTCCCACCCGCGCCCCTTCTTCCTCCCGGCTTCCTCCCGCCGACGCTCCCCGTCCTACCAGTGGACGACGACCTTGTCGCCGACCTTCACCTGGTCGAAGAGCTCGGAGAGCTTGGCCCGGTCACGGACGTTGACGCAGCCGTGCGAGGCCCCCGCGTAGCCACGGGCCGCGAAGTCCGCCGAGTAGTGCACGGCCTGGCCGCGGCTGAAGAACATCGCGTACGGCATGGGCGTGTGGTAGATCGTCGACGTCCAGTCCCGCGCCTTCCACTCGACCTTGAAGAGGCCCTCGCGGGTCGGCGTGTTCTCGGAGCCGAAGCGGACGTCCATCGAGGAGACGACCTTGCCGTCGATCATCCAGGCGAGCGTCCGGCTCTCCTTGCTGATGCACAGCACCCGGCCGGTCATGCACCGGGGGTCCGGGGTGTCCAGCTTGTTCGTCGTCGCCGGCTTCAGCTCGTCGGCGGTCGGCTTCCGGGTGACGGAGAGCAGCTGCTGCCACGTCACCTCGTCGACCGTGCCGGTCTGCGGCAGACCCCGGCGCGCCTGGAACTTCTTGACGGAGGCCGCCGTCATCGTGCCGTAGAAGCCGGTGGGCGCCCGGTCGAAGAAGTCGAGCTGCCGCAGCCGGGCCTGGAGCTCGCGCACCTGCTCGTTCTCGTCGCCGTCGCCCAGGAGCCGCTTCGGCACCGGCTTCCCGGAGGTGGGCTTCGCGCTGGGCGACGGCGGCTTGTCGTCCGTGGTGGGAGTCGCGCTCGGGGACGCCGACCCGGGCGCGCTCGTGCTCGGCGCGGGAGCCGTGACCGTACCCGTCCCGGGTCCCGTACCCGCCGCGTCCGGCGTACAGCCGGCGGCGAGTGCCACCGCCGCTGCCGCCAGCGCCACTCTGCGTATGACGGACGAAGACCGCTTCATCGTTGCCCCCCGTGATGTGTCGTGTGTACGTAGGGATGCTTCCCGCGCGCGTGCGGTTGCGCACCTGGGGAAGAGAGTGCGCATCCTGTGAGGAAGGTCCCAGCGCGCCGCCCGCCACCGCGCCACTACAGTCCGTCGCGAGGGTCGGTACCGCTGAGTCATCAGGTCTATCGGGAGGCACAACGCATGGCGCGCGAGTCGGAGTCCGGGCTGCCCATCGAGCCGGTCTACGGGCCGGACGCCCTGGACGGATGGGATCCCGCCGAGAAGCTGGGCGAGCCGGGCGCGTACCCCTTCACCCGCGGTGTGTACCCCTCGATGTACACCGGACGGCCCTGGACCATGCGGCAGTACGCCGGCTTCGGCACCGCCGTCGAGTCCAACGCCCGCTACAAGCAGCTCATCGCCAACGGCACCATGGGCCTGTCGGTCGCCTTCGACCTGCCGACCCAGATGGGCCACGACTCCGACGCCCCGATCGCGCACGGCGAGGTCGGCAAGGTCGGCGTCGCCATCGACTCGATCGACGACATGCGCGTCCTGTTCGACGGGATCCCGCTGGACAAGGTCTCCACGTCGATGACGATCAACGCCCCCGGCGCGCTCCTCCTGCTGCTCTACCAGCTCGTCGGCGAGGAGCAGGGCGTCCCGGCGGACAAGCTGACCGGCACGATCCAGAACGACGTGCTCAAGGAGTACATCGCCCGCGGCACGTACATCTTCCCGCCGAAGCCCTCGCTGCGGCTGATCGCCGACATCTTCAAGTACTGCAAGGCCGAGATCCCGAAGTGGAACACCATCTCGATCTCCGGCTACCACATGGCCGAGGCCGGTGCTTCGCCCGCGCAGGAGATCGCGTTCACCCTCGCCGACGGCATCGAGTACGTCCGCACGGCCGTCGCCGCCGGCATGGACGTCGACGACTTCGCGCCCCGGCTCTCCTTCTTCTTCGTGGCCCGTACGACGATCCTGGAGGAGGTCGCCAAGTTCCGGGCGGCCCGACGGATCTGGGCGCGGGTGATGAAGGAGGAGTTCGGCGCGAAGAACCCGAAGTCGCTGATGCTCCGCTTCCACACGCAGACCGCCGGTGTGCAGCTCACCGCCCAGCAGCCCGAGGTCAACCTCGTGCGGGTCGCCGTGCAGGGCCTCGCGGCCGTCCTCGGCGGCACGCAGTCGCTGCACACCAACTCCTTCGACGAGGCCATCGCCCTGCCGACGGACAAGTCCGCCCGCCTCGCCCTGCGCACCCAGCAGGTCCTGGCGTACGAGACGGACATCACCGCCACCGTCGACCCCTTCGCCGGCTCCTACGTCGTCGAGAAGATGACGGACGACGTGGAGGCCGCGGCCCTGGAGCTGATGGGCCGGGTCGAGGAGATGGGCGGCGCGGTCAGCGCCATCGAGCGCGGCTTCCAGAAGAACGAGATCGAGCGCTCGGCGTACCGGATCGCGCAGGAGACCGACAGCGGCGAGCGGGTCGTCGTCGGCGTCAACCGCTACACGATCGACGTCGAGGAGCCGTACGAGCCGCTCCGCGTCGACCCCGCCATCGAGGCGCAGCAGGCCGAGCGCCTCGCCCGGCTCCGCGCCGAGCGCGACCAGCGGGCGGTGGACGCGGCGCTCGCCGAGCTGAGGAAGGCGGCCGAGGGCACGGAGAACGTCCTCTACCCGATGAAGGACGCCCTCAAGGCGCGGGCCACGGTCGGCGAGGTCTGCGACGCGCTGCGCGCCGTCTGGGGCACGTACGTCCCGACCGACGCGTTCTGACCCGATTCCACCAATTGAAACTTAAAGCGGAGTGTCGTACCGGTGTGCGACACTCCGCTTCATGCTGGGTGTCACCGATCTGCCGACCTATCTCGCCGGGCTCGTCCTCATCATCCTCCTGCCGGGGCCGAACTCGCTGTACGTGCTGTCCGTCGCCGCCCGCAAGGGCACCCGGACCGGGTACCAGGCCGCCGCCGGGGTGTTCACCGGCGACGCCGTCCTGATGACGCTCGCCGCGCTCGGCGCCGCCTCGCTGCTCCAGACCACCCCGCTCCTCTTCATGATCGTGAAGTACGCGGGCGCGGGATACCTGGCGTGGATGGCGTACGGGATGCTGCGCGCCGCCCTCGCGATGTGGCGCGCCCGGCACGAGACCGTGGCCGAGGCCCCGGCGGCCGAGCCGGACGGCGGGCCGTCCGAGCACCCGTACCGCCGCGCGCTGATCATCAGCCTCTTCAACCCGAAGGCGATCCTCTTCCTGATCTCCTTCTTCGTGCAGTTCGTGGACCCGTCCTACGCCTACCCGGCGCTCTCCTTCCTGGTCCTCGGCACCCTGCTCCAGCTCGGCAGCTTCCTCTACCTGACGACCCTGATATTCAGCGGCACCCGCCTCGCCGCCGCCTTCCGCCGCCGCAAGCGGCTCTCGGCCGGCGCCACCACCGCCGCCGGCGCCCTCTTCCTCGGGTTCGCCGTGAAGCTCTCCCTGGCCGGTGCTTGACCCTCACACCGTGTGAGGCCGTTCCGTAGGGGGCGTCATGTTTGCCATCGGAGACTTCGCCCGGCACGGGCGGGTGTCGGTCCGGATGCTGCGCCACTACGACGCGATCGGACTGCTGCGCCCGGCCCACGTCGACCCGCACAGCGGCTACCGCTTCTACACGGCGGACCAGCTCGCCCTGCTCAACCGCGTCATCGCGCTCAAGGACCTCGGCTTCACCCTCGAACAGGTGGGGGCGATCCTCCGGGACGAGATCGGCGCGGAGGAGCTGCGGGGGATGCTGCGGCTGCGCCAGGCCGAGCTGGAGGCCGCCCTGGAGGCGGCGCGGGCCCGGCTCGCCCAGGTCGGTGCGAGGCTCCACGCCATCGAGAGCGAGGGACGCATGTCCACGCAGGACGTCGTCGTCAAGAAGGTTCCCGCCGTCCGGGTCGCCGAGCTGAGCGGGGTCGCCGCGAGCTTCGGCCCGGAGGACATCGGCCCGGTCATCGGGCCGCTGTACGAGGAGTTGTGCGGCCGTCTGGAGGCCGCGGGCATCACCGGTTTCGGCCCGGCCGTCGCGTACTACGAGGAAGCGGGCCGGGGTGACGGTTCGGTCCGCGTGCACGCGGGGACGACCGTCCCCGAGGGCACCGTCGCGGAGGGCGTCGAGGTGCACGTCCTGCCCGGCATCGAGGAGGCGGCCACCATCGTCCACCGCGGTTCCATGGACGAGATCCTGCCGACCGTGCAGACCCTCGCCTCCTGGATCGACACCAACGGCTACCGCTCGGCCGGATACGCCCGTGAGCTGTACCTGGAGTGCCCGGAGGACCCGGCCGGCTGGGTCGCCGAGATCCAGGAGCCGATCGTCCGCGCCTGATCCTCCGGCGCCAGGCGGGCCCGGGAACCCCCGCACGGGTTCCCGGGCCCGCCCTTCCGGGACGGGTCCGCCGGCGCTTCAGCGCTTCAGCGCCTTGCGCAGGCGCAGCGCCCGGCGCGCGAGCCGGCGGACCTTGGGGTGGCGGGGGATCGGCAGGCCGCCCGGCAGGTTCAGAACGGTGAGGCGGCGGCGCGTGAAGTGGTGCCGGGTGCGCTCGGCCAGTGGCCCCGAGAGGTGCCGTACCGCGGACTCCCGCAGCTCCGGGCGGATCTTCGGCTGCATCGCGAAGCCGACCGCCGCGACCAGGTCGTTCAGCTCGTCCGTACCCTCCACGGTGTCGTCGGCGCCGCCCTCCAGGGGCGGGACGACCGCGTCGACGACCGTGAGCGGGATCCGGTTGCTGTTCTGGAAGGGGCTGAGCCGCTCCAGGAGGGCGCGCGTCCCGACCCGGGCGACCGGCAGCCCGTAGAACGTCGACGCCGTGAGCAGCGCCGTCGAGAAGCAGCCGACGACGAGCGCGGGACGCAGCTCGCGGTAGAGCACCTCGGCGAGGACCGGACGGTCCTCGACGGTCAGGACGGCGCCGAGCTCCTCCGCGGCCTCCGCGAGGGTCCGCGACCAGGCGTCCGGGGCCATCGGGTGCGGCTTGAAGACGAGGCGCCGGTGGCCGCGGGCGATCGCGCCCCGGACCATCCGCAGATGCAGGTCCTCCTCCTCGGCGGCCGTCAGCAGGTCCAGGGCGGCCAGGTACTGGCCGAGGAGCAGCGCGGGCCCCGCCTCGGCGGCCCCGGCGGCGGCCCCGGCGGCGGCCCCCGACAGCTCCTCGACGACCTTGGTGAACGCCTCGGTCGCCACCCGCTCCGGCACCGTCCCGAACTCGGCGAGCAGCAGCGGAGAGAGCCCGGGGACGAGGTCCAGGTGGAGCAGCCGGCCCACGCGTCCGCCGATCAGCGGGTCGATCTTGTTGCGGGTCGGCCCGTAGCTCATCAGACCGTCCGCGTACACCGTGATCGGCGCGTCGGGCAGTAGCTGGGCGATGGCGAGCGCGGGCGTCACCTGGATCGACTCCAGGGCGAGTTCGACGTGGTCGTCGCCGAGGTCCCAGAGCTTGCGCAGATGGCGCTGGAGCATCGGGAGGTCGCTGGGGCGGGGGGTCCAGCCGGACGGGTGGAGCGGGGAGATCGTCTCGTTCCACGACAGGACCGAGTCGAAGCGGCCGCGCAGGGTCCCGAAGCCCTCGGCCTCGTCCGGGGGAGGGGTCGTCTCCGGGACGGCCGCGTTGTTGGTGACGAGGAGGATCCGCCGGTCGGCGGGCCCGAAGCAGCCGCTGTCGAGGGCGGCAGCGAGCGTCACCGCGCCGTAGAGGGTGGAGGCGCAGAAGATCTGGGTGGTCCGGCGGGCGCTCACGCGGCCACCTCCTCGGCGCCGGTGTCCGTCTTGGCGCCGGCGTCCGCCCCGGTGCCGGTGTCCGTCCCACGGACCGGTGCCGTCGGCGGGGGTGCGGGGCGGCGCCTGCGCAGCCGCCGCAGCATGGTCGCGCGGTCCCCGCCCATCGCGGTCAGGGCCTCGTCGAGGACCCCCTGCGGCATCCGCCGCAGTGCGCCCGCGCTCATCGACTTGAGCAGCCGCGCCACCTCGGGCTCGAACCTTTCGATCGAGCCGATGTGATGGGAAATCACCGCGCAATAGGTGCGGACGGCCTTGGGGAGAAGAAGCTCCGCGTCCGCGTCCCGCGCCGTTTCCTCGATCACCTGGTCGAATGCGCGGATGAAATCCAATTGCCGGACATCACCGATCTGAGTGAGCGAGGTCGTTACCCCGCGCCGGTAGAACACACCGAGTTCCCCGATCGCCGCGAACGATTCCGCCTCGCGGTGGAGTTTCCAGATCCAGGGCCGGTCCTCGGCCGTCCTCAGACCGTGCGGGAAGTGCAGCAGACCCCGGTCGAGGAGCCGCCGGTGGTAGATCCCGGCCCACGCGTACGGGTAGTCGACCGAGGTCGTCCGGTGCGAGGGCAGGATCGCGTCCCGGGGACGCAGCACCTCGCCGCGGCGGGCGACCGGCGCCCGGCGCACCGCGCGGTTGCGGCCGGTGACCGTGACGTGGTCGGTGCGCAGGAAGTCGCAGCGCAGCTCCTCGGCGGCGGCGACGAGCCGCCCGTAGTAGCCGGGTGCGAGCCAGTCGTCCCCGTCGAGGAAGGCGATGTACTCGCCGCGGGCGGCGTCGAGGCCGGTGTTACGCGCCGTGGCGAGGCCCTCGTTGTGCTCGTGCCTGATCAGGACGGCACCCGGGATCTCGCGCGCGGCCCGTTCGAGGAGCTCCGGGGTCCCGTCCGACGAGCAGTCGTCGACCAGCAGGAACTCGAAGTCCTCGCGGGCGTTGGCCCGCAGGCTCGTGAGGGTGTCGGGGGCGTATGTCTGCACGTTGAAGAACGGCACGACGACGGAGAGCTTGACCACGCGGCCGACGCTAGGCGCCGCCCCGGCATTACCGCCGACCGCCGGGCAGCTTTTCGGTGAACACCAAGCGGCGGGCCGATTAACCGCCTTTACCCGCAGGGGAAATCGGCCTTCCCGCGTCCGGAAAACGGCCCGCTTCAGCGGGCGGAGAGGCTCTGTTCACCGTTTGTTGTGGCCCAGTTGGGCCGGAAAGCGGAATGCCCTTCTAGCGTCCTCGACGTGCCAGCAAGTACCAGAGAAGCGGTACGGGTCGCCGTACTCGCCGACTCCGACACCCGGTGGAAATGGGGCGCCCTCACCGCGCGCCGCATCACCACGGCGACCGCCGAACCCACCGGCTTCGTCCTGCGCGGACGGGCCACGCCCACCGCGCGCCAGCTCGCCGAGACCGGGGTGTCCCAGGCCGCCCCGCGCGAGGTGACGGGCGCGGAGTTCCTGCGCGCGGTACGGGACGCGGAGGCGCGCGGCGAGGGATACGACGTCCTGGTGCTCTCCCTGGTCGGGGGCACCGTCCGCGCCGTCCTGCAGGGCCTTGCCGACCTCGCCCTGGAGCGGCGGCCCGTGATCGTCACGGGCTACGTCGGCGTCGTCTACGAGAAGCTGACCGACGGCCTGCTGCTGCGCCACGGCGCCGACGTGGTCCTCGCCAACTCCCGCCACGACGCCGAGCGTTTCCGCGCCGTGTACGAGGGCGTGGGCGCGGGCGCCGACTCGGTCGTCGAGGCCGCGCTGCCGTTCCTCGGCGGCGCCCCGCACACCCCCGAGGCCGGCCGCGACACCCTGGTCTTCGCCGCGCAGCCCTCCGTACCCGCCAGCCGTTCCGAACGCGCCTACGTGCTGCGGCGGTTGGTCGGGCACGCCCGCCTCCACCCGGGCCGCGAGGTGCTCCTCAAGCTCCGCTCCAAGCCGGGCGAACACACCACGCACCTGGAGGAGTTCCCCTTCCAGAAGCTGGTGCGCGAACTCGACCCGCCGGCCAACTTCCGCCTCGTGTACGGGCACATGGGCGAGGTACTCGACCGGACGGACCTCCTCGTCACGGTCTCCTCGACGGCCGCCCTCGAAGCGCTCCACCGCCGGATCCCGACCGCGATCCTCACCGACCTCGGCATCCGCGAGGTGCTCGGCAACCACCACTTCGTCGGCTCCGGCCTGCTGACCTCCTTCGACCGGCTCGACGAGGGGGACGTGCCGACGCCCGACGAGACCTGGCTCGCCCGGCAGGGCGTGGCTTCCGACGGCTCGTACGGCGAGGCCTTCGACGCGGCCCGCGAGCGGGTCGCCGAGCTCCTGGCGCTCCCCGCGCTGCCCCCGATCAGCCCCTACTACACCGCGGAGACGGCCCCCGGCTACCTGCCGGGGATCCTCGCCCGCCACCGCCTGGACGTCACCGCGCCCGAGCCCCGCGAGAGCGGGCTGCGCCGGGTCGTCCGGGAGGCCGCCCGGGGCGCGTACCGCCACGGCGTGCAGCGCGTGGCCCCCGTCATCCGCCGCCTGGGAGAACTGTGATGCCGACCCCCACCGTCCTCGCCGTCATCCCCGCCCGGGGCGGCTCCAAGGGCGTGCCCGCCAAGAACCTCGCCCCGGTCGCCGGCGTGCCCCTGGTGGCCCGTGCCGTCCACGCCTGCCTCGGCGCCCGCGCCGTCACCGACGTCGTGGTCTCCACCGACGACCCCGCCATCGCGGCGGCCGCCCGCACCGCCGGCGCCGAGGCCGTCCAGCGGCCCGCCGCCATCGCGGGCGACACGGCGACCAGCGAGGCGGCCGTCCTGCACGCCATGGACGCCTTCGAGGCCACCCACGGCCGCCCGGCCGACGTGGTCCTCCTCGTCCAGTGCACCAGCCCCTTCCTCACCTCCGCCGAGGTCGCCGAGACCGCCGAGCGGATCACCTCCGGCGCCGCCGACACCGCCTTCACGGCCGCCCCCTCGCACGGCTTCCTCTGGCGCGAGACAGCGGCGGGCGCCGAGGGCGTCAACCACGACAAGGCGTACCGCCCGCGCCGCCAGGACCGGGAGCCCGAGTACCTGGAGACCGGCGCCGTCTACGCGATGGACGCGGCCGGCTTCCGTACCCACGGACACCGCTTCTTCGGCCGCACCGCGCTCGTCGTCACCGACCCCGCCCGGGTCCTGGAGATCGACGACCCGCACGACCTCGCCCGCGCCAAGGCCCTCGCGCCGCTCCTCGACGAGCCCGTCACGCCCGGCTTCGCCGACGTCGACGCCGTCGTCCTCGACTTCGACGGCACCCAGACCGACGACCGGGTCCATCTCGACGCCGAGGGACGCGAGTTCGTCTCCGCGCACCGCGGCGACGGCCTCGGCATCGCGGCCCTGCGCCGCGCCGGCCTGCCCGTCCTCATCCTCTCCACCGAACAGAACGCCGTCGTCGCCGCCCGCGCCCGCAAGCTGAAGATCCCCGTCCTGCACGGCATCGACCGCAAGGACCGCGCCCTCAAGGAGTGGTGCGAGGCCGAGGGCATCGACCCGCAGCGCGTCCTCTACGCCGGCAACGACGTCAACGACCTGCCCTGCTTCCACCTCGTCGGCTGGCCCGTCGCGGTGAGCAGCGCCCACGACTCCGTACGGGCCGCCGCCCGCGCGGTCACCGTCACCCCGGGCGGCTCCGGAGCGATCCGCGAGATCGCCGCCTGGCTCCTCGGACCCGAGCTGAACACCCCCAACCCGTAAGGAACCGCACCATGAGCACCCGTCTGCGCACCCTCGGCACCAAGACCGCCGGCCCGGGTCAGCCCGTCTACGTCTGCGGCGAGATCGGCATCAACCACAACGGCGACCTCGGCAACGCCTTCAAGCTGATCGACGTGGCCGCCGAGGCCGGCTGTGACGCCGTCAAGTTCCAGAAGCGCACCCCGGAGATCTGCACCCCGCGCGACCAGTGGGACATCGAGCGCGACACCCCCTGGGGCCGGATGACGTACATCGACTACCGCCACCGCGTGGAGTTCGGCGAGGACGAGTACCGCGCCATCGACGAGCACTGCAAGGAGCGCGGCATCGACTGGTTCGCCTCCCCGTGGGACACCGAGGCCGTCGCCTTCCTGGAGAAGTTCGACGTCCCCGCCCACAAGGTCGCCTCCGCCTCCCTCACCGACGACGAGCTGCTCCGCGAGCTGCGCGCCACGGGCCGCACGGTGATCCTCTCCACCGGCATGTCGACGCCGAAGCAGATCCGCCACGCGGTCGAGGTCCTGGGCAGCGACAACATCCTGCTCTGCCACGCCACCTCCACGTACCCGGCGAAGGCCGAGGAGCTGAACCTGCGGGTCATCCAGACGCTGCAGGAGGAGTACCCGAACGTCCCGATCGGCTACTCCGGCCACGAGACCGGCCTCCAGACCACCCTCGCCGCCGTCGCCCTCGGCGCCACCTTCGTCGAGCGCCACATCACCCTCGACCGCGCCATGTGGGGCTCCGACCAGGCCGCCTCCGTCGAGCCGCAGGGCCTCCAGCGCCTGGTCCGTGACATCCGCACCATCGAGACCGCGCTCGGCGACGGCGTGAAGAAGGTGTACGAGTCGGAGCTCGGCCCGATGAAGAAGCTCCGCCGGGTCCAGGGCGCCGTCGCCGCATGACCGGGCAGCTGGCGTTCGTCGAGAGCCCGGTCCAGCTTCTGAACGTCCTGGAATGGGCGCACACGCAGGGGGGCCGCCCGGCCCCCGCGACCGGTGGGTCCACGGACGCCACCTCCCTCACGGTCGTCGTCCTCTCGCCGACCGACCCCATGTCGCGGGGCCAGTTGCGCCGCATGGCCCAGCTGGCCCGCGACGAGGGCCTCACCGTGCACTGGCAGGAGGCCCGCGGCGGCCGCGGCGCGCTCGTCCGCACCCTGCGGCAGCTCGCCCGGCCGCTGCGCTCGGCGGAGCGGGTGATCATCGGGGATCCGTTCTCCCGGTACGTCCAGCTCCTGCTGACCCTCTTCGCGCCCCGGCACCTGACGGTCGTCGACGACGGCACCGCGACCATGGAGTACGCCGCCCAGCTCGGCCGCGGCGAGCGCCTGGTGCGCTGGCACCGCAAGGGCAACCTCGGCCCGCGCGAGCTGGTCCTCGCCCCGGTGACCACGCTCGCCCGCCGGAAGCTCGCCCCCACCCGGGGCCGTACCGTCGAGATCTTCACCTCGCTGCCCGTGGAGGCCCCGCCGGGCGTCACGGTCACCGGGAACACGTACGCCTGGACCCGGGACACCTTCGGCCCGCCGCTGCTCACCGGCGGCGCGGACCTGGTCGGCACCTCGCTCGTCGAGACGGGCGTCGTCGACGCCGACCACTACGCGCGCGTGGTGAGCGAGCTCGCCCGCGCCCACGGCGCCACCCGCTACTTCGCGCACCGCCGGGAGAGCGCGGAGAAACTGCACCGCATCGCGGTCGAGACGGGCCTCCAGGTCGTCCGGCCCGATCTTCCCCTGGAGCTGATCGCCCGGCGCGGGCCCATCGGACGCACGGTCGTCAGCTTTCCGTCCACGGTCGTGCACACCCTGCCGCTGGCCCTCGCCGGCACGGGCGTGAAGGTCGCCGTCATCGAGATAGCGCCCGAGTGGCTGCGGGCGACCGCCTCACCGCGCGCCCAGGGCTTCCTGTCCGGGGTGGCGGGCACCGCGGCACACGAGGTCGACCGGCTCACGGCCCGGGCGGCACATCCGGCCGATCGGCTCGAATTCGGCTGAGCGTACCCACTAGGAGTGAGCTTCATGCCTGGGAAACCGAGATTCTTTCCCCTAAGGGGCTGAACTTTTCGTGATCAACGGGCAGTTGACCTCTCCACGGGCCTACCCTTCAAAGGGTGAACCAGTTGAAGTCCCGTGAGCCCGGCTCCGCCACCCTGCCCGGAACGCTGTCCGAACCCCTGCGTCACGAACTCGTGGCGTTCCGCAGGGACTTGCACATGCACCCCGAGCTCGGGAACCAGGAGTTCCGTACGACCGCGGCGCTCAAGGCCCGCCTGGAGGCGGCCGGCCTCGCGCCGAGGGTCCTGCCGGCGGGCACCGGGCTCATCTGTGACATCGGCACCCCGGACCCGGGCAGGCCCGTCCTCGCGATCCGCGCCGACCTCGACGCGCTGCCCATCCCCGACGTCAAGACCGTCTCCTACCGCTCCACCGTGGCCAACCGCGCCCACGCCTGCGGACACGACGTCCACACCACCACCGTCCTCGGCGCGGGCCTCGTCCTCGCCGAGCTCGACCGTCAGGGCCGGCTGCCGAACGCCGTGCGGCTGATCTTCCAGCCCGCCGAGGAGGTCCTGCCCGGCGGCGCCGCCGACGCCGTCGAGGCCGGCGTCCTGGACGGCGTCGGCCGGATCATCGCCGTCCACTGCGACCCCCGCGTCGACGCCGGGAAGATCGGGCTCAGGGTGGGCCCGATCACCTCGGCCTGCGACCGCCTGGAGATCACCCTCGACGGCCCCGGCGGCCACACCGCCCGCCCGCACCTCACCACCGACCTCGTCACGGCCGCCGCCCGGGTCGCCACCGACGTCCCCGCCGTCCTCGCCCGCCGCGTCGACGCCCGCTCCGGTCTCTCGGTCACCTGGGGCCGCATCGAGGCCGGTCACGCGCCCAACGTCATCCCGCAGCACGCCGCGCTCTCCGGCACCGTCCGCTGCCTCGACCTGCCGACCTGGCGGGAGGCGCCCGACCTGGTCCACGCGGCCATCGACGAGGTCGCCACCCTGCACCGGGCCAAGTCGACCGTCACCTACGTCCGCGGCGTCCCCCCGGTCGTGAACGACCCGCTCGTCACCGAACTGCTGCACGACGCCATGACGGCCCGCCGGGGCTCGCACTCCATCGAGGACACCGAGCAGAGCCTCGGCGGCGAGGACTTCTCCTGGTACCTGGAGCACGTCCCCGGCGCCATGGCCCGCCTCGGCGTGCGCACCCCCGGCGACACCCGGGTCCGTGACCTGCACGCCGGCGACTTCGACGTGGACGAGCGGTGCATCGAGGCAGGGGTCGAGCTGTTCACGGCCGCGGCCCTGCTCGACGGCACGCCCGAACGCTGATTTCCGGCCGGACGGAGGGCGGTCAGGGCGCCGTACGAAGGGCAGGACGCGCCGCACAGAGGGCGTGAACCGCTTCGAACACGTCCGCTCATCCGTCCGGCCCACCGCCCTCCCACGTCCGGCCCAGCGCCCGGCGCGTCGCCTCCCGGGCCCTGTCCGGCCACCCCGCCCGGGCGGTATAACCGGCAGTACCGGGCCGAACGCCCCCGGTCGCCTCCGACGGCCGGTTCGCGACGATCCGATAACGACTCATGAACGGGTCTTTAACTGACATCTACGCGCGTTACGATCGCCGCGAAACCAGCGCCGGAAGAGGCGCTTTCGGTCAGTCTTGAAGGGACCCTCCTCTTGCGCCGGATCACCAGGATCACGACCGTGGGCATCGCCTCCGCGGCGCTCGCGCTCTCCGCCACCGCGTGCGGCAAGTCGTCGAACGACACGGGCTCGAGCTCCAGCTCGTCCGCGGGCGCCATCAAGGCCGCCATCGCGTACGACATCGGCGGCCGCGGCGACCAGTCGTTCAACGACGCCGCCTACGCCGGCCTGCAGAAGGCCGAGAAGGAACTCGGTGTCAAGGGCTCCGAGGCCGAGCCGTCGCAGGGTGAGAGCGACGCCGACAAGGTCGCGCGTCTGACCTCCCTCGCCCGCGCCGGCAACAACCCGGTCATCGGCGTCGGCTTCTCCTACGCCCCGGCCATCGCGAAGGTCGCCAAGTCCTTCCCGAAGACCACGTTCGGCCTCATCGACGACACCTCGGTGACCGCCCCGAACATCGCCAACCTGGTCTTCAACGAGGAGCAGGGCTCCTACCTGGCCGGCGTCGCCGCCGCCAAGGCGTCCAAGTCCGGCACGGTCGGCTTCATCGGCGGTGTCGAGGTTCCGCTGATCAAGAAGTTCGAGGCGGGCTTCGCGCAGGGCGTCAAGGACACCAACCCCAAGGCGAAGGTGCTCGTCCAGTACCTGACCCAGCCGCCGAACTTCGACGGCTTCTCGAAGCCCGACCTCGGCAAGGCCGCCGCGCAGGGCCAGCTCGACAAGGGCGCCGACGTGATCTACGCCGCCGCCGGTCTCGCCGGCGCCGGCGCCATCGAGGCCACCGCCACCGCGGGCAAGTGGGCCATCGGCGTCGACTCCGACCAGTACAACCAGGCGGGTCTGGCCTCGTACAAGGACCACATCCTGACCTCGGTCACCAAGGACGTCTCCGGCTCGGTCTTCAACGTGATCAAGTCGGTCAAGGACGGCAAGCCGCAGACCGGTGAGATCCGCTACGGCCTCGCCACCAACGGTGTCGGCCTGGCCGACTCCAACCCGGCGTACATGAAGATGACGGACCTCATCGCGGCCGTGGACGCCGCGAAGAAGAACATCGTCGACGGCAAGATCACGGTCAAGACCGCTCCGTAAGGACACCCAGGTCACGACCTGAGCCCGGGCCTGGGATCCGGTGGCAACCCCCGCCGGATCCCGGGCCCTGGGCCCATTCCCGTACGGGTTTTCATTTTTCGGCAGCGCTACGCGCGTAGATGTCTCCCTGGCACGATAACTTCGCCCCGCCCTGCCCTCCCGCTCCCACTCCTTCCGGCCAAGGAGAGTGCGTCATCAACGCGTCCAGCCCCCCTGCCGTAGAACTGCACGGCATCACCAAGCGATTCCCCGGCGTCGTCGCCAACAAGGACATCGCCATCACGGTCCGCAAGGGCACCGTGCACGCCCTCATCGGCGAGAACGGCGCCGGCAAGTCGACCCTCATGAAGATCCTCTACGGCATGCAGAAGCCGGACGAGGGCACGATCGCCGTCGACGGCGAGCAGGTCACCTTCTCCAGCCCCGGTGACGCCATCGCGCGCGGCATCGGCATGGTGCACCAGCACTTCATGCTCGCCGACAACCTCACCGTCCTGGAGAACGTCGTCCTCGGCGGCGAGAAGCTCTACGGCATCGGTGCCAAGGCGCGGAAGAAGATCATGGAGATCTCCGACGCGTACGGCCTCGGGGTCCGCCCCGACGTCCTCGTCGAGGACCTCGGCGTCGCCGACCGGCAGCGCGTGGAGATCCTCAAGGTCCTCTACCGCGGCGCCCGGATCCTCATCCTCGACGAGCCGACCGCCGTCCTCGTCCCGCAGGAGGTCGACGCGCTCTTCGACAACCTGCGCGAGCTCAAGTCCGAGGGCCTCACGGTCATCTTCATCTCGCACAAGCTGGGCGAGGTCCTGAAGGTCGCCGACGACATCACCGTCATCCGCCGGGGCACCACGGTCGGCACCGCCGACCCGAAGACCGCCACCACCAAGCAGCTCGCCGAGCTGATGGTCGGCAGCGAGCTGCCCTCGCCGGAGACCCGCGAGTCGACGGTCACGGACGTCCCGATGCTCAAGGTCGAGAACCTGAGCCTGGTCGAGAGCGGCGCCGCCGCCGCACCGCTGACCACGGCCGCCCCGGCCGACCCCTCCGCCACGGTCACCGTGCACGAGGAGGTCGCCACCGGGCGCAAGCTCCTCGACGACATCTCGCTCACCATCCACAAGGGCGAGATCCTCGGCATCGCCGGCGTCGAGGGCAACGGCCAGACCGAGCTCATCGACGCGCTGATGGGCATGGCCATCCCCGACGCGGGTGTCATCACCCTCGACGGCGAGGACATCTCCAAGTTCTCCGTGCGCAGGCGCCGCGAGGGCGGCATCGGCTACATCCCCGAGGACCGCCACCGCCACGGCCTGCTCCTGGAGGCCCCCCTCTGGGAGAACCGCATCCTCGGCCACGTCACCGAGGCCCCCAACTCCAAGCGCGGCATCCTCGACCCGAAGGCCGCCCGCAAGGACACGGAGCGGATCGTGCGCGAGTACGACGTCCGCACGCCCGGCATCGACGTCACCGCGTCCTCGCTCTCCGGCGGCAACCAGCAGAAGCTGATCGTCGGCCGAGAGATGAGCCACAACCCCAAGTTCCTGATCGCCGCCCACCCCACCCGCGGTGTGGACGTCGGCGCGCAGGCGCAGATCTGGGACGCGATCCGGGACGCCCGCCGCGCGGGCCTCGCGGTGCTGCTGATCTCCGCCGACCTCGACGAGCTGATCGGCCTGTCCGACACCCTCCGGGTCATGTACCGCGGCAAGCTGGTCGCCGACGCCGACCCCGCCACCATCACGCCCGAGCAGCTGGGATCCGCCATGACCGGCGCGGCCACCGGCCGGCTCGAAGGCACCGAAGAGCAGCCCGAAGACGGTGACGCCCGATGAAGAAGATCGACAAGGACAAGCTGATCATCGGGGCCGCAGGCCCCGTGCTCGCGCTGGTCTCGTCCTTCGTGCTCACCGTCCTGGTGCTGCTCGCGACGGGCCTCGACCCGATCGAGCCGATCCGTCTGATGATCGAGAACGCCGGGTACTCCGACGTCCAGGTCCTGATCGTCAACTACACCGGAATCCTCTATCTGGCGGCCCTGGGTGTCTCCATCGGCTTCCGGATGAACCTCTTCAACATCGGCGTCGAGGGCCAGTACCGCCTCGCCGCGATGGTCTCGGCGCTGGTCGGCGCGGCCGTCGACCTGCCCGGTCCGCTGCACATCCTGGTCATCGTGCTGGTCGCCATCGCGACCGGCGCCCTCTGGGCCGGTATCGCGGGCATCCTGAAGACCACCCGTGGTGTCTCCGAGGTCGTCTCCACGATCATGCTCAACGCCATCACCACCTCCCTGGTGGCCTGGCTGATCCTGCCGAAGAACTTCGGCGTCCAGCCCGCCGGCTCCAACGACCTCACCACCGGTCAGATCCCCGAGTCCGGCTGGTTCCCCGGCATCGACATGGGCGAGGGCGGCGAGATCTACGGCTTCACCTTCGTCGCGCTGGCGCTCGGCGTCGTCTACTGGTTCGTCATCAACCGCACGCGCTTCGGCTTCGACCTGCGCGCCACCGGTGAGAGCGAGTCCGCGGCCCAGGCCAGCGGTGTCGACGCCAAGAAGATGATCATCACCGCGATGCTGATCTCGGGTGGCCTCGCCGGTCTCGCCGGCATGCCGATCCTGCTCGGCGAGTCGCACACGTACAGCCTCGCGTTCCCGGTCGGCGTCGGCTTCACCGCCATCACCGTCGCCCTGCTCGGCCGCAACCACCCGGTCGGCATCCTCTTCGCCGCCCTGCTCTTCGCGTTCCTCGAGAAGGCGTCCTCCAGCCTGGACATCGCGGGGTACCCGAAGGAGATCACGCAGATCATGCAGGGCATCATCGTGATCGCCGTGGTCGTCTCCTACGAGCTCGTCCGCCGTTACGGCCTCCGCCGCCAGCAGCAGAAGGTCGGCGAGGAGCTCGCCGCCGGTGGCGCCATCAAGACCGACAAGGAGGTGACGGCATGACGACCGGCACCGTTGCCAAGCCGAGCGCCGCGCCCAAGAAGGCCGGACGCCGCAAGCTGACCTGGCCCTGGATCCTGCTGATCGTCGCGGCCGGCCTCGTCCTCTTCTCGCTCGTCCGCGTGGTCTCCGGCGCCGACGACCTCACCTCCGTCGGCCAGATCTCCGGCGCGCTCCAGCTCGCCGTGCCGATCGCCATGGCCGGCCTCGGAGGCCTGTGGGCCGAGCGCGCGGGCGTCGTGAACATCGGCCTCGAAGGCATGATGATCCTCGGCACCTGGTTCGGCGCCTGGGCCGGCTACCAGTGGGGCCCCTGGACGGGTGTCGTCGTCGGCATCATCGGCGGCGCGGTCGGCGGTCTGCTGCACGCGATCATCACCGTCACGTTCAACGTGAACCACATCGTCTCCGGTGTGGCCATCAACATCCTCGCGGTCGGCTTCACCCAGTACCTGTCGAACTTCACCTTCGCCGAGGCCGAGGGCGGCTCCTCGAAGCAGTCCCCGCGCATCGACAAGATCACCGACATCACCATCCCGGGACTCTCGGACTGGCTGATCGACCTCCAGCAGAAGCACTGGTTCCTGATCTCGGACCTCGCCGGCATCCTCGGCGGTCTGGTCACCAACCTGTCGCTGCTGACGATCGTGGCCGCCCTGCTCATCCCGGCCACCTGGTGGCTGCTCTGGCGCACGTCCTTCGGCCTGCGCCTGCGCTCCTGCGGTGAGAACCCGGTCGCGGCCGAGTCGCTTGGCGTCAACGTCTACAAGTACAAGTACATCGCCGTCGTCGTCTCCGGCGGTCTGGCCGGTCTCGGCGGCGCCTTCCTGGCGATCGTCTCCACCGGCATCTACCAGGAGGGCCAGACCGGCGGCCGCGGCTACATCGGTCTCGCCGCGATGATCTTCGGCAACTGGATGCCCGGCGGCATGGCGCTCGGCGCGAGCCTCTTCGGCTTCACCGACAGCCTCAAGATCCGCGGTGGCGCCGAGAACGTCCACGCGCTGCTGCTGCTCGTCGCGCTGCTCCTGGTGATCGCCGCCCTGTGGCAGCTGTACAAGAAGAAGTACGTGGTCGCGGCCATTTCCGCCGCCTTCTCCGCCGCGTTCTTCATCTGGTACTTCCTCACCGACGAGGTCCCGAGCCAGTTCGTCGACGCCGCCCCGTACATCACCACCCTGCTCGTGCTGGCCCTCTCGGCGCAGCGCCTGCGGATGCCGAAGGCGGACGGCCTGCCCTACCGGAAGGGCCAGGGCAAGTGACGCCCGCCGCTGCGAAGCCCGACTGGGACCTCCTCCGGGAGACCGCCCGCGAGGCGATGTCCCACGCGTACGCCCCGTACTCCGGCTTTCCGGTCGGCGCGGCGGCCCTCGTGGACGACGGGCGGGTGATCTCCGGCTGCAACGTGGAGAACGCCTCCTTCGGCCTCGGCCTGTGCGCCGAGTGCGGGCTGGTCTCGCAGCTCCAGGCGACCGGTGGCGGCCGGCTCACGCACTTCGTGTGCGTGGACGGCCGGGGCGAGTCCCTGGTCCCGTGCGGGCGCTGTCGGCAGCTCCTGTACGAGTTCGGGGGCCCCGAGCTCGTCCTGGAGACCCCGGCCGGGTTCCTCACCCTGGCGGAGATGCTCCCGCAGGCCTTCGGCCCGGACCACCTCAGCAGGTAGTACCTCGGAGCGACCCTTCCGGCACGATGGGAAGGGTCGCTCCCCTTTCCCCCCTCTATGCGCGTAGAAAGAGGCACCACCATGGACGTCATCTCCGTCATCCGTACCAAGCGGGACAAGGGCGAGCTGAGCCCCGAGCAGATCGACTGGGTCATCGACGCCTACACCCGCGGTGTGGTCGCCGACGAGCAGATGTCCGCCCTGGCCATGGCCATCCTGCTGAACGGCATGAACCGCGCGGAGATCGCCCGCTGGACCGCCGCGATGATCGCGTCCGGCGAGCGCATGAACTTCGACTCGCTCTCCCGGCCGACCGCCGACAAGCACTCCACCGGCGGTGTCGGCGACAAGATCACCCTTCCGCTCGCCCCGCTCGTCGCCGCCTGCGGCGCGGCCGTGCCGCAGCTCTCCGGCCGCGGCCTCGGCCACACGGGCGGCACGCTCGACAAGCTGGAGTCCATCCCGGGCTGGCGCGCGCTGCTCTCCAACGAGGAGATGCTGCACGTCCTCGACACCACGGGCGCGGTCATCTGCGCGGCGGGCGACGGCCTGGCCCCGGCGGACAAGAAGCTGTACGCGCTCCGCGACGTCACCGGCACGGTCGAGGCGATCCCGCTGATCGCCTCCTCGATCATGTCGAAGAAGATCGCCGAGGGCACCGGCTCCCTGGTCCTGGACGTCAAGGTCGGCACCGGCGCCTTCATGAAGAACATCGAGGACGCGCGCGAGCTGGCCCGGACGATGGTGGGGCTCGGCACGGACAGCGGCGTGAAGACGGTCGCGCTCCTCACGGACATGTCGACCCCGCTCGGCCTCACCGCCGGCAACGCCCTCGAGGTCCGCGAGTCCGTCGAGGTCCTGGCGGGCGGCGGCCCGAAGGACGTCGTCGACCTGACGGTCGCCCTCGCGGCCGAGATGCTGGCCGCCGCCGGCATCAAGGACGCCGACCCGGCGAAGGCCCTCGCGGACGGCTCGGCGATGGACGTCTGGCGCCGGATGATCGCGGCCCAGGGCGGCGACCCGGACGCGACGCTCCCGGTGGCCCGCGAGCAGCACGTCGTCACGGCTCCGTCGACCGGTGTCCTCACCCGCCTGGACGCGTACGACATCGGCATCGCCGCCTGGCGCCTGGGCGCGGGCCGCGCCCGCAAGGAGGACCCGGTGCAGGCGGGCGCGGGCGTCGAGCTCCACGCGAAGCCGGGCGACACGGTGACGGCGGGCCAGCCGCTGCTGACCCTCCACACGGACACGCCGGAGAAGTTCGACTACGCGCTGAAGTCCCTGACGGGCGCGTGGGACATCGCGGCCCCGGGCACGGAGTTCACTCCGAACCCGATCGTCCTGGACCGCATCGCATAGGCATATGCCTAAGACACCTTCGGGTGAACGGGACCGGTGGACCCCCGCCGGTCCCGTTCGGCATGCTGGGATCGGTGACGACCGAATGAGGAGCACACCATGAGCGCACTCGCTGCCGAGCCCCAGCTCGACCAGGGCAATGGCTGGGACGACCTGGTCCGTCGCTGGGAGTCGATGGAGTGGCCCGAGGGCTGCAAGGTGGAGATCATCGAGGGGATCATCACCGTGGCGCCGTCGCCGTCCGGTACCCACAACGACATCGCCGATGAGGTGCAGCGGGCTCTGTACCCGGTGATTCGCCGGGACTGGGGCGTCTACCAGACGCAGCCCGTAGCCATCCCCACCCGGGTGGGCATGTTCATCCCGGATGTTCTGGTGGCCCCTAAGAAGTCTGTGCGTGAAGCGGGCCGCGGCCTCTTGGCGGCAGAGGCCGAGCTCGTCGTCGAGATCACCTCGCAGAGCAACGCGAACCACGACAGGGTCGCGAAAATGCAGGGCTACGCCACCGCAGGCGTGCCCCTCTATCTGCTCATCGACCGCTGGCACTCCGGCCGCCCCACCGCCACGCTCTACGGCGAGCCGAAGAACGGCCTGTACCGCGTCCTCGACGTGGTCGAGTTCGGCCGGGAGATCCACCTCCCCGCCCCCTTCGACCTCACCCTCGGCACCGCCGAGTTCCCCGTCAGCTGAACAGCAGCCCCGGCAGCTCCCGCATGGAGTCGAAGACCACCGTCCGCGGGCCCATCAGCCGGTCCGCCCGTGTCAGGCCGCCGCAGTAGCCGAAGGCGCGCATGCCGGCGGCGCGGGCCGCCTGGACGCCGTACGGGCTGTCCTCGACGACCGCGCAGCGCTCCGGCGGGACGCCCATGGTGGCCGCCGCGTGCAGGAAGAGGTCCGGGGCGGGCTTGGCGCGGGCGACGTCGCGGGCGCTGAAGATCCGGCCCTCGAAGCGGTCGAGCAGCCCCGTGCGGCCGAGGTTCTTGCGGATGCTCGCGTGGCTGCCGTTGGAGGCGAGGCAGTACGGGACGGACAGCGCGTCCAGGACGTCCGTGACGCCCTCCACGGCCGTCAGCTCCGCGTCCAGGGCGTCCTCGTACCGCTGCTTGAAGGGCGCCTGCCAGCCGGGCTCCAGGGGGCGGCCCCGCCGCTCCTCCACGATCGCCGTGAGCATCTCGTGCGAGGAGCCGACGAAGTAGTCGGCCATCTCCGACTCGGTGAACTCGGCACCGAGCGACGCGAACACCTCCCGGTCCACCCGACAGTAGATCCGCTCGCTGTCCACCAGCACGCCGTCGCAATCGAAGATCACCAGATCGACACTCATGCCCGGGAGCCTAGCGATGAGTTCCGGGCGCGCCGACGGTCAGAGGGGTGTGGACACCCGTCAGCCCCTCGTCGTGACCCTGCCCGCCCACCCCACCCGGGAGGAGCTGGCCCGCCTCTGCGCCGAGCTCGCCGCCGCCCCGCCCCGGGACGTCGTCTGCGAGGCCGGCGCGCTCGCGGGCGCCGACCTCACCGCCGTCGACGCCCTCGCCCGGCTCAAGCTCGCCGCCGGCCGCCATGGCCACCGCATCCGCTACGAGGGGATCGGGCCCGAGCTGCGGACCCTGCTCCTCCTCACCGGCCTCGCCGAAACGCTAGGCCTCTAGCCGCTCCGGCAGGTCGAAGAGCGGGAACCAGCGCGCGGTGTCCAGGAAGAAGTCCATCCCGCCCACCTTGCCGTCCCGCAGCTCCAGGACGATCAGCGCCCACGGGCTGTAGCCGCCCGCCGGGTCCGGGTGGTAGTGCGCGAAGGCCGGGGAGCCGTTCGCCACGGTGGCGACCAGCTTCGAGCCCCGGCACACGTCGCCGACGCCCAGCATCCAGCCGACGATGTCGTCGTGGCCCTGGAGCCACAGGTCGTACGGCGGCATGGACATCGTCGCGTCCTCGTGGAGGAGCGCCGTCAGGGCCTTCATGTCGTAGCCCTCGAAGGCGGCGACATAGCGCTCCAGGAGCGCCTGCTGCTCCTCGTCCAGTGGGTTCGCCGGGTCGGAGGCGGCCGGCGCCTGCTCGGCGAGAGTCGCGCGGGCCCGCTGGAGGGCGCTGTTGACCGAGGCGACGGAGGTGTCGAGGAGCTCGGCGACCTCGCTCGCCTTCCAGGCGAGCACCTCGCGCAGGATGAGCACGGCCCGCTGCTTCGGCGGCAGGTGCTGGAGCGCGGCCACGAACGCGAGCCGGACGGACTCGCGGGAAAGGGCCGTCTCCGCCGGGTCCCCGGCCGAGGGCATGACCCGCCCGTCCGGGATCGGCTCCAGCCAGGTGATCTCCGGCTGCTTCACGAGCTGCGCCTGCGCCACCGGCGTCGGCCCGGTCAGGTCCATGGGCCGGGCCCGCCTGTTGCCCGCGTTCAGCGCGTCCAGGCAGACGTTGGTGGCGATCCGGTACAGCCAGGACCGCAGCGAGGAGCGGCCCTCGAAGGAGTCGACGGCCTTCCAGGCGCGGACCATCGTGTCCTGCACCGCGTCCTCCGCCTCGAAGGAGGAACCGAGCATCCGGTAGCAGTAACCGGTCAGTTCCCTGCGGTACTTGTCGAGTTCCTCGGTCGTCGCGGCCGCGGCATCGCTCATCGGGTCCACACCCCACTCACCCCTCACCGGCACCCGTTCGGCACCGGTGAGAGCGAAGCTACCGCAGCGCACTGACAGCCGGGGTCAGGTTCCCGGCTTGCGGCCGTAGACGAAGACGTCGTCGCCGTTCCTGAGGAGGTTCCAGTACGCCTTCGCGTCCGCCGGGCGCATGTTGACGCAGCCGCCGGAGCCCGGCGGGTTCCACATGGACTTGGTGGTCGAGTGGAAGGCCTGGCCGCCGTCGAAGAACTGCGAGTACGGCATGGAGACGTGGTAGATCGTCGACCAGTGGTTGATGTTCCGCCAGTAGATCTTCTTGGAGCCGGTACGGGTCTCGGTGCCGTCCTTGCCCGTACGGACCGGCACGGGCCCGTACTTGAGGCGCGAGCCGTCCTGGATCCAGCTGAGCTGGCGGGTCAGGTCGACGCAGGCGATCCGGCCGCGGTTGGTCGGGCAGGTGCCCGCGCGGTTGGGGTTGGTGCCCGCCGCCCTCTGCTGGATCATCGTGTTCATCGTGCGCCAGGTGATCGGCCCCGCGTACCCCATGGTCGGGGTGATCCCGTGCTTGGCCTGGAAGGCCTGGATGGCCTGACAGTCGCCGAGCGACTGGCGCCCGTCGACCGTCCGCCCGAGGAACTTCTCCACCTGCTTCTGGTACGGCCCCGTCGTCACGTTGCAGGACGCCGCCTGCGCCGGGGCCGTACCGAGCGCGATCGTCATCGGCACCACGAGCGAGGTGATCCCCGCTGCGATGCCCGTCCTTCTGCCGAGGTGCCCCGCGATTCGTTTCATGATCGTCAACTCCCCCTAGAGTCCCTGTATTTGAGGACGTAAGGGGGAGTGTGACGGTTGCAGCCCGGGAGCGGGAGACCGCCTACGCCGTCGCCGGGTGCAGGCGCCGGGCCTCCACCCGCGCGCTGTGCGAGCCGTACAGGGTGGTCGCGACCACCCCGAGGACCGCGACCAGGCCGATCAGGACCGTGCCCGCCCAGCCGCCCGCGTGGAAGGCGATCGCGCCGAGCGTGCCGCCCGCGCTGCTGCCCAGGTAGTACGCCGACTGGTACAGGGCCGAGGCCTGCGCGCGGCCCGTCTTCGCCGTGCGGCTCACCGAGGAGGAGGCGACCGCGTGGCCCGCGAAGAAACCGGCCGTGATCAGGACCAGTCCCGTGAGGACGAGGGCGAGGGAGTCGGACAGCGAGAACAGCAGGCCCGCCGCCGTCGTCGTCACCGCGAGGTACAGCGCGCCGCGCCGGCCGAGACGGCCGACCAGCTTGCCGGCCGCGGCGGAGGAGACCGTACCGACCAGGTACACCAGGAAGATCGAGCCGATCACACCCTGCGGCAGCGAGAACGGCGCCTCCACCAGGCGGTAGCCGATCACCGTGTACACGGCGCCGAAGACCGTCATGAACAGCGCGCCGATCACGTACAGACGCATCAGGAGCGGGTCGGCCAGGTGACCGCGGACGGTCTTCGCGAGCGCCTTCGGATTCAGCGTGCCGGGCGTGAAGTGCCGGGCCTTCGGCAGCAGTACCCGGAAGGCGAGCGCGCACGCCAGGGAGGTCAGGCCGACGGCGGCCAGACCCGCGCGCCAGCCCCACAGCTGCGCGACCCAGCCGGTCACGAGCCGGCCGCTCATGCCGCCGATCGAGTTGCCCGCCACGAAGAGGCCGATCGCGGCGATCAGCGCCTTGGGCCGTACCTCCTCGGCGAGGTACGCCATCGCCGAGGCCGGGAGGCCGGCCAGCGCGGCGCCCTGGACCGCACGGAGCGCGATCAGCGACTCCAGGTTCGGGGCGAGCGGCACCAGGAGGGCCACGGCGACCGCGACGGAGAGGGAGGCGGTCATCATCGCGCGCCGGCCGAAGCGCTCCGAGAGGGCGCTGAGCGGCAGGACGCAGAGGGCGAGTGCGCCGGTCGCGGCGGAGACCGTCCACGAGGCGGCGGAGGCGGTGGCGCCGAACTCGGCCGAGATGGCCGGGAGGAGGGCCTGCGTGGAGTAGAGGAGGGCGAAGGTGGCCAGTCCGGCGGCGAAGAGCGCGAGGCTCATCCGGCGGTAGCCGGGGGCACCGGGGGAGAGGCGGGTGTCGGCGGACGCGGTGGTGGCGGCCGCCTTGGTACTGGCGGAAGGCATGTCACGAACGTAGGACGGTCCGCTTCATGCGTCCAATGCACGGAACTGCTGTAATCGTTCCCATGGTGCATGAGTACAGGTCACAGCCTCGCCTGTCACCGAACAGTAACGAAGAAGACATGGGACTGCTGCTCGCGCCGCGGCTCGCGTACTTCGCGGCCGTCGCGCGGCACGAGCACGTGACCCGGGCCGCGGCCGAGATGGGCGTGCCGCAGTCGACGCTCTCGCGGGCCATGGTCCGGCTGGAGGAGGACCTCGGCGTCACCCTCTTCGCCCGGCGCGGGCGCACGGTCTCCCTCACCCCGGCGGGCCGCCGCTTCCTCACCGCCGCCGACCGGGCCCTCGCCGAGGTGGAGCGGGCCGCCGACACCGTACGGGCCGATGCCGACCCGACGGCGGGCCGGGTCGCCTTCGGCTTCCTCCACACCATGGGGTCCGAGACCGTCCCCGGCCTCATCCGCGCCTTCCGCGTCGACCACCCGAGGATCCGCTTCACCCTCGTCCAGAACTACGGCGAGGCCATGATCGAGCGGCTGCGGGCCGGGGACCTCGACCTCTGCCTGACCTCCCCGGTGCCGGACGCCCCCGACCTGGTGGCCCGGCGCCTCGACGAACAGCGGCTGCGGCTCGTCGTCCCGGACGACCACCGGCTCGCGGGCCGCAAGCGGGTGCGGCTCGCGGAGGCGGCGGAGGAGACCTTCGTGACCCTGGAGCCGGGGTACGGGCTCCGCCGCATCACCGACGACCTGTGCGCGGAGGCCGGCTTCAAACCCCGGGTCGCCTTCGAGGGCGAGGAGGCCGAGACCCTGCGCGGCCTGGTCGCCGCGGGGCTCGGCGTCGCCCTGCTGCCGCCGCCGGCCGTGCCCCGCCCGGGCGTCGTCGAACTGACGGTCACCGCGCCGCGCGCGGTCCGCGAGATCGGCGTGGCGTGGCTGGACGGCCATCCGGACACGGCTCCGGTGGCCGCCTTCAAGAAGTTCCTGCTGAGCAGGCGCGGCCACCTGCTCCCGAAGGAGCCGTCACCCCCGGCGTGAGGCCCCCTGGCGTGAGGTCGCCCCCTCGGCATGAGGCCCGTCCGCCCGGCGTGAGGCCGTCACCCCCGGCGTGAGGCCGTCATTTCCGGCGTGAGCTGCCGAAGCCCGCCGCCAGCGGCATCCGCAGGCCGAGCGGTGGGGGAGCCGCCATCGCGTCGGTCACCGGGCGGGCGACCGGCCGGGAGAACAGGGCGCCGAGCACGAAGTCCACGGCGAGGGCCCGGACCTCGGCCGCGTACTGGCGCAGCGCGTGGCCGTCCGAGTGGACCTCGAAACGGCAGGTGTCCCGGTTCGCCTTCTTGGCCCGCTCGGCGAACCGGAACGACAGCTCCGGGTCCGTCCGCGCGTCGTTCGTGCCGTGCACCAGCAGCACCCTGCGCCCCACCAGCTGCCGCACCGGCTCCGGCTCCGCCGCCACGTCGTCCTCCGGCAGCCAGGGTGCGAGCGCCAGCACCGCGGCGACCGCCGGGTGCCCGGCCGCCCGCAGCGCCGCCCGCGCCCCCATCCCGTGCCCCAGGAGGCAGACCGGGACGTCGCCGTAGCGCCGTACGGCCTCCTCGACCGCCCAGGAGGCGTCCGCCACGAGGTCGGCGTCCGCGCCGTTCCAGCCGCGCGCCCGGTAGCGCACCACGTGCGCCGCGAGCCCCTCGGACCGGCCCGCCCGCACCAGTTCACGTGCCGGCGGAAGCATCGCCGCGTGCGCCCGCGCGGAGGCCCGCCGCGCCGACACCGGCTCACCGTCCGGCAGCAGCAGCACCACGCCGCCCACCGCCGAAGCCGCCGACCGGGAACTGACGGGGCGCCCGAGCCGGGGTCTCCGGGTCTCGGGCGGCCCCACGAGTGCGAAGTGCGCCATGGCAGAACAGTCTCAGAAGGAGAGGTGTACGCCAGTCGTACGCGCGGTCTCTGTTACGTATCGTCCGGAGACCGAACGCCCTTTGTTCCTAAACCCGTTCGAACCGGGCCACCGAGCCGACGACCGTGAAGCCCTTCCGGCCGTACCAGGTGTGCGGCCAGTCCTCCGAGAACGCGGTGAGGAAACGGGTCGAGCAGCCCGCCGCGGCGGCCTCGTGCAGGGCGGTGTCCAGCACCTTCCCCGCGTACCCCCGCTTCAGGTGGGCCTCCACCGTGACCAGGTCCTCGATCTGCGCGACCCCCGCCGCCGGGTCCATGTACAGATCGGCCCAGGCGGCCACCTCCCCCTCCGGGGTGTACGCGGCGAAGAACCGCACGACGTCGGCACCCCGCCGCCGCGCCACCCGCCGCTCCACCAGGTGGTCGATCACCTCCGGCGTCGCGTGCGGGGCGAACCGCGGCCAGGAGGCGGCGACCGGGCCGCGCAGCTCGTCGAAGTCCACCTCCCGCGCCCCGCCGTGCTCCGGGACCGGGCCGGTGTGGGCCATGATCAGCGTGGTGGCGTGCCGGAACCCGGCCCGCTCCATCGGCCCCAGGCAGGCGGCGGCGACCTGCTCGTCGAGGACGTACGCGAAGCGGTACGGGAGATGGCTCTGCGCCTCGTCCGTGTAGCCGGCCAGTGCCTCCGGGTTCACCGCCCCGTAGGCGAGCACATGGTTGTTGCCCCGCGAGTGCCGGTACTCGTCGTCGAGTACCGCGACGGCGCCCGGGAACTCGACGGTACGGGCCGCCTGCCGGCGGTGGAAGTCGGACAGGAAGCGGTGGATGCGCGGCAGTTCGGCCGCGGCCGTGGTCGAGGTCATGCGGGCAGGCTAGGCGCCCCGTCCTCGCGCCGCCACGAGAAAAACGGCGCCGCACGGGGTGTTCTACGCGCGTAGGGGCTAGAGTGCGGAAATGACGAGCCAGACCCCCAACGTCCCCACCGCGGACCAGATCCGCCGTGCCCCGAAGGTGCTGCTCCACGACCACCTTGACGGCGGACTGCGCCCCGGCACGATCATCGAACTCGCCCAGGAACAGGGCTACGGGCAGCTCCCCGAGACGGAGCCCGACAAGCTCGGCATCTGGTTCCGCGAAGCCGCCGACTCCGGGTCCCTGGAGCGGTACCTGGAGACCTTCGCGCACACCTGCGCCGTCATGCAGACCCGGGAAGCCCTCTTCCGCGTCGCCGCGGAGTGCGCCGTCGACCTCGCCGAGGACGGCGTCGTCTACGCCGAGGTGCGCTACGCCCCCGAGCAGCACCTGGAGGGCGGCCTCACCCTCGAAGAGGTCGTGGAGGCCGTCAACGAGGGCTTCCGCGAGGGCGAGCGCCGGGCCAGGGCGAGCGGTCACCGCATCCGCGTCGGCGCCCTGCTCACCGCCATGCGGCACGCCGCCCGCGCCCTGGAGATCGCCGAACTCGCCAACCGCTACCGCGACTCCGGCGTCGTCGGCTTCGACATCGCGGGCGCCGAGGCCGGCTACCCGCCCACCCGTCACCTCGACGCCTTCGAGTACCTCAAGCGGGAGAACAACCACTTCACCATCCACGCGGGCGAGGCCTTCGGGCTTCCCTCGATCTGGCAGGCGCTCCAGTGGTGCGGCGCCGACCGGCTCGGCCACGGCGTCCGGATCATCGACGACATCGAGGTCGCCGACGACGGCTCGGTCCGCCTCGGCCGCCTCGCGGCCTACGTCCGCGACAAGCGCATCCCGCTGGAGATGTGCCCCTCCTCCAACCTCCAGACCGGCGCCGCCGCCTCCTTCGCCGAGCACCCCATCGGTCTGCTCCGCAGGCTCCATTTCCGGGCCACGGTCAACACCGACAACCGGCTGATGAGCGGCACGAGCATGAGCCGGGAATTCGAGCTGCTGATCGATGCATTCGATTACACGCTCGATGACATGCAGTGGTTCACGGTCAATGCGATGAAATCAGCGTTCATTCCTTTCGATGAACGACTCGCCATGATCAACGAGGTCATCAAGCCCGGATACGCCGAGCTCAAGTCCGAATGGCTGTTCCAGCAGACCGCCACGACCAGCGAGTCTTCCCGTACGGCAGGCTGAAAGACACCCCGCAAAGGGGGCCGGAGCGGTCGGGTCGTCGCGACACCCGGCCGCTTTCCGGTGTTTGCGGAGGCGACGTTCGCTGGTTAGGTTGCAGAGCCGCTCTCGATTCCCAGGATTTCCCCGACCGGCTTTTCCCCGAAGCCCCCGGATTCCCCAAGGAAGATTCTCTGATGAAGCAGTCTGCCGCCAAGAAGCTCGGTGTCGCCGCTCTCGGTGTCGCTTTCGCCGCTGCCGGCGCCGGCACGGCCTCCGCCGCGCCCCTGCCGCTCGACGCCGACGCGCTGGGCACGGTGACCTCGGCCGTCCCGCTGGGTGACGGCCTCACCACGCTCCCTGACGGCGCCTCCGAGTCCCTCGGTGCCGGCCAGGGCGCCCTCGGCCAGGGTGTCGACCAGGGCGTGAAGACGCTCCCGGCCGCCGCCGGCCAGGCCACCCAGAACCTCCCGCTCGACGCCGCCGCCGGCGGCCTCGGCGCCACCCCGGTCGGCGGCCTCCTCGGCGGCCTGCCGCTGAACGGTCTGCCGATCGGCTGACCGGTCGCCGTACACGCCGAAGGGGCGCGCACCCGGAACCCGGGTACGCGCCCCTTCGGCGTACGCACGCCGGACTACCAGGCGCTGCTCGCCGTCTTCTCCGCCGGCAGGAAGATCCACAGGCCCAGGTAGATCAGGAACTGCGGGCCCGGCAGCAGACACGAGGCCAGGAAGATCAGACGCATCGTCGTCGCGGAGGTGCCGAAGCGCCGGGCCAGCGCCGCGCACACTCCGCCGAGCACGCGTCCTTCACGGGGGCGGGACAGTGCGGCCATGGTGGGCTCCTTCGGAGTCGGTCCGGGAGCCGCTCTTCCGGGCTCCCGATGACTCCATCCTGCCGTCGTGAACGGGGACGAAGCGTCCGTCTACGGGGCGATCGGGACCCTGGAAATCGTCGGGGTCGCACCCTGAGGACGCTCCGCCCGCCGCAGCCGGCTCCGGCAGGCCGGGACCACGAGGAGGTGCGCGAGGGCGACGCCGGTCGTGTTCAGGAGTACGGAGTCCACGTCGACGACCTGCCCCGGCACGGCGGTCTGGAGCAGCTCGACGGCCAGCGACACGAGCGCGCCGGCGGCGGTCGTACGGGTCAGGGAGGCCCAGCCGGAGACGTGCAGCCGTCCGTCGGCCATCGGCAGCAGCACGCCCAGCGGGGCCAGGAACAGCAGGCCCTCGCCGATCAGCCGCGCGGCCTCGGCACCGCCGAGCGCGAGGTCGGCGCGGATGCCGTGCAGGGGGATCGTGTTCGGGGCGGTCACCCACGCGACGTCCCGTGGGCGCAGGCTGACCCAGGCGACGAGCAGCAGATGCGCGAGGAGCAGGACGAACCCCGCCACGCGGACGACCATGGCGGCCTGGCCGCCCGAACCTTGACGCTGCACGCCCGTGAAGACGCACGCCACAGCGGAATCGGTTCCGCGGCCTCGGGTGCGCCGTCGCGGACCCGGTTCGTGGACCTGCACCCACCCCCGTTGTGGGCATGCGTTCCGCCGGGGCGGTGCCCCCGTTGTGGGCAGGCGTTCCGCAAGGGGCGGAACGGGTGGGCACAACGGAACGGCGCCCTTGCCGGCGCCAGAGGCTTACGCGCCCTGACCCGCACCACCCGCTCGGTGCACATGGGTGCGGGTCCAGGCGCGGAACGCGGAGGCGCCGCTGAGGGCGCCGTCCCGTGTGCCCACCCGTCCCGCCCTGCGGGACGATTGCCCACACGGCAGCGGGGCACCGCCCCTTGCGGAACGCGTGCCCGCACGGGGGCGGACCGGCGCACCGCCCCGCCGGGCGCGGGCCCACAGAGGGGCGGACCGGAACGCCGCCCGCCCGGGCGCGGGCACACGTGGGTCGGGGCGGGGGTCAGCCCGTAGGGGTTGGTGCCGTTGTCGGGGGTGTCGAGTCCGGGCGTTCCCGGAGCGTCGCCGTGCAGCGGTACCGCTTGGGCGCGTACGCCCCCGGCCCCCCGAGCAGCACCGTATGCTCCCCCGCCCCCGCCGAGCTCTCCGCGAACGTGCAGACCAGCTGCGACAGGGCCGTCGGCGCGAGGTCCTCCGGCTGGCGGCTCAGCCGCAGCGTGCCCGCCGGGTCGCCCCGGTGCCCGCCGCCGACCGTCAGCGGCCCCCGTACCTCGGTCGTGAAGCCGGCCTGCCGCTCGCTCTCCGAAGGCTCGGCGAGCAGCTGCGCCAGCAGCCCCCCGGCCGTGCGCACCGGATCGCCGCCCGCCTTCTCCTCCGGCAGCGGCGACCGCCGGTCCACCGCCTCCAGCTGCGAGCTGCAGACCAGGAACACCCGGACCGGCACGCCCTGCGCCGCCGTCTCCTGCGGACCCTCGTCGGTCACGCTGCACGGGACCCGCGACGGGGCCGCGCCCGCGTCCACCGGGACCGAGGTGGTGCGGATGCCGCAGCCGGTGAGCAGGGCGGTGAGCGCGACCGCCGGGACCAACAGGCGACGCCTCACGATTCCTCCACCTCGCCCTGGCTGCTGCGCGTCTGCACCTCGCGCGTGATTCCCGAGGCGTCCAGCGGCAGTCGCAGCACGAACACCGCGCCGTCGACCTTCCCGTCCTCGCCGACCGAGTTCGACGCCGTGATCGAACCGCCGTGGATCAGCGCGTTCTCCATGGCGATCGACAGGCCGAGCCCGCTGCCCTCGGACCGCGGCCGGGACGCGCTCGCCTTGTAGAAGCGGTCGAAGACGTGGGGAAGCACTTCCTCGGGGATGCCGGGCCCGTTGTCGCGCACGGCGATGACCAGCTCCTCGTCGTCCGTGCGCACCGACACCCGCACCGGCGAACCGCCGTGCTTGAGCGCGTTCCCGATCAGGTTCGCCAGGATGACGTCGAGGCGGCGCGGGTCGAGCGGCGCGACGATCCCGCGCTCGGCGTCGAGCTCGACCGCGTCCAGCCAGGCTCGCGCGTCGATGCACGCGGTGATCTGGTCCGCGATGTCCACGTCGTCGAGGACGAGCCGCGCGGTGCCCGCGTCGAAGCGGGTCACCTCCATCAGGTTCTCCACCAGGTCGTTGAGGCGCCGGGTCTCGCTCACCACGAGCGCGACCGCCGGGGCGATCATCGGGTCCAGGGAGTCCTGCTCGTCCTCCAGGACCTCGGTGACGGCCGTCAACGCGGTCAGCGGGGTCCGCAGCTCGTGCGACATGTCGGCCACGAAGCGCCGCGAGGACTCCTCCCGCGCGCTCATGGCCGCGACCTTCTTCTGCAGCGACTCGGCCGCGCTGTTGAACGTACGGGACAGATCGGCCAGTTCGTCCGCTCCGGAGACCCGCAGCCGGGTGTCGAGCTTGCCCTCGCCGAGCTGCCGGGCCGCCTCGCCGAGCCGGTGCACCGGACGCAGCACGGTCGTCGCCGCGACCTGCGCGAGCAGCACCGAACCGGCCACCGCGAGCGCGGTGGCGATCCCCAACGACCAGGCGAGCGAGTTCAGATCGGCCTTCTCCGCGGCCAGCGACTTGAACATGTACCCGGCGGGACCGCCGCCGTCGATCCGCGTCCCGCCGACCAGGTAGGGCGTCCCGTTACGCTCCGTACGCTGCCAGAACAGGTGGTACGCGTACGGATCGGTGTCCGTCACCTGCCGCTTGGTGTCCACCGCGTCTCGCAGCGAGCGCGGCACGTCGGCCAGGGTGAAGTCGTCCGGGTCCGAGGCGCCCACGATCGGCTTGCCCGCGGCCCGTTCGCCCAGCAGCAGCACCTGGTAGTCGGCGGCGCTGCCGCTCGCCATCTGCTCGGCGGTGTGCCGCAGGTCGTCCTGGGTGGGCCGGAGCGGCAGCGTCGCCGCCCGGTTCTGCATCTCCTGCCGGAAGTCGTTGAGCGCCCCGTCCTGGGTGCGGGTCAGCACCGCCTCACGGTTCAGCCAGTACGCGATGCCGGAGGCGGCGACGGCCGCGGTGAGCGCGACGAGGGCGAAGACGACGACGAGCCGCAGCCGCAGGCTCGAGAACCGCAGCCGCGCGTAGATCCCTTTGCTCACGCAGGGACGTCCAGCCGGTAGCCGACCCCGCGGACCGTACGGATCAGCGTCGGCGAGGACGGCACGTCCTCCACCTTGGCGCGCAGCCGCTGCACACAGGCGTCGACGAGCCGCGAGTCGCCCAGGTAGTCGTGCTCCCACACGAGCCGCAGCAACTGCTGCCGGGACAGCGCCTGTCCGGGCCGCCGGCTCAGCTCCAGGAGCAGCCGCAGCTCGGTCGGGGTGAGCTGGAGGTCCTCGCCGTTCTTGGTGACCGTCATCGCCGAACGGTCGATCACCAGCGAGCCGTACGTCGCCGAGTCCGTCGACTCGCGCTCCCCGCGCCGCAGCACGGCCCGGATGCGGGCGTCGAGCACCCGCCCCTGCACCGGCTTCACGACGTAGTCGTCGGCGCCGGACTCCAGCCCGACGACCACGTCGATGTCGTCGCTGCGCGCGGTCAGCAGGATGATCGGCAGCTGGTCGGTCCTGCGGATGCGCCGGCAGACCTCGAAACCGTCGATGCCGGGCAGCATGACGTCGAGCACGACCAGGTCCGGCCGCTGCTCGCGCAGCAGCTGGAGACCGTCCTCGCCCGTGGCGGCGGTGGCCACCCGGTGACCCTGCCGGGACAGGGAGAGTTCGAGGGCCGTGCGGATGGCGTCGTCGTCCTCGATCAGCAACAGAAAAGGCACGCCGTCATTCTGGCCCATGGGGCCGTCCGAGATCGACCGTCCGGGGACTCGCTATGGACTCGCTTCTGTTCCGTTCCCTGTGACACGGCTGTGACAGTCGGCGGACAACGCCATGAAGTCCGGGGGGCAAGCTTCTTGGCACACGGACCGAAACACACTCCAACCGACGGGGGGCGCGAGATGAACGCACTGCACAGCAACACCTCAAGCGCAGTTGTCACGCGTCTCCACGACGTCGTGCGGAGCACCGAGAAGTCCGGCGGGATGAACGGGCGGGGGTGCGTTCGGACCGTCGGGCGTCAGCGCAAGGCGCCTTACATGGTGGCCGTTGCTGACGGGGGAGCGGCGTACGGGGAGGTCACGGGGGAGCGCACGAGCTGTTCGGAAGCCGAGTTCACGGCTTACGTCCAGGAGCGTCGTGCCTCCCTGTACGCCACCGCCTACCACCTCACCGGTGACCGTTTCGAGGCCGAGGACCTGCTCCAGAGCGCGCTGTTCTCCACGTACCGCGCCTGGGACCGGATCAGCGACAAGGCGGCCGTCGGCGGCTACCTGCGTCGCACCATGACGAACCTGCACATCAGCGCCTGGCGCCGGCGCAAGCTCAACGAGTACCCGACCGAGGAGCTGCCGGAGACGGTCGGCGAGACGGACGCGATGCGGGGTACGGAGCTGCGCGCGGTCCTGTGGCAGGCCCTGGCCCGGCTGCCCGAGCTCCAGCGGACGATGCTGGTGCTGCGCTACTACGAGGGCCGTACGGATCCGGAGATCGCGGAGATCCTGGACATCAGTGTCGGCACGGTGAAGTCGAGCATCTGGCGCTCGCTGCGGCGACTGCGCGAGGACGAGGTGCTGAGCTTCGGCCGTGACGAGGAGGAGTCCTTCGGCGAGCTGGTGGCCTGAAGGTCCGGGGGGACGACCCTCCGAGTGCCTACGGGGGAGACGGGGCGCTTGGGGACGGGGGGAACACGGGGGAACCGTACGGGGGTACGGGGGTAGAAAACGAAGCGGGTCGTACGAGTCCGGGGGGCCTCGCACGACCCGCTTCGCCCGTTGTGGGCCGCGCTTCCGCCCGTTGTGGGCAGGCGTTCCGCCGGGGCGGTGCCCACGCCCGTTGTGGGCAGGCGTTCCGCAAGGGGCGTGGGGGTCCCCCTGCTCGAGCGAAGCCGAGAGCTTGGGGGAGGGTGGGCACAACGGACGGCGCCCTTGCCGGCGCCAGAGGCTCCCGCGCCTGAACCCGCACCCCTGGTGACGGCGCGCTGGTGGTGCGGGTCCAGGCGCGGAACGCGGAGGCGCCGCTGAGGGCGCCGTCCCGTGTGCCCACCCGTCCCGCCCTGCGGGACGATTGCCCACACGGGGGGCGGACCGGGGCACCGCCCAGCAGGGCGCGGGGCTCGCGCGGGGCGGGGCTAGACCGGTGTGCGGTGGCGGCCTGCCGCCGCGGCGGCCAGGCGGCCCAGGGCCTCCGGTTTCGCGCAGGGGTGCGCGCCCAGCGACGTCTGCCGGGCCACGATCGCGCGCTCGGCCCGCATCAGGCGCCAGCCGCGCCGCAGCAGGAACGGGACCGACTTGCGCCCCTCGCGAAGGTCGCGCAGGAGCCGCCGGCGGAAGGTCGTCGAGGGCCGCCCGCGCAGGCACAGCGCGTCCGCGAGGACGTCGAGCTCGCGGCAGCGGTTCACGATCTCGGCCGCGAAGATGCCCTCCGCCACGAAGAGCGGCGTGCGCGCGATGTCGAGCCGCTCCCGGTCCACCCGGGAGCTGGTGGCGATGTCGTACACGGGGACGTCCGTCCGTCCCGTACGGCACAGTTCGACGATCGCGGCGACGGCGGCGTCCGCGTCCCAGGAGAGTGGGGAGTCCCAGTCGATGTCCTCGCTTCCCTCGACGAGCGGGAGCGAAGGGTCGTCGGCCTCCTTGTAGAAGTCGTCGAGGCGCAGGACCGGAAGGCCGGTGACGGCGGCGAGGGACGACTTGCCGGAGCCGGAGGGGCCCGCGAGTAGGACGACACGGGTCGGGATCGGTTGGGAACTCACGGGACACCAGTGTGAACCATTCCCCCGTGCAGGGGACCCCCGAGGAAGGCCGTTGGTATCGAGCATCACACCTCCACTACTGTCGGTTGCCGCTCGGTCACCCCTCGGAAGGATCGTCATGGCGCGTCACGCAGAACCCCGCACCCCCCGCCGCAACGCCCTGCTCAAGGCCGGTCTGACGGTCACGGCGGCGGGTGCCGCGCTGGTCGGCGCGGGCGCCGCGGCGCAGGCCGTCGCGCCGGTGCCGCTGCCCGTCGACTCGCTGACCAGGACGGACGCCGCCGCGGCCGGGGCCGGCGCGCTGGAGGGCGTCACGCACGGCGTGGGCCCGCTGACGCAGCTCCAGCTCGACCCGCTGGCCAACACGGGCGTCGACCCGCTCGACAACGGCCTCGGCACGCAGGTCGCCGACTTCAAGCCGGTGGGTACGAACCTGGTGACCGACCACGTCACGAAGGGCGGGGCAGTGGCCGATCTGCCGGTGGCCGGTCCGCTGACGCGGGGGCTGCTTCCGTAGCGGTCCGCAGGGGGACCTCTCGTACAAGCCAGGCCACCGCGAAGGCCAGGGCGGCGAGCACGGCGGTGCCGAGCAGCACCCCGTGCACCCCGCTGGTGACCGCCGCCCGCAGGCCTTCCCGTACCGGCTCCGGCAGGCGTGCGGCCTGGGACGGGGTCAGGTTCGGGTCGGTCCCCGCGAGGCGTGCGGTGAAGACCGCGCCGAGGGTCGCGACGCCCAGGGAGCCGCCGAGGGTGCGGACGAGCGTGACGGTGCCGCTCGCCGCACCCATGTCCCGGGGCGGGGCGCTGTACATGGTGATGAGCAGGGTCGACTGCATGAGGAAGCCCATGCCGGCGCCCATGATCACGGCGAGGCCGGACGCGACGGCCGTCGGGGTGTCGACGTCGAGCAGGAGCAGGGTGAGGGCGCCCGCCGTCATGAGTCCGCCGCCGAGGATCGGGTAGATCCGGTAGCGGCCGTCGTGTGCGATCCGCCGGCCCGTGGCGAGCTGGACGGCGACCATGCCGAGCATGAGCGGCAGCAGGAGCAGTCCGCTCGCCGTGGACGACTGCCCGCGGACGAACTGGAAGTACTGCGGCAGGTAGTTCATCGCGGCGAGCATGCCCGCCCCGACCAGCAGGCTGAGGATCTGCGCGAGGGTGAAGTTCCGGCTGTGGAACAGCCGGGGCGGGATCACCGGTTCCGCGGCGCGCCGCTCGGTCCTGACGAGCAGCGCGAGGGCGGCCGCGGCGGTCGAGGCCAGGGCGAGGATCCTCGGCGAGGTCCAGGCGTACCGGGTGCCGCCCCAGGTCGCGAGCAGGGTCAGGGCGAGGATGCCGGTGGTGAGGAGCAGCGCTCCGGCCACGTCCACGCGGGCCCGGACGCGCGGGGTCCGTACGCGCAGTCCGAGTGAGACGAGCAGCAGCGCGGCGATGCCGACGGGCACGTTGACGTAGAAGGCCCAGCGCCAGTTCAGGTGGTCGGTGAGCAGTCCGCCGAGGAGCGGGCCGCCGGCGAAGGCGGCCGGGAGCATCGCCCCGGTGATCGCCTGGACCCTGGGGCTGTCCTCCGGGGAGACGACGGTGCCGATCAGGGCGAAGGCGCCGACCATCAGGCCGCCGGCGCCGACGCCCTGGAGGGCGCGGAAGGCGATGAGCTGCTCCATGCTCTGGGCGAGGCCGGAGAGGACGGAGCCGGTGAGGAAGACGGCGACGGCGGAGAGGTAGGCGCCCTTGCGTCCGTACAGGTCGCCGGCCTTGCCCCACAGGGGGGTGGTGACGGCGGCGGTGAGGAGGTAGGCGGTGACCACCCATGACAGCCGGTCGAGGCCGCCGAGTTCGCCGGCGACGGTGGGGAGGGCGGTGCCGACGATCGTGCCGTCGAGGGTGCCGAGGACGATGCCGAGCATGAGGCCGGTGAGGCCCGGGTAGGGGAGCCGGGCTTTCTGGGTCGTCGTCATGGTCAGGCCGCGTACGGCTTCTTGGCGCGGGCTTCGCGGAGCGCCTCGGCCCACCAGGTGAGCTGGTCGAGCATCGCCTTGGCGGCGGCGTCGGCCGCCGGGTCGACGGCCCGGCCGTTCTGGTCGAACTGGCCCCAGACGCCCTGGAGTCCGACCGCCTCGCGGATGGTGACGGCGTGCAGTTCGGCGAAGACGCCGCGCAGGTGCTCGACGGCGCGCAGACCGGCGGAGAAGCCGCCGTAGGCGACGAAGCCGACGGGCTTGGCGTGCCATTCCTTGTTGTGCCAGTCGATCGCGTTCTTCAGGGACGCCGGGTAGCTGTGGTTGTACTCGGGTGTGACGACGACGAAGGCGTCGGCGGCGGCCAGGCGCGGGGACACGGCGCGCAGGAGGGCCCGGTCGGCCTCGTCGGCGGGGGCCTGGCCGAGGTGCGGGAAGACGGTGGGCAGCGGGGTCTCGGCGAGGTCGACGACGTCGACGGTGAGGTCGGGGCGTTCGGCGGCGTGGCCGGCCAGCCAGTGCGCGACGGTGGGGCCGAGGCGGCCTTCGCGGGTGGACCCCTGGATGACGGCGAGGCGGAGCGGAGTGCTCATGGTTCCCCCTGGAACAGTGATGTGTACGGCGTACGCCAACAGGTGTACAACGTACACGTCGATGTGTACGTCGTCCACAGGGCATACGCTGTACGCGACAGAAGGAGGCCGGAGTGGCGAAGAAGGACGAGACGGACGGCGTCTCGCTGTGGGAGCGGCTCGATCGGCCCGCCGCGGCGCCCAGGGCGTCCCTCACCCCGGGCCGGATCGCCGAGGCCGCGATCGGCATCGCGGACCGCGAGGGATTCGCCGCCGTCACCATGCGCAAGGTCGCCGCCGAACTGGGCGTCGCGCCCATGGCCGCGTACCGGCACGTCAACGGCAAGGACGAGCTCTGGGCCCTCATGGTCGACCGGGTCTCGACCGAACTGGAGCCGCCGGAGACCACCGAGGGCTGGCGGGAGACCCTGCGGACCCATGCGCACCGCACCCGCGACGGGATGCTGCGCCACCCCTGGCTCGCCCAGCTGCCGACCCCGCTCCTCGCCCTCACCCCGAACCGGTTGGCGTCCGCAGAGCGGCAGCTGGCCTCCCTCGACGGGCTCGGCCTCGACACCGACACGATGATGGCCGCGTTCCGGGCGGTCGGCGCGTACGTGCACGGAGCCGTGCAGGCGGAGGTCGCCGTCGCCCTGTACATGAAGGAGCACGGCTGGGAGAGCCCCGACGAGACCCGCCGGGCGCTCGCCCCGCAGATGACGTACCTGCTCGGCACCGGCCGCTACCCCACCTACCGGGCGTACGCCCTCGGCGCGGCCCGCAAGGACGACGCGGCCTGGCTGTTCGAGACGGGGCTCGACTGCGTCCTCGACGGGGTCGCGGGCCTGATCGAACGCGGCGGAGCATGACGAAAGGCCCCCGGGAGCTCCCGGGGGCCTTTCGTCATGGGGGTCCTAGTACGAGGAGCCGCTCGCGCCCAGCGAACCCGTGGGGTGCCAGACCGTCTTCGTCTCCAGGAACGCGGTCATGCGGTCCGTGCCCGGGGACTCGGCGAAGTCCTCGGTACGGGGGCGCAGGACGCGCTTCAGGTTGTCCGCGGCCGCGATCTCCAGGTCACGGGCCAGATCGGTGTCCGCGCCCGTCAGGTCGATCGCGTTCACGTCCTGGTGGGCCGCGAGGTGCGGGCCCATCTCGGAGGCCTTGCCGGAGAGGATGTTGACCACGCCGCCGGGCAGGTCGGAGGTGGCCAGGACCTCGCCCAGGGAGAGGGCGGGGAGCGGGGCCTTCTCGCTCGCGATGACGACGGCCGTGTTGCCCGTCGCGATCACCGGGGCGATCACCGAGACCAGGCCCAGGAAGGACGAGTCCTGCGGGGCCACGACCGTGACGACGCCGGTCGGCTCCGGGGTCGACAGGTTGAAGTACGGGCCCGCGACCGGGTTCGCACCGCCCACGACCTGGGCGATCTTGTCGGTCCAGCCCGCGTACCAGACCCAGCGGTCGATCGCCGCCTCGACGATCACGGCCGCCTTCGACTTCGACAGGCCCTCCGCGTCCGCGACCTCGTGCACGAACTGGCCCTTGCGGCCCTCCAGCATCTCGGCGACGCGGTAGAGGATCTGGCCGCGGTTGTACGCGGTCGCGCCCGCCCAGCCGCCGAAGGCCTTGCGGGCCGCGACGACCGCGTCACGCGCGTCCTTGCGGGAGGAGAGCGGCGCGTTCGCCAGCCACTTGCCCTTCGCGTCGCTCACCTCGTACACCCGGCCGCTCTCGGAGCGGGGGAACTTGCCCCCGACGTACAGCTTGTAGGTCTTGAAGACACTGAGGCGCGTCTGATCAGACATCGAGGTAGGCCTCCAGACCGTGGCGGCCGCCCTCGCGGCCGAAGCCCGACTCCTTGTAGCCGCCGAACGGCGAGGTCGGGTCGAACTTGTTGAACGTGTTGGCCCAGACGACACCGGCCCGGAGCTTGTTGGCGACCGCCAGGATGCGGGAGCCCTTCTCCGTCCAGATGCCCGCCGACAGGCCGTACTGGCTGTTGTTGGCCTTCGCGACCGCCTCGTCGGGCGTACGGAAGGACAGCACCGACAGGACCGGGCCGAAGATCTCGTCGCGGGCGATCCGGTGCGCCTGCGTGACGCCCGTGAAGAGCGTCGGGGCGAACCAGTAACCGGCCGACGGGATCTCGCACGCGGCGGTCCAGCGCTCGGCGCCCTCCGCCTCGCCCTGCTCCACGAGGGAGGTGATGCGGGCCAGCTGCTCCGAGGAGTTGATGGCGCCGATGTCGGTGTTCTTGTCGAGCGGGTCGCCGAGGCGGAGCGTCGACAGGCGGCGCTTGAGGCTGTCGAGCAGCTCGTCCTGGATCGACTCCTGGACGAGGAGGCGCGAGCCCGCGCAGCAGACCTGGCCCTGGTTGAAGAAGATGCCGTTGACGATGCCCTCGACGGCCTGGTCGATCGGGGCGTCGTCGAAGACGATGTTGGCGCCCTTGCCGCCCAGCTCCAGGGTCACCTTCTTGTCCGTGCCGGCGACCGAGCGCGCGATGGCCTTGCCGACCGCGGTCGAGCCGGTGAAGGCGACCTTGTTCACGTCCGGGTGCTCGACCAGCGCGGCGCCCGTCTCCCCGTATCCGGGAAGGATGTTGACGACGCCCTTCGGCAGCCCGGCCTGGCGGCAGATGTCCGCGAAGAACAGGGCGGAGAGCGGAGTCGTCTCGGCCGGCTTGAGGACGACCGTGTTGCCGGTCGCGAGTGCCGGGGCGATCTTCCACGCCAGCATGAGCAGCGGGAAGTTCCACGGGATGACCTGGCCGGCCACGCCCAGCGGGCGCGGGTTCGCGCCGTAGCCCGCGTGGTCGAGCTTGTCCGCCCAGCCCGCGTAGTAGAAGAAGTGCGCCGCGACCAGCGGGAGGTCCGCGTCGCGGGTCTCCTTGATCGGCTTGCCGTTGTCCAGGGTCTCCAGGACGGCCAGCTCACGGCTGCGCTCCTGGATGATCCGGGCGATGCGGAAGAGGTACTTGGCGCGCTCGGAGCCGGGCAGCGCCGACCACTTCTCGAAGGCCCTGCGGGCCGCCTTCACCGCGCGGTCGACGTCCTCGGCGCCCGCCTGGGCGACCTCGGCGAGGACCTCCTCGGTGGAGGGGGAGACGGTCTTGAAGACCTTGCCGTCGGCCGCCTCGACGAACTCGCCGTCGATGAACAGGCCGTAGCTCGGCGCGATGTCGACGACCGAGCGGGACTCCGGTGCCGGCGCGTACTCGAATGCAGATGCCATGTTGATCAGTCCACCGTCACGTAATCGGGGCCGGAGTAACGGCCGGTCGCCAGCTTCTGGCGCTGCATCAGCAGGTCGTTGAGCAGGCTGGAAGCGCCGAAGCGGAACCAGTGGTTGTCCAGCCAGTCCTCACCCACGGTCTCGTTGACGAGAACCAGGAACTTGATCGCTTCCTTGGTGTTGCGGATGCCGCCGGCCGGCTTCACGCCGATCTGCACGCCGGTCTGGGCGCGGAAGTCGCGCACGGCCTCCAGCATGAGGAGGGTGTTCGCCGGGGTGGCGTTGACCGCGACCTTGCCGGTCGAGGTCTTGATGAAGTCCGCGCCGGCCATCATGCCGAGCCAGGAGGCGCGGCGGATGTTGTCGTACGTGGACAGCTCGCCGGTCTCGAAGATCACCTTGAGGCGGGCGCGGTCGCCGCACTCCGCCTTGATCGCGGCGATCTGCTCGAAGACCTCCATGTACCGGCCGGCGAGGAAGGCGCCACGGTCGATGACCATGTCGATCTCGTCGGCTCCGGCGGCGATGGCGTCGGCGGTGTCGGCCAGCTTCACGGGGAGCGCGGCGCGCCCGGCCGGGAAGGCGGTGGCGACCGAGGCGACCTTGACGCCCGAGCCCGCGACGGCGGCCTTGGCGGTGGCCACCATGTCGGGGTAGACGCAGACGGCGGCCGTCTTCGGGGTCGTGCGGTCGGTCGGATCGGGGTTGACGGCCTTGGCGGCGAGCGCCCGGACCTTGCCCGGGGTGTCCGCGCCTTCGAGAGTCGTCAGGTCGATCATGGAAATGGCCAGGTCGATGGCGTACGCCTTGGCCGTGGTCTTGATCGAGCGGGTGCCGAGGGACGCGGCGCGCGCCTCCAGGCCGACGGCGTCGACGCCGGGCAGCCCGTGGAGGAAGCGGCGCAGCGCACTGTCGGACGTGGTCACGTCGGCGAAAGCGAATGCTGCGGATGCAGTGGTGGGCATGGTCACCAGTCGAGCATATCTACGCGCGTAGCGACCTGTACAGGGCGGACCCTTCATCGAGCCCGAGGTCACAGGGGGTTCCACGGCGCGGTGACGCCTGTCACACGCCCGTGACGTGGAGCGGACGGCTCCCGCATACAAGATCAATAGATTCTTATCAGCAGCCAGCCAGACCTCACCGGAACCAGTCGGACCGAGAAAAAGCGGCATGCGGCTCTCCTCTTATCCGCTCACCTGAATTCACAGGAGTCGTTATGCGCACCGCCCTTCGCACCGCCATCGCCACCGCCCTCGTCGCCGGTGTCGCCCTCACCACCCCGGCCCTCGCCGGCGCCGCGTACGCCGCCGACGGCCCGGTGGCCGTGAAGCCGGCCGACACCGCGCAGCAGGCCGATGCCGCGAAGCCGGCGGACGCGAAGCCGGTCGAGGCCGACAAGCCGGCGGAGGCCGACCCCGCGAAGGGCACCCTCGTCCGGACCGAGACCCTCATCAACGGCACGATCGCCAAGATCTACAAGGCCGCCGACGGTCACCACCGCGCCGAGCTCTTCTTCCAGGGCAACCCGGTCGGCGTGCTCGACGCCGCCACCGGCCCGGTCGCCGGCAACGACAACGGCGAGTTCTTCGTCCTCTTCCAGGACGGCCGCACCCTCAACTGGGACCGCAACTACCTCCCCGGCGCCGAGCCCGGCACGTACAAGCTCGCCGACGGCACCGTCCTGGAGCTGGCCGAGAAGGACGGCCGCTACGGCCTCCAGCTCGTCGAGAACGGCCAGGGCCGCGGCTTCACCTACCTGAGCGGCCTCCGTCAGGTCCTCGTGTACGGCAAGGCGGTCGTCGTCCTGGAGCACGACGGAGGCTTCGCCGCCTACATCCAGGGCTCGTCGAAGCAGGCCGCCCCCGAGCTCGTCGAGACCCCGGCTCCCAAGCCCACCCCGGGTCCCGTCGTCACCCTCGGCAAGTGCACCGTCCAGCAGGACATCCCCTCGGTCTTCGCGCTGCTGACCGTGACGCTCACCAACGACCTGGAGAAGGGCCCGAAGGCCGTCCTCAAGGACGAGGACGGCAAGCCCATCGTCACCCTCGACCGCGACCACGCGGCCGACCTGGGCCAGGGCCTCACCATCAAGGACGCGAACACCACCACCCCGAAGCTGGGCCAGCGCACCCAGGGCGGCGACACGCCGTACCAGTGGACCGCGTTCCCGAAGCTCCCCAAGGGCTGCGAGAAGGACGCCACCACCACCCCGTCGCCGTCCGCCACCACCCCGGCCCCCGCGGGCAGCAACGGCTCCACCACGAACACCGGGCAGACCTCCGTCGTCCCGCAGGGCGGCGTCGCGGCCGGTGCCGAGCTGGGCACCGAGGGCGACTCCACGGCCCTGATCGCGGCCGGCGCGGGCGCGGCCTCCCTCGCCGCCGCGGGCCTCGGCTTCGTCGTCCTCCGCCGCCGGGCGGCCTCGCGCGCCTGATCGGTACCTGATCCCGCGCCCGACCCCGTACCCGCACCGCCTCACCCCCTGCCCCGACCCGAGCAGGCAACACCCCACCCCGCCCCGCCCCAGGCCGGTCGCCGCGTCCCGCGCGGTGGCCGGCCGCAGCCCGTCCGGAGCCGTCCCGTGAGCCGTCGCCCCGCTCGTACCCGTACCGCCTCCCTCCTCCTCGTGGCCGCGCTCGCCGCGCTCACCGGCTGCTCCGCCGTCGGCGAGTCCGTGCCCGCCACCCCGCCCGCCCGCATCTCCCCGGCCACCGCCGCCCCCACGCCGACCGCGAGCGCCGCCCCCGTCAAGCCGCTGGCGCGGTCCCTGCCCGTGCGGGTGCGGGTGCCCGCCGCCGGGGTCGACACCGGGCCCGTCCTCTCCCTCGGCCTCAACACGGACGGCACCGTCGAGGTGCCCCCGGTCGCGGACGCCGACCGCATCGGCTGGTACGACAAGGGCGTCACCCCCGGCCAGACCGGCCCCGCCGTCCTCATCGGCCACTTCGACACCGCCCGCGGCCCGGCCGTCCTCAAGAACGTCTCCAGGGTCCGCGTCGGCGACGAGATCACCGTGACCCGCGCCGACGGCACGACCGCCGTCTTCCGGGTACGGGAGCTGGAACAGGTCGACAAGCACGCCTTCCCGACCGCCAAGGTGTACGGCGACACCACCCGCCCCGAGCTGCGCCTCGTCACCTGCGGCGGCGAGCTCGTCGGCGGTCACCGGCCCGACAACATCATCCTGTACGCGGACCTCGTGGCCACGCGGGGCGCCTGAGCCCCCACCCGGCCCCTGAGGCACAATCGGCGGCATGACGACCCCCGAGCCCAGCCACGAGCCGAGCCCCGAGCAGCCGTCCGCAGGAAAGACCCCCGAGGGACAGACCCCCGCCGACAAGGTCTTCCGGTCGCCCCTCGGGGTCGCGGGCGGGGTCTTCCTGCTGCTCCTCACGGCCTTCTTCGCCGGGGACGCGATCGTCCGCGGCGAGGGCCGCACGCCCTGGATCGCGCTCGCGTTCCTCGTCCTCGCCGTCCCGCTGATCGTCGCCTTCACGATCCGGCCCGCGGTGTACGCCAACGACGACCGGCTCCGGATCCGCAACCCGTTCCGGTCGATCGTGCTGCCCTGGGCCACGGTCGCCGACGTCCGCGCCGGCTACTCCAGCGAGGTCTTCACGCAGGAGGGCGTCAAGTACCAGCTCTGGGCGATCCCCGTCTCGCTGCGCCAGCGCAAGAAGGCCGCCCGCCAGGCCGCCCGCGCCTCCCAGGACGATCCGCACGGCCGTACCTCCGTCACCGCCGACGTACGGGACAGCGCCTCCCGTACCGCCCCGAGCGACAGGACCATCGGCGAGCTGCGCGAACTCGCCGAGCTGCGCGCCGGGACCCCGGGCGCGCAGGGCGAACCGCAGGTCCGCTGGGCGTACGAGATCCTCGCCCCCGCCGCGGCCGGACTGCTGCTCCTCGTGATCCTGCTCGCGACCCGCTAGGCCCGGCCGGCTGTCCGGCGTCGCTAGGGCGCTCCGTCCCACACCAGGAGCATGTGCCCGCCCAGCCACGCCGAGGAGAGCGCCGCCCCCGTGAGGACGAGGGCGGCGACGTGCCACCGGGCGCGGGCGACCCCCACCGCGAGCGGCAGCAGCAGCGGGAAGCCCGGCAGCAGGAAGCGGGCGCGCGGGAACCAGACGCCGCCGCTGCCGAGGACCACCAGCAGCAGCACCCCCGTGAACACGAGCAGCGGCAGCGGCTGCCGGTCCGCGACACAGCACACGTACAGCGCGGCGGACAGCAGCAGCACCACCGAGACGACCGTCAGGAAGAACGGCGGGGACGGGCTGTGGACGAGGTGCCGGCGCAGCGCCCGCAGCGTCACCGCGCCGCCGTCCCACTGGTTCCCCCAGCGCCGCTGCACCTCGAAGTAGCCGTCCCAGCGCCCCCGGACGAGCGCCACCCACCCGACGTACCCCAGCCAGCCGAGCGGCGCCGTCAGGGCGGCGGCCAGGGCGCGCCGCTCGCGCCGGGCGGCCAGGAGCCCCGCCACGCCGACCGCCGCCGCGACCGCGAGCCCGGTCGGCCGGGTCAGCCCGGCAGCCACCGCGAGCCCGGCCGCCCACGCCCAGCGCCCGCCGAGCACCGCGTACAGCGCCCAGGCGGCGAGCGCCGTGAACAGCGACTCCGTGTACCCCATCCACTCCACGGCGGCCACCGGGGAGGCCCCCCACAGGACGGCGAGGACCGTGCCGGTCCGGCGCCCGTGCAGCCGGTCGCCGACCGCGAACACCCCCCAGGCGGCGGCCAGCGAGCACACCACCGCGAGCCCGAGCGCGATCGAGGCGGGAGAGGCGTTGCCGGGGAGGACCGCCGAGAGGAGCCGGACGAGCCCGGGGAAGAGCGGGAAGAAGGCCAGGTTCCGGGGGAAGGACGGCTGGGTCGCGTACCCGTGCCCGGCGATGTCCAGGTACCAGAGCGAGTCCCACGTCCGGGCGAGCAGCGGCCACAGACCGTGGCCCCGCAGATGCGCCCAGCGGGCGAGCACCGCGAGACCCAGGAGCCGTACCGCCAGGAAACCGAACAGCGCCGGGGCCGCGCGCCGCAGCGCGCCGCGCTCCGGGACGTCGGGGGCGGCAGCGGGCGTACGGGGTGTGGGGACGTACGGCACGGGGGTGACGGACACCGGGTCACCCTGGCGCGCGCCCCCGGCGCCCGGTCCACGCTTTACGTCACGTGCCGTACGGGGTTCACCCGGACGGGCGAGGGCGTCTCCGGGTGAGGGCGTGTACGGGCGAGGGCCCGTACGGAATCGGTTCCGTACGGGCCCTCGCCCGATGTGCTGTGCCCTGCCTACAGCCCCGCGGCCTCGGACAGGTCCCGCTTGATCGCGGCGAGGATCTCGGCGCCCGTGGCGCGGGCCGTCGCCAGCTCGCTGGCGTCGCCGACCGGGACGACGACCTCCAGGTAGCACTTGAGCTTGGGCTCGGTGCCGGAGGGGCGGACGATCACCCGGGCCTTGTAGTCGCCCTCCAGGTGGTAGCGCAGCCCGTCGGTCGGCGGCAGGGACTCGGTGCCCTTCGTCAGGTCCTCGGCCGAGACGACCGTCAGACCGGCGAGCCGGACCGGGGGCCGCTCGCGCAGGGTGGCCATCGCGTTGGCGATGACGCCCAGGTCCTCGACCCGTACGGACAGCTGGTCCGTGGCGTGCAGGCCGTGCGCCACCGCCAGGTCGTCGAGCAGGTCGGTCAGCGTCCGGCCCTGCTCCTTGAGCACCGAGGCCAGCTCCGTGACGAGCAGCGCCGCCGTGATGCCGTCCTTGTCGCGGACGCCCTCCGGGTCGACGCAGTAGCCGAGCGCCTCCTCGTAGCCGTACCGAAGGCCGTCGACGCGGGCGATCCACTTGAAGCCGGTGAGGGTCTCCTCGTAGCCGACACCGGCCGCCTCGGCGATCCGGCCGAGCAGCGAGGACGAGACGATCGACTCGGCGAAGACGCCGGTGGCACCCTTGTGCACCAGGTGCGCGGCGAGCAGCGCGCCGACCTCGTCGCCGCGGAGCATCCGCCAGCCGCCCTCGACGGAGGCGTCGGGCACGGCCACGGCGCAGCGGTCGGCGTCCGGGTCGTTCGCGATGACGATGTCGGGGTCCACGGCCCGGGCGGCCTCGAAGGCCAGGTCCATGGCGCCCGGCTCCTCCGGGTTCGGGAAGGCGACCGTCGGGAAGGCCGGGTCCGGGTCGGCCTGCTCGGCGACGAGCGCGGGCGGCGGGAAGCCGGCCCGGTCGAAGGCGGCCGTCAGGACCTCCTTGCCGACGCCGTGCATGGCCGTGTAGACGGTCCGCGCGGTCCGGGGGGAGCCGGGGGTCAGGACGGCGTCCGTACGCTCCAGGTAGGCCGTCAGGACCTCGTCGCCGAGGGTCTCCCACCCTCCCCCACTCTCGGCTTCGCCCGAGTGGGGGGACCCCCACTCGGGCCGGGGCACGTCGTGCAGCGAGCGGATGGCGTCGATCTCGGCGGCGATCTCGGCGTCGGCGGGCGGGACGATCTGCGAGCCGTCGCCCAGGTAGACCTTGTAGCCGTTGTCGCGCGGCGGGTTGTGGCTCGCGGTCACCTCGACACCGGCGACGGCGCCCAGATGCCTTATGGCGTACGCGAGGACGGGCGTCGGCAGCGGGCGGGGCAGCAGCGCGGCGCGCAGCCCGGCGCCGGTCATCACGGCGGCGGTGTCGCGGGCGAAGTCGGCGGACTTGTAGCGGGCGTCGTAGCCGATGACGACGAGGCCGCCGGTCTGGCCCTTCGCCTTCAGGTACGCGGCGAGGCCTGCGGCCGCGCGGATGACGACCGAGCGGTTCATCCGCATGGGCCCGGCGCCGAGCTCACCGCGGAGCCCGGCCGTGCCGAACTGCAGCGTGCCGCTGAACCGGGCGGCGAGTTCGTCGCTCGCGCCGGCCTCGATGAGCCGCGCGAGCTCCTCGCGGGTCTCGCTGTCGGGATCCTCGGCGAGCCAGGCCTGGGCCCGGGTGAGGAGATCGTCCTGCGTCACGGTGTGCCTTTCGGGGGTGCGGGCGGGAGGGGCGGGGTGGGGGCGCGGGTGGGCGGGTGCGGGTGGGTGGGCCGCTGCGCGGAGCCTTTCCCCATCCCGCCCCTTCCCGTAACCGGGGCTCCGCTCCGGACCCCGCGCCTCAAACGCCGGCGGGGCTGGATTTCCAGCCCGTCGGGGGGTCCCCCCCACGCCGCCGGGCGTAGGGGGAGATCGAGGACACGCCCGACGGGCGTATGAGGTCCGGGGGGCTCGCCCCCCGGTTTCGGGAAAGGGCGGGGTGGGGGAGAAGCCCCGCGCAGCGGCGCCGCGCCGCCCCGCCCCGCGACCGTCAGATCCGGTCCAGGACCCGCGTCAGGAGCTCGCCCATCCGGGCCGCCGAGTCGCGGCCCGCCTGGAGGACCTCCTCGTGGTTCAGCGGTTCGCCCGAGAGCCCCGCCGCCAGGTTGGTGACGAGGGAGATGCCGAGGACCTCGGCGCCGGCCTCGCGGGCCGCGATGGCCTCCAGGACGGTGGACATGCCGACGAGGTCGCCGCCGAGCACGCGGACCATGTTGATCTCGGCCGGGGTCTCGTAGTGCGGGCCGGGGAACTGGACGTACACGCCCTCCTCCAGCGTCTCGTCGACCTCCTTGCACAGCGCGCGCAGGCGCGGCGAGTACAGGTCCGTCAGGTCGACGAAGTTCGCGCCGACGATCGGGGAGGCCGCCGTGAGGTTGATGTGGTCGCTGATCAGGACCGGCTGGCCGGGGCGCATGCCCTCGCGGAGGCCGCCGCAGCCGTTGGTGAGGACGACGGTCTTGCAGCCGGCGGCGACGGCGGTGCGGACGCCGTGGGCGACGGAGGCGACGCCCCGGCCCTCGTAGAAGTGGGTGCGGCCGAGGAAGACCAGCGCCCGCTTCTCACCGATCTTGTACGAGCGGACCTTGCCGCCGTGGCCCTCGACGGCCGGCGGCGGGAAGCCGGGGAGCTCGGTCACCGGGAACTCGGCCTCGGGGGCACCGAGGGCGTCGACGGCGGGGGCCCAGCCGGAGCCCATGACCAGGGCGACGTCGTGGTTCTCGACACCGGTCAGCTCGCGAAGACGTGCGGCAGCGGCCTCGGCGGCCTCGTACGGGGTGGCAGTTGCGTTCACTGACTCTCTCGCCTCGGGGAGGGGGGTCCGAGGGGAACCCCGGACGGATTTGGTACGCGCAGCAGCGTAGCCGGAGAATTCCTACGCGCGTAGATGACGATGCTGACGGACATGCGATCGTTGTCTTGTCGTTTCCGACGAACGGGGGATTTCGGCCACCCGGTCGGATCAACCCGGCCGGATGAAGCGGCCGGATCGATGCGGCCCACGGGGCGGCCCGCCCGGCTCAGCAGGGGCGCTTCCGCAACTCCATCACGTAGTCGTGCGGCGCGCCCGCCGACTCGGCCGCGTCGGCGACCTCGCCCAGGTACCGCGCGGACGGCAGCCCGCCCTCGTACGCGTTGAGGACGTACACCCAGGCCGGCTCCTCGCCGTCCAGGGTGTGCACCCGAACCCGCATCCGCCGGTAGATGTCGAGGCCCACGCCCTCCCAGCGGTCCATGGAGTCCTCGTCCATCGGCGCGATGTCGTACAGCGCCACGAAGACCTGGGAGCGGGGGGCCTCCACGATGGTGGCCAGCGCTCCCTCCCAGCCCATCTGCTCGCCGCCGAAGGTGAGCCGCCAGCCGTTCAGCCAGCCGGTGCCGCGCAGCGGGGAGTGCGGTGCGCGGCGGCTCATGAGCCGCGCGTCGAGGTTGCCGGCGAAAGCGGCGTAGAGCGACATGGGACCGAGGGTACGGGAGGGGGCGGGCTGCCCGGGGAACCCCGAGGTGGCGGCCGCACGAGGGCCGGCGCGGGCGGCTCCGCACCCCTCCCGCGCACCGTCCGAGGCCCGGCCCGAGGCCGCGCGCCCGGGTCCGTGCTTTTCCCCGCGCCCCGTCCGAGCGCCGGCCGCGAGGCCGCGCGCCCGGGTCCGCGCGCTTCCCGCACCCCTCCCGTCACCCCATCCGAGCCCCCGGCGCGAGGCCGCGCCCGGCGTGCGGGAGAATGGGGTACGCACTTGAAGCGTGCGGGACAATGGCGTACGCACTGCATCCCAGCGGGGGGACCCCCCGGCAGAACGAGAGCGCGAGGCGTAGATCCCAGTGACCCGGATCGTGATCATCGGCGGCGGACCCGGCGGATACGAGGCGGCCCTGGTGGGCGCCCAACTCGGCGCGGAGGTGACCGTCGTGGACTGCGACGGCCTCGGCGGCGCGTCCGTCCTGACCGACTGCGTCCCCTCGAAGACCCTGATCGCCACCGCCGAGGTGATGACCACCTTCGACTCCTCCTACGAGGAGCTGGGCATCATCGTCGCGGACGACACCCCGCACATCGAGCAGGCCGCTCGTGTCGTCGGCGTGGACCTCGGCAAGGTGAACCGACGGGTGAAGCGCCTCGCGCTCGCCCAGTCCCACGACATCACCGCCTCCGTGACCCGGGCCGGCGCCCGGGTGCTTCGCGGCCGCGGCCGGCTCTCCGGCCGGCAGGCCGTGGACGGCTCGCGCCAGGTGGTCGTCACCGCCGCCGACGGCACCGAGGAGACGCTGACCGCCGACGCGGTGCTGATCGCGACCGGTGCCCACCCGCGTGAGGTGCCCGACGCCAAGCCGGACGGCGAGCGCATCCTGAACTGGACCCAGGTCTACGACCTGAAGGAGCTCCCGGAGGAGCTCATCGTGGTCGGTTCCGGTGTCACCGGTGCCGAGTTCGCCGGTGCCTACCAGGCCCTCGGCTCACGCGTCACGCTCGTTTCCAGCCGTGACCGCGTGCTCCCGGGCGAGGACCCGGACGCGGCCGCCGTCCTGGAGGACGTCTTCCGGCGCCGCGGCATGAACGTCATGGCCCGTTCCCGCGCCGAGTCCGCGAAGCGGGTCGGCGACCGGGTCGAGGTCACCCTCGCGGACGGCCGGGTCATCTCCGGCACCCACTGCCTGATGGCGGTCGGCGCGATCCCGAACTCGGCCGGCATGGGTCTTGAGGAGGCAGGCGTCCGGCTGAAGGACTCCGGTCACATCTGGACCGACAAGGTCTCCCGTACCTCCGCCCCCGGCGTGTACGCCGCCGGTGACGTCACGGGTGTCTTCGCGCTCGCCTCGGTCGCCGCCATGCAGGGCCGGATCGCGATGTACCACTTCCTCGGCGACGCGGTGGCCCCGCTGAACCTGAAGACGGTCTCCTCGAACGTCTTCACCGACCCGGAGATCGCCACCGTCGGCTACACCCAGGCCGACGTCGACGCGGGCAAGATCGACGCCAAGGTCGTCAAGCTGCCGCTGCTCCGCAACCCGCGCGCGAAGATGCAGGGCATCCGGGACGGCTTCGTGAAGATCTTCTGCCGTCCGGGCACCGGCATCGTGGTCGGCGGCTGCGTCGTCGCGCCGAAGGCGAGCGAACTGATCCATCCGATCTCGATCGCGGTCGACAACAATCTGACGGTCGAACAGATCGCAAATGCTTTCACCGTGTACCCCTCCCTGTCGGGCTCGATCGCGGAAGTGGCACGGCAGTTGCACACCCGAAAGGCGACGGGCGAGGCGTAAGACCCCGATCCGGCCCGGCTCCCGCCTGCGGGAACGGTTCGCCCGGTCGGACAACCCCCGGCAATCCCGGGCATAGAACGATCAACGACGGGGCCTCCCATACCACTTGGAGGCCCCGTCTGTGCGCATCTTCTGCAATTCGGCGCATAGTGCTGAAAACTATCGGCCGGTCACGTTACTGTCAGTTTCGTGTTCGCTGCAGAACGTCGCCAGTTGATCCTCGAAATGGTGCGAGCCAATGGGGCCGTGTCGCTCCGCGAGCTCGCCCGCGTCGTCCAGACCTCTGAAGTGACCGTACGGAGAGACGTACGGGCCCTCGAGGCAGAAGGACTCCTCGACCGCCGCCACGGCGGTGCGGTGTTGCCGGGCGGATTCACGCGAGAATCCGGCTTCCCGCAGAAATCCCATCTCGCCACAGCGGAGAAGACGGCCATCGCCGACGTCGCCGCGAGTCTCGTCGAAGAAGGCGAGGCCATCGTCGTCGGCGCCGGGACGACCACGCAGGAGCTGGCCCGCCGGCTCGCCCGCGTGCCCGGACTGACCGTCGTCACCAACTCCCTGCTCGTCGCCCAGGCCCTCGCCCATGCCAACCGGGTGGAGGTCGTCATGACCGGCGGCACCCTGCGCGGCTCCAACTACGCGCTGGTGGGCAGCGGGGCCGAGCAGTCGCTCCAGGGGCTGCGGGTCTCCCGGGCGTTCCTCTCCGGGAGCGGTCTGACCGCCGAGCGCGGCCTGTCCACGTCCAACATGCTCTCCGCGAGCGTGGACCGGGCGCTGGTCCAGGCGGCCGCCGAGGTCGTGGTCCTCGCCGACCACACCAAGCTCGGCTCCGACACCATGTTCCAGACGGTGCCGACTGACGTCATCACCCGCCTGGTGACCGACGAGCCCCCGGCCCACGACGAACGGGCCGCCACCGAGCTCCAGGCCCTCGCCGACCAGGGCGTACAGATCGCCGTCGCCGGTACAGGCGCCACCGCGGGCCCCTCCGGCGGCGACCAGGTCCCCCCGGGCGCCCGGCCCCGCCGTGACATGCCGCTCCCCGTCCAGCGCGGACGGATGGCGGCCGGCCAGTTCCGGGGACCGGGTGGCGGGATGGCCGCGGAGACGCTGGAACGCACGGCCCGGGTCGCGGACATGCGCCGCCGCTGAGATCAGCGCAGGACCTGCACTCAGCCGCAGTACCCGAGGGACCCTCCCCCAGGGGTCCCACGCCGATCACCGAAAGGGCTTCAGCCCTTCAAGCCCCGCAGCGTCAGCGCGAGCAGACGGTCCGCCAGCTCCGCGTCCTCCGGGCACTGTTCGGCCGCCAGCGCGATCGCGTTGGTCAGCTGCATCAGGTCGCCGATCGACACATCGGCCCGCACCTGCCCCGCCTTCCGGGCCCGTTCGAGCAGTCGCTCGCCCGCCGCGCGCAGCGGGTCGCTGCACCGCGCCAGAGCCGAACTCCGGTCGTACGAGGCGGACATCAGCGCGTGCGCGAGCCCGCGGTACTCGCCCGCGTGCGCGATCAGCGCCCGCAGCCACTCCACCAGCGCCGCGCACGGCGCCTCGGCCTCCGCCAGCTCCCGCGAACGGTCGAGCAGTTCGGCGAGCGCCTCCTGGAAGACCGCGTTCAACAGGTCGGCCCGGGTGGGGAAATGCCGGTAGAGGGTGCCGATCCCGACGCCCGCGCGGCGCGCCACCTCCTCCAGGGGCGCGTCCGCGCCCTGCTCCGCGAAGGCGGCGCGGGCTTCGATGAGCAGTCGCTCGTGGTTGCGGCGTGCGTCGGCGCGCATGGGTACAGACCCTCCCCTCGACGAAGGGCCCGCAGGCGGCTGCCTGCGGGCCCTTCGTACGGTACTGGGTGCGACCGTCAGTCCTTGATGTCGCAGATGGTGGCGCCGGAGGTGACGGAGGCGCCGACCTCGGCGCTCAGGCCCTTGACGGTGCCGGAGCGGTGGGCGTTGAGGGGCTGCTCCATCTTCATGGCCTCCAGGACGACGATGAGGTCGCCTTCCTTGACCTCCTGGCCCTCCTCGACCGCGACCTTGACGATCGTGCCCTGCATGGGCGAGGCGAGGGTGTCGCCGGAGGCGGTCGG
>NZ_JBEOVH010000029.1:0-117000 GCF_040295385.1 Streptomyces sp. NPDC002825
TCCTCGTCCACCGCCGCCGCGAACGGCACGATCTTCGCCTCCGCGAGGGCACGCACCGACTCCCGGAGCATGTCGTGCTCCTCGGAAGGCCGGTACAGGTCGAAGTCCTTACCCATGATGTGGAGCTCCCCTAGACGCTTGTGGCACTGAGTACCCTCAGCAAAACACACTCAGTGCCATGACGCCAGAGCGCCCCGACGCTGTTCTGCGTCGGGGCGCTCTCAGTACCGGTCGGTCGGTTTTGTTAACGATGGGTGTCCGCGAGGTTTCCTTCGTCCCTGCGGCGCCGGCGCGCCTCGTACTCCTCGCCGAGCCGCTTCGCGTAGTCCTCCGTCAGCTGGAGTCCGGTCAGCAGCGCGGGCGCGCAGATGCTCGGCATGAAGTGCTGGAGAAGCACCGCCACGCGATGGATCAGGTCGTCGCGGTCGCACAGGATCTGGGACATCGCCTGAACCCCGGAGAAAGCACCCGAGAACAGCGAGGCCGTGTCCGTCACGTTGACGTGGACGAGCAGCTCCCCGCGCGCCTTCGCCACCATGAGGATCTCCGACACCTGGTCGATCCACGCCTGGAACGGCGCCACCCGGTCGACACCGGTGGCACCACTGTCCAGGGCGAGGGCGACGCTCGCGCGCACCAGGGCGTCGCGCTGCAGCCGATGGGCGAGCAGGAAGGCCTGGTCCGCGAGCTCCTGCAGCTTTATCGCCTGCGGCTCCAGCGGCACGTCGAGCATCTGTGCGTCGAGTACGCCGAGGGCGAGGTCTTCCTTGGAAGCAAAGTGGAAATACAGCGCCCCCTTGGTCACCCCCGCGCGCACCAGGATCTCTCCGATGGTCGTGCGCTCGTAGCCCCGCTCGGCGAAGACGGCCGCGGCCGACTGCAGGATCGCCTGCCGGGTCTTGATTGCACGCGCTTGCTGCGCCAAGGCGCCTCCCGCTGTATCGCTGTCTGTGCTCGTGGTGTGACGTGAAGCATTGAAAAGAAAACCGCGCTGTACGTATTCTAGGCCGGGCGGATTCGCCGCCCAGGGGCGCGGGGATGCCAGGGGGATCCATGGATCAGAACCTTCGAGGAGCGACCACATGCGTCCCCGGGGAGTTCGTTCACCGAGCGGATCCCGCGGACATCATCCCCACGGGCTGGACCCGGTTGACGGAGAACCGGTTCTCCGTCTCCGCGCGCTGGCCTGCCGCACATTCCTTCTTCTCTCCGGTTGCAGGGGACCGTCACGACCCCGTACTGGTGGCCGAGACGATACGCCAGACCACCATGCTCGTCGCTCATGCCGAATTCGGGGTACCCGTCGAGGATCAGTTCGTCATGTGGGGCATCCGCTACACCGCCGACGCCGAGGCGCTCGCGGTCAGCGACCTCTCCTCGGACGTCACCGTCGACGTCATCTGCTCCGATCTCGACACCCGCCGCGGCAGTCTTCGGAACATCCGCGCGACCATGGTGCTCACCCGCGACGGCCGGCACCTCGCCACCGGCGGCGCCCTCGCCCGCTGCACCTCCGCCCTCGCCTACCGCAGGATCCGGGGCGAGCGGATGGACGCGCTCCACCGGCCCGTCCCGCTGATCCCGGGTGTCGCTCCCGAGCTCGTCGGCCGCGTGCACGGCAAGGACGTGGTCCTCGCCCCGGGCACCCGCCCCCGCCAGTGGCGGCTGCGGATCAACACCGCCCACCCCACCCTCTTCCGGCGCCCGAACGACCACGTCCCCGGCATGGTGCTGCTCGAAGCAGCCCGGCAGGCGGCGACGGCGACCCTCGGCAGCGGGGCGTACCTGCCGACCGACCTGGACATCTCCTTCTCGCGGTACGCCGAACTCGACAGCCCCTGCTGGATCGAGACCGAGATCCTGCCCGGCCACGACCCCGAGGCGGCCACCGTCAGGGTCACCGGCGTGCAGGACGGAGAGCCCGTCTTCCTCAGCACGCTCACTTCCCCGTCCCGGGACCTGGCGGTGGCCGGAGCCGGCCTCGGCACCCGCCTGACGGGCTGAAGCCGACCGGAACGGAACCATGGGCCCACGCATTCTCATCACCGGCGCGACCGGATTCATCGGCGGCCGGGTGGCGGCGACGGCCGCGGCCGCGAACGAGCCGGCGCACGTACGGCTGCTCGCCCGCCGCCCGCTCGACCCGCCGCCGGGCGCGAGCGTCGAGCTCGCCCCGGGCGACCTCCGCGACCCCGACTCGCTGCGCCGCGCCTGCGAGGGGGTCGACGTACTGATCCACTGCGCGTCGGCGATCGGCGCGGACGAGGACACGGCCCACGCGGTCAACGACCGGGGCACCCGCGCCCTCGTCGACGCGGCCGTACGCGCCGGGGTCACCAGGATCGTCTCCCTGAGCACCGCCTCCGTCCACGGCCGCGGGCCCTTCCGGGCGGCCGCCCCCGGCACCCTGCCGCTCGCCCCGGGCTCGGCGACCAGCCGCACCCGGGCGGCGGGGGAGCGGTACGTCCTGGACGCGGGCGGCACCGTCCTGCGGCCCCACCTCGTGTACGGCACGGGCGACCGGCAGCTGATGCCGGGCGTCGTCCGGCTGCTCGCCGCCCTGCCGGGCCCGCTCGACGGGGGCTCCTCGCTGCACTCCCTGATCGACGTGGACAGCCTGGCCCGGGCACTGTTCGGCGCGGCGCTCTCCCCGCGGACGGAGCCCGGCGCCTTCTACGTCAACCACCCGGAGCCGGTTCCGGCGGCGGAACTGCTCGCGGCCGGCGAGGCCCTCGTCGCCGGGCGGTCCGGGACCCGGGGGCCCGCGGTGGACCTCGCCGAGGCCCGCGTCCTGCTCGCGGACGTCCCCTTCGGCCTGCACCACCTGGCGATGCTCGCCGACGACCACTGGTTCGAGGACGACCGGCCCTGGCGGGACTGGGGCTGCGACCCGGGGCCGGGCTTCGCCGCGACGATCGCCGGCCACATGCCCTGGTACCGGGGCCTCCTCGTCCCCTCCTCCTGACGCACCCCCGCGGCCTCAGCCGACGGGCGCGTGCGCGGTGGCGAGCGCGCCCGTGCCCGCCGGATCGAGTCCGGCGAGCGAGTCGGGGCCCGCGAGCATCGGCAGCAGGGTGCGCCACAGACCCGTGACGGTCTTCGGGGACAGCCATTCGCCGTTGTCCCGCCACAGCGCCTCAAGTCCGATCGTGGCCGCCACGATCGTGCGGGCGAGGTCCTGCTGCCGCCCGAGACCGGGGGCGAGCAGGCCCTCGTCGGCCGCTTCCGCGAGCCGCTGCTGGACGCAGCTCTGCCACTCCTGGCGCAGATTGAGCTCCGTACGGGCGTCGTCGGAGCAGCTCAGCCGGAAGCCGGCGCGGACGACGATGTCGTCGCGGAGCAGCCGGGCCAGGGCGTGCGAGGTGTCGGCGAGGTTCTGCAGGGCGTTCGACCGCTGTCCGTACACGATCCGGGCCGTCCTGCGCAGGGCGGTGCAGGCCGCGCCCTCGACGGCGTCGGCGACGGCCGCCTTGTTCTCGAAGTGGAAGTGGAGCGCCCCGGGGCTCACGCCCGCTCCCGAGCTGATGGCGGACAACGTGGCCAGGGCGTAGCCGTGCCGGTCGAATTCCCTGGCCGCCGACTTGATCAGCGCGTCGCGGGTCCGTGTGGCCCGCTCTTGTTTGGTCACCAATGGCTCCAGTAGCACCATGCGCCGGCGGCAGCGGGCCTGCGCCCCGTCGCGCCGCGCCCCGACGACTGTAAACCGACTGCTTGGTATTGTACGAGCCGTCGGTAGCCCGTCGTGGCGTTTCGCCCTGTAAGGGGCGAGTGGGGCGGGGCCCTGACAGACCGGTGCGGCGGTTCCGGCCGCGCGCGGCGACGTGGCGAGGCCTCAGCCGGTCCCGCCCCCGTACCGGGCGAGCAGGCGGGCGCGGCGGGACGGCTGGAGGTTGGCGCGGGTCACGTCCCCGTCGTAGTGGGCGAGGACCCGGTGGTCCATGACGCGGCGCCAGAGCGGCGGGACGTACGCGAGGACGATCATTCCCGCGTACCCCGTCGGCATCTCGGGCGCCTCGTCGAAGTGGCGCAGCGACTGGTAGCGCCGGGTGGGGTACGCGTGGTGGTCGCTGTGCCGCTGGAGGTGGTAGAGGAAGACGTTCGAGGCGACGTTGTCGCTGTTCCAGCTGTGGCGCGGGGCGCAGCGCTCGTAGCGCCCGCTCGCGGTGAGCTCCCGCTTGAGCCCGTAGTGCTCGGTGTAGTTGATGACCTCGAGCAGGCAGAAGCCGAAGACGGCCTGGCCCGCGAGGTACGGCAGGACCCCGGGCCCGAAGGCGAGCGCGAGCCCCGCGAAGAGGAGGAACGACAGCGCCCAGGAGCTGAGGACCGTGTTGCGCGGGCTCCACACGGACCGGCCGCGGCGGGCGAGCCGGCGCTTCTCCAGGCGCCAGGCAGAGGTGAGGCTGCCGAGGACGGTCCGGGGCAGGAAGCGCCAGAAGCTCTCGCCGAGCCGGGCGCTCGCCGGGTCATCCGGTGTGGCGACGCGGATGTGGTGGCCGTGGTTGTGCTCGACGTAGAAGTGGCCGTACCAGGTCTGGGCGAGCGCGATCCGGGACAGCCGGCGCTCCAGGGCCTCCGTCTTGTGCCCCAGCTCGTGGGCGGTGTTGATCGCGATGCCGGCGACCCCACCGAGGGTGAAGGTGAGCCCGATCCGGTCCACGAGGGCGAGGTCGCCCCGGGTGATCAGCCAGCAGCCCAGGACGAGCCCCGTGTACTGCAGGGGGAGGTAGAGGTAGGTGCACCAGCGGTAGTAGCGGTCCTGCTCCAGGTGGGCGAGCGCGCTGTCCGGCGGGTTGCCGGAGTCCTTGCCGATCACGTGGTCGACGACCGGGAAGATCACGTACAGGACGAGGATCCCGGTCCACCAGAAGACGCGGAGCCCGGTGGCGGCGACCAGACCCCAGGAGAGGAAGGGGAAGGCCGGGATGAGCAGGCCGAGCGGCCAGAGCCGGCGCTTGGGGTCGCGCCAGGCGGCGGGGGCTTCGGGGGAGTCGCTGTGCAGGGCCAAGACCGGCTCCTCGGAGAGGTGGACACTTCACATGCGTTCTGTCCATTTGATAGACGGGTCGCCGTGAAGGTGTCAATGCGCTGGACAGGCCCCGGTGCGCAGAGCCGGCGGGGATCCGGTGGATAAAGTGGGGGCACGATGACACGTTTCCGCGAGAGTGTTCGGTCCCTCCTGCGTGAGCAGGTGCTCGACGCCGCCTACCGGCTGGTCGCCGCCGACGGCTGGGGCGGCCTCCGCATGGCCGGCATCGCGCGGGCCGCCGGGATCAGCCGCCAGACGCTCTACAACGAGTTCGGCTCGAAGGAGGCCGTCGGCAACGCCCTGGTCCAGCGCGAGGTGGAGGGCTTCCTCCTCGGCATCCAGCGCGAACTCGACGCTCACCGGGGCGAGTTGGAGGCGGCAGCGGCGGCGGGTGTCGGGTACACGCTCCAGCAGGCCGTGGACAACCCCCTCATCAAGAGCGTCCTGCTCGCCGCGCGCGGCGGCGAGGACGATCTCCTCGCCTATCTCACCACGCGCCCGGAGCCGGTCTTCGGCACGGCGATGGCGATGCTCGACGCGTACGCGACCGAGGCCTGGCCCGACGTCGACGAGGAGTCCCGCGGCCTCGCCGTCGAGACGATCGTGCGGCTCACCGTGAGCCACATCGTCCAGCCGGTGGCCGCGCCGGAGGAGTCGGCGCGGCGCATCGCCAGGATCACGGCACGGATCGCGTACCCGCGCCGCGCCTGACCCGTCGGGGATTGCGCGGGGGCCGGTGCCCCGGGCGGGGCTTCCCCGGGGCCGGTGGACGACGGCGAGGCCCGCTGACGGACACGGGGGATCTCCGGCAGCGGGCCTCTGTTGAATATTGTACGAGATCATCTCGGTTGGTTTCGCCCGGTCGGCGGCGGTGGCGAAGGGCGGGCCCGCGGGGTACATCTCCCCTGAGGCGCGGACACGGCCCGCCCGGGGCCGGACACCCTCGACCGCGCCTCCCGTGCCGACGAGGAGGCCGCCGTGGAAGGCAGAAGCAAAGGGTTCGTGCAGTCCTTCAACCGTCGCGGCGGGTACGGCTTCGTCGTCCCCGTGGGCTCCGAGGAGCAGGTGTACTTCAGCGCCGAGGACATCGAGAGCGAGGGGCGGACGGTCTCCGAGGGGCAGCAGGTCTCCTTCGTCCTGGTCCTCGGCGACGGCCGCTTCGAGGCGAAGGAACTGCGCGTCTGACATCCACGGGCGTCCCGGGTGCGACGGCCGGCCGGTGGTACTGTGCCGAGGCCAGTCGCACCTTTGTACGCACCTGAACGGGTACGTCCACGGGTCAGGGAATCCGGTGCGAGACCGGAACTGACGCGCAGCGGTGAGGGCGACGGGCGGAGCATCGGCCACTGGGCGGCACGACGAGCCCGGGAAGGCGCTCCGTCCGGCTGACCCCGAGTCCGAAGACCTGCTGGCGGCCCCGGCGGCACGCGCCCGTCCGGGGAGCACCGTACGACAGGCTCCGCGTATGAGCCGTGGACGCAGAGGAAGTCCCCCGTGCCGCTCGCACACCCCGTCCGCTCCGCCGTGCCCGCCCTGGCCGGCGTCCTGCTCCTCACCGCGACGGTGACCGGCTGCGGCGGCGGACCCGCCGCACCGCACGGGAAGGGAGCCGCCCCGGAGCGCGGCTACCCCGTCACCTTCGACGACAACTGCGGACGGCAGGTCCGTGTCGACCGCGCCCCGCGCCGGGCCGTCGCCCTCGACCAGGGCGCGGCGGAGATCATGCTCTCCCTCGGCCTCGCCGACCGCATGGTGGGCACCGCGACCTGGACGGACCCGGTGCTCAAGGGCCTGGAGAAGGAGAACGCGAAGGTCCCGCGCCTCGCCGACCGCTACCCCTCCTTCGAGAAGGTCCTGGACGCCGAACCCGACTTCGCGGCCGCCTCGTTCGCGTACACCCTCGGCAAGGGCGGGGTCGCGCCGCGCGAACGCTTCGAGCAGCTCGGCGTCCCCACGTACCTCTCGCCCACCGACTGCGTCGGCAAGGACAACAGCGGCGACGGCGACGGCGTCCGCACCCGGCCCCTCACCATGGAGACGGTCTACGGCGAGATCCGCGACCTGGCCCGGGTGTTCGGGGTCCCCGAGCGCGGCGAGAAGCTCGTCGCCGGGCTCGAGGGCCGGGTCGCGAAGGCCACGGCGGCGGCCGACTTCACCGACGCCACCGTCCTCTACTGGTACTCCGACGCCAAGGCGCCCTACATGGCGGGCTGTTGCGGGGCGCCCGGGATCGTCACCAACGCGCTCGGCGCGAAGAACGTCTTCGACGACACCCGCGAGGAGTGGCCCCAGGTCAACTGGGAGACCGTCGCGGACCGCGACCCCGACGTCCTCGTGATCGGCGACCTGACCCGCCGCGCGCAGTCCGCCGAGAGCGCGGCCAAGAAGATCGAGTTCCTGGAGTCCGACCCCGTCACCCGGAACATGACGGCCGTGAAGCACAAGCGGTACGTCCTGCTCAGCGGCCAGGCGATGAACCCCACCCTGCGCACGGTCGAGGGCATCGAGAAGGTGGCGGCCGCCCTCCGCTCGTACGGTCTCGCGAAGTGAGCACCGCACAGCGGCCCTTCACGTCCGCGACGGCGTTCCTGTGGGCGGCGGCCGGGCTCGCGCTGCTCTGCCTGTCCGTCGCCGTGGCCGTCACCATCGGCCCTGCCGACATCGGCGTCGGCGAGGCCGGCTCCGTGATCGCCGCCCACCTCGGCGGCGCCGCCTCCGGCCTCTCGCCGATCCGCGACGGGATCGTCTGGGACCTGCGGCTGCCCCGTACCCTCCTCGCCGCCGTCTGCGGTGCCGGACTCTCCGTCTGCGGGGCGGTGATGCAGTCGCTCCTGCGCAACCCGCTCGCCGATCCCTTCGTCCTCGGCGTCTCCTCCGGGGCCTCGACGGGCGCGGTCGCGGTCGTCGTCCTCGGCATCGGCGGCGGGATCCTCTCCGTCACCGGCGGGGCGTTCCTGGGGGCGGTGGTCTCCTTCGCGCTCGTCCTGCTGCTCAGCCACACCCTCGGCGGCTCCACGGACCGGGTGGTCCTCGCGGGCGTCGCCGCGATGCAGCTCTTCTCCGCGCTCACCTCCTTCGTCGTGATGACCGCCGCCGACGCCGAGACCACCCGCGGCGTGCTGTTCTGGCTGCTCGGCTCGCTCGCCGGGGCCGGCTGGAGCGACGTGTGGATGTGCCTCGCCGTCCTCGCGGCGGCCCTGCTGATCTGCGGCGGGTACGCGAGGACCCTGGACGCCTTCGCCTTCGGCGAGGAGGCCGCCGCCTCGCTCGGCGTCGCCGTCGCGCGGACCCGGCTCGTCCTGCTCTGCGTCACCGCCCTCCTGACGGCCGCCCTGGTCTCCGCCGCCGGCGCGATCGGCTTCGTCGGGCTCGTCCTGCCGCACGCCGCCCGCGCGCTCGCCGGCCCCGGGCACGCCCGCCTGCTGCCGGTCACCGCGCTGGCCGGGGCGGTGTTCCTCGTCTGGGCCGACACGCTCGCCCGTACGGTCCTCGACCCGCAGGAGGTGCCGGTGGGCGTGGTGACCTCGCTGATCGGCGTACCGGCCTTCGTCCTCGTCCTGTACCGCACCAGGAGCAGCCGATGACCACGACAGCCTCCGCCGACCCGGGGCTCCGCGCCGACCGGGTCTCGCGCACGGCCGGCGACACCCTCGTCCTCGACGGGGTCAGCGTCTCCCTCGCCCCCGGCACCGTCACCGGGCTGCTCGGGCCGAACGGCTCCGGCAAGTCCACCCTGCTGCGGCTCCTCGCCGGCGTCCTCGCCCCCGACTCCGGGCTCGTCACCCTCGACGGCGAGCCGCTCGGCGGGCTCGGCCGCCGCACGGTCGCGCGGCGCCTCGCCACCGTCGAGCAGCAGGCCGACACACAGACCGACCTGACCGTCGCCGACGTCGTACGCCTCGGCCGCATCCCGCACCGCAGGGCCTGGACCCCGCCCTCGGCCGCCGACGAGACCGCCGTCCGCACCGCCCTCGAACGGACAGGACTCACCGAACGCGCCCGCCAGCCCTGGCGCACCCTCTCCGGCGGCGAACGCCAGCGCGTCCAGATCGCCCGTGCCCTCGCCCAGGAACCGCGCGAGCTCCTCCTCGACGAGCCCACCAACCACCTCGACATCCAGCACCAGCTCGACCTCCTCGCCCTCGTCGCCGGACTCCGGCTCACCGCCGTCGTCGCCCTGCACGACCTCAACCTCGCGGCGATGCACTGCGACCGGCTCGTGGTCCTCGCCCGGGGCCGGGTGGTGGCGAGCGGCCCGCCCGAGGAGGTCCTCACGGAGGAGCTCATCGCCGAGGTGTACGGGGTCCGCAGCGCCGTGACCCGGCCCGGACCCGAGGGGCGCCCCCACATCCGCTTCCTGGGTACGGTGGCCCCATGCCCGAGCCCGTAGACCCCGCAGCCGCCGCCTCCCGCCCGCACGAGCGGACTCCAGGAGCGCGTGAACTCGCGGCGGCGGCCGAGGTGTTCGGCCTGCTCTCCGACCCCACCCGGCTCCACCTGGTGTGGCTGCTCACCCGCGGCGAGGCCGACGTCACCGCCCTCACCGAGGCGTGCGGGGCCGCGCGCCCCGCCGTCAGCCAGCACCTCGCCAAGCTGCGCCTCGGTGGGCTCGTCACGAGCCGCAAGGACGGCCGCCGGGTCGTGTACGCGATGCCGGACGGGCATCTGAAGCGCCTGGTCGTCGAGGCGATCAGCCGGGCGGACCACCAGGTGACGGGGGAGCCCTGGCACGACTGACGTGAACATGTGCGCACGCGTGCACGTATCGGTTACGGTGGAGGCGTCAGCCGTCCGCCGTCGCCGACCGGGGCCGCCCCCATGCTGTCCGTCCTGCGCAACCGCACCTACCGGCGCCTGTTCGCCGCGCAGGTCGTCGCCCTCGCGGGCACCGGCCTGGCGACCGTGGCGCTGAGCCTGCTCGCGTACGACCTGGCCGGGGCGGACGCCACCGCCGTGCTCGGCACCGCCCTCGCCCTCAAGATGGCCGCGTACGTGACGATCGCCCCGCTCGCCGGAGCCCTCGCCGACCGCGTGTCCCGGCGCACGCTGCTCGTCTCGATGGACCTGGCGCGGGCCACGGTCGTGCTCGCCCTGCCGTTCGTCACGCAGGTGTGGCAGGTGTACGTCCTGATCCTGCTGCTCCAGGCCGCCTCCGCCGCCTTCACCCCGGCCTTCCAGGCGACGATCCCGCAGGTGCTCCCGGAGGAGCGCGCCTACACGGACGCCCTGTCGCTCTCCCGGCTCGCCTACGACCTGGAGAGCCTGGTCAGCCCCGTCCTGGCCGCCGCGCTGCTCACGGTCCTCCCGTACTCCTGGCTCTTCACGGGCACGGCCGCCGGCTTCCTGGCCTCGGCTCTGCTCGTCCGAACGACCACCCTGCCCGCACCTCGGGACCCCGAAGCGAGCGGTCCGCGCCGGCTCCGCGCGTCTCGGTCCGAAGCGAGCGGTCCGCGCCGGCTCCGCGCGTCTCGGTCCGAAGCGGGTGGTCCGCGCCGGCTCCGCGCGTCTCGGTCCGAAGCGGGTGGTCCGCGCCGGCTCCGCGCGTCTCGGTCCGAAGCGGGTGGTCCCCGCCGGCTCCGCGCGTCTCGGTCCGAAGTGGGCGGTCCGCGCCGGCTCCGCGCGTCTCGGTCCGAAGCGGGTGGTCCCCGCCGGCTCTACGCCAAGGTCGCCTTCGGCATCCGGTTGTTGCTCGCCACGCCGAGGCTGCGGGCCCTCCTCGCCCTCGATCTCGCGGTCTCCGCCGCCGGGGCCGTGGTGCTCGTCGACACCGTGCTCCTGGTCCGTGACACCCTCGGCCGCCCCGCCGGGGACGTCCCGCTCGCGCTCGGCGCCTACGGGGCGGGCTCCATGGCCGTGGCGCTGCTGCTGCCGCGCCTCCTGCGCCGGGCCGACGACCGCGTCGTCATGGTCCGGGCGGCCTTCGTCCTGCCCGGCGCCCTCGTGCTCCTCGCCCTCGGGCTGACCGCCGCTCCCGGCGCCTGGTCCTGGCCCGCGCTGCTCGCCGTCTGGCTGGTCCTCGGCGCCGCCGGATCGGCCGTCCTCACCCCGGGCGGCCGGGTGGTGCGCCGCTCCGCCGCCGGGGACGACCTGCCGGCCGCCTTCGCGGCCCGGTTCTCCCTCTCGCACGCCTGCTGGCTGCTGGCCTACCCGCTCGCAGGAGGGCTGGCCGCCTGGGCGGGACCCGCCGTCTCGGCGGCCGCGCTCGCCGCGCTCGCCCTCGTCGGGGCGGTGGGCGCGGCGTGCCTCTGGCCCCGCGAGGACCCGGCCGAGCTGGCGCACGTCCACCCCGAACTCCCGGCCGGCCACCCGCACCTGGCCGGGGCCGGGGCCGGGGCAGGGGCAGGGGCAGGGGCAAGGGTTCACGCGCACGCGTACCACATCGACACGCTGCACCGGCGGTGGCCGCGGGCGCCCGGCCGGGCGTCCGGTCAGCGTGGGAGGCGCATCTCCAGAGCGTCCAGGACCACGTCGAGGCCGTAGGTGAACGTGGCGTCCCGGACGGCGACCGGGTCCGCCGCCGCGGTGGCGGCCTCGGCGTACGACCCGGCGAGGTGGTCGTGCTCGGCCGCCGCCTGCCGGGCGGCGGGCATGAGACGGGCGTCCTCGGCTACTCGCCCGTCAAGGCCGGTCTCGCCCTCGTCCGCTCGCCGTCGCCGCGTCGGCTCCGCCCTCGACGACACCATCCAGCAGGCCGGCACCGCGCCCGGCATCGCCATCCTCGGCTCGCTCCTCACCAGCACCTTCTCCTCCGAGATGCCGGCCGACGCCCCCGAGCAGGCCAAGCGGTCCATGGGCGGCGCACTGGCCGCCGCCCAGGGCGACGCCGGACTGGTCACCGCCACCCGCGACGCCTTCACCTCCTCGATGTCCACCACCTTCACCATCAGCGCGGTCGGCGTCCTCGCGGCGGCCGTCCTCGCCACCCTGGTGATGCGCGACACCAAGCCCGCGGCCGGCGCGGACGAGACCGAGGAGAAGGAACTCGTCGCCTGACACCCGGCCCGCACGAGAAGCCGGCACCCACGGGGTGCCGGCTCCTCCGTCTGCACCAGACGGATGCCTCTCGCCCCGACTGTGGAGTGTTCGGCCGGGTCACCGGGCACTTCCGGCCATAGTGCGGGCCATGACCCCCACCCCCAGCAGGAGCCGCTCCCGTACGGTCCTCCTCTGCGCCGCTCTCCTCGCCCTCACCACCCAGACGGCTGCCGCCGCCCCCGTCGTCCCCCCGGACCCCGGCGGTCCCGGACACGGCGGGCGGGACTGCGTGCGGACCGAACGTCCCCTCGACGCCAAGGCCCGCCGGATCCTGGACATCACCCGCAAGGCCAAGAGCGACCTCAAGCTGAAGTCCGTCGAGCTGCGCGTCACCGTCGACGGCCGCGAGGTCGTCACCGACGCCCTCGGGGAGTCCATGACCGGCGTCCCCGCCGAGCCGGACATGCACTTCCGGGCGGGCTCCGTCGCCTTCGCCCACATCGGCACCGCCCTCCTCCAGCTCGTCGAGGAGGGCGTCGTCGACCTCGACGACACCGTGGAGCAGTGGCTGCCCACCGTGCCGAAGGCGAGCCGGATCACCCTGCGGATGCTGGCCGACAACACCAGCGGCCTCCACGACTACGTCACCGACCCGGCCTTCGGCGCCGAGCTGGGGCCGCACCCGTTCCGCCAGTGGACGCCGGCGCAGCTCCTCGCGTACCCGTACAGCCACTCCTTCTGGTACGAGCCGGGCACGAGCTGGAGCTACTCCCACGCCAACTACCTGCTCCTCGTCGCCGCACTCGAGAAGATCACCGGCACCCGGATCGACGAGCTCGTGCGGGAACGCGTCACGGGTCCCCTCGGCATGCGCGACACCCGGAACGGCTTCACCCCCGACATCCCCCGCCCGGTCCTGCACGCCTTCACCTCGGACCGCGGCTTCTACGAGGAGTCCACCTTCTGGAACCCCTCGTGGACCACCGCGCCCGGCGCGGTCATCACCACCCACATCTGCGACCTGGCCACGTCGGCGCGGGCGATCGGCAGCGGCGAACTCCTCTCCTACCGCTCGTACCGCACCCTGCTCGACCCCGGCACGGTCGGCCTGGGAGGCGCGAGCGCCACCTGCCCCGCCTCGATCTGTCTGAAGCAGACCGAGGCGAAGCACTTCGGCCTCGGCGTCATCGTCGTCAACGGGTGGGTGCTGCAGAACCCGTCGTTCTCCGGGTACGCGGCGATCCAGGCGTACCTCCCGTCGAAGGGGCTCGCCATCGCCGTCTCCGCGACGAAGAACCCGAACACCCCCGACGGCAACATGGCCGAGGTGGTCGCTCAGCGCATCGCGGCCGCACTCGCCCCGGACGACCCTCTGGCGATCACCTGATCCGACGTCAGGAGCTGGGCCGGGCACCCCGCTCGGGCGTCGCCCGGCAGCCGGTGCGTCCGGATCCTGCCGGAATCCGGCATGGCGTGCGCCCCTGAGGCCCGGTTAGCGTGCCCGCGGCGCAAGGGGCGTCGGGAAAGGGAGGGGCGATGCTTCTGTTGGCCTGGGGGATGTTCGCGACGGCCTTCGGCTGGGTCGTCGCGACGGATTTCCGGGGAGCGGCCTGCCGCATGCACGCGGTGTCCAGCGCGTCCACGCCGACCGGCGGCGGGGCGCCGAGGCTGCCCGTCGGCTTCTTCCGGTTCCTGGCGGGGGTCTTCGCCCTGGCCGGCCCCGCCGTCCTGGTCACCGGACTCTTCCTCGTGGGGCGCGGAGAGGAGATGCCGGGCGAGTTGCCCGCGCCGCCCCTCGGGTGGGTCGTGGTGGAGATGCTCGCCGCCGTCTACTTCCTGTGGGGCGACTGGCGCCGCTCCGGTTTGCTGCGCCGCGAGTGGCAGGCCCGCAGGGGAGCGCGACGGGCCGCCGTGGCCGGCTTCTCGACGGGGCTCGTCGCCGTCGTCGTGACGTACGGCCTCGGCTGGGGGACATGGATGATGACGAGCATGCTGGTCAGTGAGGTGTGCTGGCTCTTCCTGCTCACCGAGGACCGGCGCGGGCGGGGAGAGTAGTCCGATCCGGCGCTACGCGTCGTGGAACCCGCGCGGTCGGAGGGCGCGTGCGGCGGGCAGCCCCGCCATGGTGTCCACGAAGGCCCGGTGATGGGGAGTCAGCGGGCACCAGGGATGCGGCGGCAGCGGGTAGTCGTCGCGCAGGACGCCCTCCGGGAGCGCCCCGGTCGCGGGCAGCGGCGAGGTCTCGCCCAGGTGGGCGAGGTGCGCCCAGACCCCGCTGTCCAACGGCACGACAGCCCCCTCGTCGCCGGGCGGGCGCCAGGACGCGCCCGTGAGCGGGTGGCGCGGGACGAGGAGGACGTCGGGGCGCGGCCGGGGCGTGGGAATCCCCGGCCCGGCGAGCCCCACGGTCCTGGCAGCCCCGGGCCCGGCGGGGAGGTACAGGCCGACGGCGTGGCCGAGCAGTTCGGCGACGGGCCCCGCGGGGAGGGTCACCGGACGGTCCTCGGCGGCCACCACCAGGTGGGCCAGCGCGACCCCGACCGCCACATGCCAACGGCGGCTCCACGAGCCGTCCGGCTCGACGGGCGGGACGCGGTGCTCGGCACGCCGCAGGTCGTCCCAGCCGGGCGGCGGCCCCGCGGGGAGCCCCGAGGAGCGGCGTACGACAGCGTCGGGCTCCAGCCACACCGCCTGCCACAGCCCGCAGTCGTCCCAGCGGGTCGCCACGGCCCGCCCGCACCCCTCGCACGCCAGGTTGGGGCCTTCCCGGCCGTCCACGCCCTGGCAGTGGCCCTCGCACCTGTCGGGGATCAGGGTCATGGACCGGGAGTCGCCGGGGGCGATGACGATCCTGTTCCGGGGGCCGAAGGAGACGCCGAACACCGGTACGTACACGCCCTGCCGGGCGGCCGTCTCAGCGCCCACCTCCTCCCACCGCCGCCAGGGCGGTCCGGTGGGCCGGGGCTCGACGGCGTACGTCGCGGGCTCCATGAGCGGGGGATGGAGCTCCTCCCAGGCGCCGTGGTGGGTGTGGACGGGGAGGGCGACCCGGGACACCGGCGCCGTCAGCTCGGTGCCGCACCCGGCACACACGAACACGTCCAAAAAAGCTCCCCCTCGCCCCGGCTGCGGGGGATTGTGCCTCGCCCGCGGGCGGGGGGTCCACCGGTTTCGGAAAGGGCTGCGGGCCCGGTCGGTGGCGTCCGGGGCGTGTCGGCTCCCGCGCCTCGGCGGGCAGGTGGTTACGTGGCGGCGAACCCGGCGAACCCGGCGAACCCGGCGAACCCGGCGAACCGCCGAACCCGCCGAACCTGCCGAACCTGCCGAACCCGCCGAACCCGCCGAACCCTTCGGTCCCATCGAGCCCGTCGAACCCATCGAGGAGAACGAAACGCCATGCGGATCCACGTGACCAGTGTCTTCGTCGACGACCAGGACAAGGCCCTGAGCTTCTACACGGAGAAGCTGGGCTTCGTGAAGAAGACGGAGGTCCCCCTCGGCGACTACCGCTGGCTGACCGTCGTCTCGCCGGAGGCCCCCGACGGCACCGAGCTGCTCCTGGAGCCCGACGCGCACCCCGCCGCCAGGGCGTACACGAGGGCGCTCGTCGCGGACGGCATCCCGGCCACCTCCTTCGCCGTGGACGACGTCCGTGCCGAGTACGAGCGGCTGCGGGCCCTGGGTGTCCGCTTCACCCAGGAGCCGACGGAGGCGGGCCCGGTCACCATCGCGGTCCTGGACGACACCTGCGGCAACTTCATCCAGCTCGTCCAGATGTCCTAGCCGTCCCTGGTCAGGCGGCCGGCTTGCCCGGCTGGTCGTGCGTCGAGCAGTGGATGCCACCGCCGCCGGACGCGATCGTGTCGATCGGGACCTGCACGATCTCCCGCTTGGGGAAGTGGTCCCGGAGGATGCCGCGGGCGCGGTCGTCGGCCTTCCGGTCACCGAACTTCGGCATGAAGACGGAGTCGTTCGCGACGTAGAAGTTGGCGTACGTCGAGACGAAGTCGTCGCCCTCTCCGGTGATCCTTTCGAGGTCAGGCTGCGGCAGGTCGACGATCTCGAAGCGCCGGCCGCGGGCGTCGGTCGCCTTGCTCAGTACCGAACGGGCCTGGTCGGCCGAGCGGGACCAGGAGTCCGGGGGAGTGCCCGGGAAGGCCTGGTCGAGCAGGACCACGCCGGGCGCGGTGAACCGCACCAGGCTGTCCACGTGCGCGTCGGTGATGTCCTCGCCGCGGACGCCGGCCAGCCAGACGACCTTCTCCACGCCGAGCGTCTCGATGAGCTCGTCCTCGATCTGGTCCCGGCTCTTCCCGCGGTTGCGGTTGTCGTTGACGATCGAGCTCTCGGTGACGAGGAGGGTGCCCTCGCCGTCCGTCTCGAAGGAGCCGCCCTCGGCGGTGAGCGGCGCCTGCTCGCGGGGGATGCCGTACTTGGCGAGGAGCCTGCGGCCGACCTGGGCGTCGTTGGTGTGCGTCTGCTTGTTGCCCCAGCCGTTGAAGTTGAAGTCGATGCCGACGAGCTCGCCGTCGTCCTCCACGAAGACGGGCACGATGTCGCGGGCCCACAGGTCGTCGACGGCCATCGGGATGACCTCGACCTGCGAGCCGCAGGCCCGCTGGGCCGCCGCTTGCTGGTCGGGGCGGGCCATCATCACGACGGCCTCGTACTCCGAGACGGCCCGGGCGATGCGGGCGATGTCCTCCCGTACGTAGGGCAGGTCGCCCTCCCAGACGGCGGCGAGGGCGGGCCAGGACATGAACGTACGGGTGTGGCTCTCCCACTCGGCGCCGAAGCGGCGCGAGCCGTCCGCGGCGGGGGAGGCCGGGGTACGTCCCGTGCCGGGGGCGGTGCCGCCCTGCGCGGCCTCCTCGGGGCCGCAGGCGGCGGCGCCGAGCGCGAGGGCGCCGCCGATTCCGGCGAAGGCCCGCAGGGCGGTGCGGCGGGAGGGGGAACGGTGGGACACGGTGTGCTCCGATCATGGGCTGGCGAGACTGTCCGGCGGCGGGCGGATCGCGTGACGCGCGGCGGGAATCGCGGGCCTGGCCTCACACGGTGGCGAGCGTCCGGGGGCGGGCGTCGCGGAGGCGTGAGTGGGGGTGGCCGTCGACGCCACTCTGACACTGACCGGATTTTCAGTCAAATGGTCGTCGCGGTGTGGCGGGTGAGGTGTCGCCCGGTCGGCGCCGGATGGGGGTGCGGCCCTTCTGTGGCCTGGCCCGTGGGGCGGTCGTCTCGACCTGTATTGACTGAAACTTTGGTCAACGGCACGATCGTGCCCATGTCCTCCACGTACCCTCCCGGGCCGCGGCCCGCCCCCGGGCCGCCGGCGCCCGACGACCCCCGAGAGATCGGCGGTTACCGGATCCAGGCCCGGCTCGGCGCCGGCGGCATGGGCGTCGTCTACCTCGCCCACACCCCGGGCGGGCGGCCCATCGCCCTCAAGGCGGTGCGCGAGGACTTCGCCGCCGACCCCGAGTTCCGGCGGCGCTTCGCCCAGGAGGTCGCCAGCGCGAGTCGCATCCACGGCCTCTTCACCGCGCAGGTCGTGGACCACGGAGCCGACGACCCCGTCCCCTGGCTCGCCACCGCGTACGTCCCCGGCCCCTCCCTCCAGCAGGTCGTCGAGCGCCACGGCCCGCTCCCCGTCCGTACGGTGCTGCTCCTCGTCGCCGGAATCGCCGAGGCCCTCCAGGCCATCCACGGCGCGGGCGTCGTCCACCGCGACCTCAAGCCGGCCAACGTCCTGATCGCCGAGGACGGCCCGCGCGTCATCGACTTCGGCATCGCGCGGGCGGCCGACGCCACGGGGCTCACCGGCACCGGCCTGACGATCGGCACCGCCGCGTACATGGCGCCCGAGCAGGCGCTCGGCCTCGCCGTGACGCCCGCGACCGACGTCTTCGCGCTCGGCGCCCTCGCCGCGTACGTGGCCGGGGGAGCGCTGCCGTTCGGCGCGGGACCCGAGTCGGCCGCGCTGTACCGCGTGGTCCACGAGCCGGCCGACCTGTCCCGCGTCCCCGTCGAGCTGCACGCCCTCCTGGAACGCTGCCTGGCCAAGCACCCCGAGGAACGCCCCGCCCCGGCCGAACTGATCGCCGCCGCGCACGCGCACCCGGCCGTCGGCCCCGCCCCGGAGTTCACCGAGGGCTGGCTGCCGGGGGCGGTACGGCGGGAGCTGCCGGGCGGAGGCGGCTGGGGGCCGCAGGACGGCGGTTCGGGGCCGCCCGATGCGGGGTGGGGGTCGCCGGATGCCGGCCGGGGATCGTCCGATGCGGGGTGGGGGTCGCCCGAGGCCTGCCGGGGATCGTCCGCTTTCCTCCGTACGCCGTCGCCCTCCCTCCACGACCGGCCCACCCGCGCCGCCATGGCCGTCCCCGTGCCCACGCTGCGGGTGCCGCAGCCCGGCCCCGGGGACGACCGCGCCCCCGGCGGACCGCCGGCGCGCCGGTCGCCTCGCCGTCGCGGGCGTACGGCCCTGATCGCGGGGGCCGCCGCCGTCGGTCTGCTCGCGGCGGCGGCCGGGGCCGTGTACTACCTCGACGGGACCGGAGCGCCGTCCTTCACCCCGGGATACGCCGACGTCGAGCTGACCGCCCCGGACGACGCGTACGAGTTCGACCTCGGCGCCGGGAAGGTGGTCCCCGCCGAGACCTCCGACTGGTACCTGACCCGCGAGAAGGGCGCCTTCGTGCTGCCCGAGGAGGCCGACGCCTTCGTCTCCTCCGGATACGTGCTGAGCCCCGAGGACTGCGAGCGGGGCATCGAGACGGAACCCGTCTCGAGCCTCCCCCTCGACGACCTCGCCGAAGAACGGCCCTTCTGCGTCCGCAGCCCCGACGCCCGGCGCTTCGTCATCGCGCGGCTCGTGGAGGGGGCGCCGGGCGAGGGCCCGGTCACGGTGGTCCTCAGCCAGTACCGGAAGGACGGATGATCACTCGGTGCGCCGCTCCGGATAGGGTTCATGGCATGGCGTCTCGTAGTACTCAGATCCTTGAAGCGGCCGCACGGGTGATCGCCCGGCGCGGGGTCCGCGGGCTCCGCGTGGAGGAACTGGCCGCCGAGGCGGGGGTCTCCACCGGCCTGATCTACTACCACTTCAAGGACCGCACCGGCATCCTGCGCCACACGCTGGAGTTCATCAACGCCCGCGCCGAGCGGTACACCACCGAGCGTGACCCCGGCGCCGAGCCCCTCGGCCCGCGCGAGGAGCTCGACCAGGTCCTCCTCCTGGAGCTCCAGGACACCCCGGAGGTACGGGAGAACAGCTCGGCCTGGGGCGAGCTGCGGGCCAGCGCCGTCTTCGACCCCGTCCTGCGCGAGGACCTCGCCCGCGCGACCCTGGTGTGGGTGCAGGAGGTGGCCGGGCTCCTGGGCCAGGTGCGGCCCATGGCGCCCGCGGCCGCGCTCGCCTCGGCGGCGGAGCGGCTCACCGCCCTGCTCGAAGGCCTGAGCATGCGCTGGCTGAGCGGCGGCCTGACGATCGACCACGCGCGCACCCTCATGCGCGAGGCCGTCGAGGTGGAGCTGACCGGGCTGGGCGGGCCGGCCGAGCCCTCAGAGGAGCCCGGCCCGCGCCCGTAAGAGGTCCCGGCAGGTGTCCCGCAGAGACCGGCAGGCGTCCCGCAGAGACGTCCCGGCGGACGCCTGGGCAGGCGTCCCGTAGAGACCGCCAGACGTCCCCGGATCAGCCGACGTGGACGCGGGGGCGGCGCTCCCGGTCGGGTTCCGCCTCGCGCAGGATCTCGCGGGTGGTGGGGGCGACCTCTCCGCGGCCGAGGAGGAAGAAGCGGAAGAAGTTGGCGAAGGGGTTGCCCTCGGTCCACTCGAAGTAGATGTGCGGGCGGACGCCGGTGACGTCCCGCGCGTGGAGCAGCAGGGCCGCGAGGGCGTTGGGCACGGAGGAGCTCTCCACCGTCAGGACCCGGAAGCGGTCGTGGAGGACTTCGCCCTTCACGGTCAGTCCGGCCTCGAACTCGGACGGGTCGGTGACCGTCACCTCGACGAAGACGAAGTCCTCGGCGCCGGGGATGTCGTTGTCGGCGCGGATCTGGTCCTTCTTCGCCCGGTACTCGTCGGCGTCGCGGTTGCCCGGTTCGTTGGCGATGAAGCGGGGCGTGCGGCGCGAGATGTCCTGGATGAACCGCTCGGCCATCTCGTCGAGCTCGATGTGGGTGACGCGCAGCTCGAAGGCGCGGCCGAGCCGGGACAGCAGCGAGATGAGGATGATGCCGGCGATGAAGCAGGCACCGATCTTCACGCCGTCGGGGCGCTCGATGACGTTGACGACGGTGGTGTAGAGGAAGACGGCGGAGATGACGCCGAAGGCGACGGTCCAGCCGCGCTGCCCGGCCTTGCGCGCGGCGATCGTCACCGCGATGGCGGCCGAGCAGATCAGGACGAGGACACCGGTGGCGTACGCGCCGCCCTGGGCGTCGACGTCGGCGTCGAAGATCCACGTCACCAGGAAGGCGACCAGGGTGAAGACGATGACCATGGGCCGCACGGCGCGCGCCCAGTGCGGCGCCATGCCGTACTTCGGCAGGTAGCGCGGCATCAGGTTGAGCAGGCCCGCCATGGCCGAGGCGCCGGCGAACCACAGGATGGCGATGGTGGAGACGTCGTAGATCGTGCCGAAGGTGTTGCCCAGGTACTCGTGCGCCAGGTAGGCGAGGGCACGCCCGTTGGCCTGGCCGCCGGACTCGAACTCCTTCGCGGGGATGAGGACGGTGGTGATGAAGCTGGTGCAGATGAGGAAGACGCTCATGATGAGCGCGGCCGTGGTCAGCAGCTTCTTGGTGTCGCGGATGCGGCCGGTGGGCTTCTCCTCGGTGTCACCCGCGTCGCCCTGGACGTGCGGCATGACGGCGACGCCCGTCTCGAAGCCGGACAGGCCGAGCGCGAGCTTCGGGAAGACGAGCAGGGCGACGCCGACCATGGCGAAGACGTTCCCGTGCTCGGCGGTCAGAGCGGCGGTCCAGTCCGTGACGACATGGCCCTCGGTGAGGACGTGCCACAGGCCGGTGACCACGACGGCCACGTTCAGGGCGAGATAGACGCCGACGAGGAAGACGGCGACGCCGATGGCTTCCAGGAAGCCCTTGAGGAACACCGCTCCGAGCAGGGCGATCAGCACGAGCGTGATGATCATCTGCTTGTTGTGCAGTGCCTCCTCCAGGTGCGGGTTCTCGACGAGGTGGGTGGAGGCGTCCGCGGCGGACAGCGTGATGGTGATGAGGAAGTCGGTCGCCGCGAAGCCCAGCAGGGTCAGGACGAACAGCTTGCCCTTCCAGAAGGACAGCAGCCGCGACAGCATCGCGATCGATCCCTCGCCGCGCGGGCTCTCCTCGGCCACCCGGCGGTAGACGGGCAGCGCGCCCGCCAGGGTGACGATCACCAGGACGATCGTCGCGACGGGGGAGAGGAGTCCGGCGGCCAGGGCCGCGATGCCGGGCTGGTAGCCGAGGGTCGAGAAGTAGTCGACACCGGTCAGGCACATCACCCGCCACCAGCGCTGCCCCTTGTGCCCGGCGTCGGGCGCCGTCTCCTTGGGACGGGAGGGCTTGCCCTTCCCCATGTCGGAGAGGCCCTCCAGCATCCACGCGCGCAATCGTCCGGTGCGGGCGTCGTTCGTGGTGGCCATCGGTGTCCCTGGGGTGTCGGCGGTCGTCGACCTGTCGGTCGATTTTCGGCCATCAGATCGATGGCCGAGCAAGCCTAAACAGACCGCGAGCCGCCGACCGCCGGTCACGCGTCAGGGAAACGTCAAGATCCCCCTGTCGGACGTCGTACTTGTCACACCGGAAGCCTCCGCGGGGGGTGCTTGCGGGGTCCTTGTGGGGCTTCGTCTTCCGGGTGGGCCTCAGCGGCTGCCGAAGGCCTGTGTCCAGTAGGGGCCGCCGGAGGTGTGGAGCCCGATGCCGATCTCCTTGAAGCCGCAGTTGAGGATGTTCGCACGGTGACCGGGGCTGTTCATCCAGGACTCCATCACCTGCGCCGCGGTGGTCTGGCCCTTCGCGATGTTCTCGCCGTAGGACGACCAGGTGTATCCGGCGGCCGTGATGCGCTCCCCGGGGCCGTCGCCGTCGGGGTTGGTGTGGTCGAAGAAGTTCCGCGCGGCCATGTCGTCGGAGTGTCCCTGGGCGGCCTTGGTCAGCAGGGGGTGCTCGGTCAGCGGCCCGCAGCCGGCCTTGGCCCGCTCCTCGTTCACGAGGCTGATCACCTGCTGCGCGGTGGAACCGGAACCGGATCCGGATGACGTCGGCGTGGTGCGGGTGGGCGCCGGCGCCGATGTGGCGGTACGCGTCGGGCGGGGCGGCGCCGGCGGCGAGGTGCGGGCGGCGGTCGGGGTGGGGCGCGAGGGGGTCGGGGTCTTGTGGGGGGTCTTCGACGCCGTGGCCGACGGGGAAGGGGTGGCCGTGGCCGTGGCGGTCGCGCTCGACTCCTGAGCGGTGGGGAGCCCGGTGTCGGCGGGCGTGACCAGGGTCATGTCCCTGGCCTCCGTACTCTCGTCGGGCCCGCTGGTCAGGGTGAAGGCGCCGCCGGCGACCGCCACCACGGCTATGCCCGCCGCGACGACCATGCGCCTGCGGCCACGCCGGCGCTGCTGCCGACGCCGGCGACGGGTGGCGCGCGAGCTGCGGGGGCCGCGGACGGAGGGGGCCGAGCCGGGCGCGGACGAGGCACCCGGCCCGGACGGGGCGGCGGTTTCGAAGCCGACGGTCTCGAAACCGGATCCGGAATCAAAGCCGGCATCGGCGGCGGAATCAGAACCGGAATCGAAACCGGAACCGAAGCCGGCGCGCTCGCGGACGCCCGCGAGAACCAGCGCGGCCGGCGGCACCAGGAGCAGTCCGGCGAGCAGTCCTTCCGCCGGTACGAGCCCGCTCCACAGGCCCGCGCAGTACGCGCACGCGCGCGCGTGCCGGGCTATGCGCTTGCGCCACAGGGCGGACGGACGGCCGTCCCAGGCATCGGTCTCGTACCGCAGCGTGGCGCAGGGCGGGTTCTGTGACAGGGCCCGCACGACGACCCGGGCGCCTTCGAGGCGCTCCTTCATCCGCTGGACCCGCACCGCGGTGTGCTGCGGGGACAGCTGCAGGGCGGCGGCCACCTCGTGGCGGCTGACTTCGCCGGCACACTCCAGCCACCAGAGCGAGAGCAGCTCCCGGTCGTCGGGTTCCAGCCAGCGGGTCGCCTCCGCGGTCTCGCGCCGCTGGCCGGAAAGGTTCAGCCGGACCACGGCCAGCTCCACGAAATCGGACCCCGGCTGCGGGATCTCGCGGGCGTCGTCGAGGCCGCCCGAGGGGAGCCCGGCCTGCTGCTGCCGGTGCCAGTGGCTGCGGATGCCGTTCATGGTGATGGCGACCAGCCAGGACCTGAAACTGTCCGGGGAGCGCAGGTCGGCGAGTCCGGCGAGCGCCCGCAGCATCGTCTCCTGCACGACGTCGTCGACGTCGTGGTGACCGTTCATCGCCCGGCCCACGATGTTGTAGACGAGGGGCAGGTGGAGGGCGATGAGCCGGTCCTGCGCCCGCGGGTCTCCGCTCTGTGCGGCCCTGACCAGTTCCGTACCGTGCTGTGCGCCCATGCTCCGAATCACCCTGCCTGTTCCCGCTGTCGTCGACGGCCAACACGTGGGAGATCACGGGGAGGCGGTTCGATAACGGAAACTAGCGGAGCGATTCCGGATGAGCGCCCTTCCGTACGGCAGACCAGGAGGATCTCCGGGTCTTCGTGGCTTCTGCCCATACGAGCTCGCGTCGCGGTCCGGCAAGACTGCCAGGGCATGACGATCACCAGGCACATGACCGAGCACCGGGGAGGACCGCGCGATGAGCAGGCAGCAGTACGACGAGATCGGCGAGGCGTTCGAGGGCTTCAAGTCCCTGCCGCTGACACGGTACGGGGAGGTGCCCAGCTTCCTGGGCATGGTCGGTGACGTACGGGGCAGGTCGGTCCTCGACCTCGCCTCCGGCACCGGTTTCTACAGCCGGGAGTTCAGGCGGCGCGGCGCCTCCGAGGTGCTCGGCATCGACATCTCGGGCGAGATGGTCGCCGCGGCGCGGGCCTTCGAGGAGAGCGAGCCGCTGGGCGTGCGCTATGAGGTGGGGGACGTGTCCGAGCTGCGCGCGCTCGAACGGCGCTTCGACATCGCGCTGGGGGTCCAGCTGCTCAACTACGCGCCGGACATCGCCGCCATGGAGCGGATGTGCCGCCATGTGCACGGGAGCCTGAAGCCCGGTGCCGAGTTCTTCGTGCTCGCGCAGAAGCCCGACTACCGCTTCGACGGGCCGTCCCTGGCCAAGTACGGCTTCCTCTGCGAGGCGACCGGCGAGGAGATCGAGACCGGGCCGCGCGTCCGGATCACGGCGCTGCTCGACCCGCCGATCTCGTTCGTCGGCGCCTGCCCGCGCCGCGAGGTGTACGAGGGCTCCCTGCGCGCGGCGGGCTTCCGCGACCTGACGTGGGCCCCGCTCGGGATCTCCGAGGCGGGCGTCCGCGAGTACGGGGCGGAGTTCTGGGCGGACTGCCTCGCCAACCCGCCGTTCGAACTCCTTCGCTGCCGCGCCTGACGGCCCGAGGCCCTCGAACGGCCCGCGCCCGGATGCCCCGGCGGCGGGGCATGGGCAGGCTGGTGCTCCGGACCGGGCGCGCGCCCCGCGGGCGGCGCCCGGCACGGAGACACGGCCGAGGGAGCAGGGCAGGGGAGGACGGCATGACAGGGGAGGACGTCAAGGCGGGGGCAAGCATCGAAGGGAAACCCGGTCTCGCCGCGCGACTCCTCGCACGTCTGGCCCTGCTCACGGCGGCCGGATCGCTGGTCGTCCTCCTGCTCGCGCTCGGCGACGGCGGCCTTCTGATGGTGGGGACGGGGTTCCTGGGCCTGGTGCTCGGCGCGGCCGGGGTCTGGTGGTTCGTCGCGCACCGAGGCGCGGTACGCCTCATCGGGGCCCTCGTGGCGATCGCGGCGCCCCTCGGCGTCCTGGTCGTCTTCGCGTTCGGAGGGTTGTGGCGGACGGCCCTCATCCTGGGCCTGTGCTGGGCCGCGGCGCTGGCCTTCGCGCGGGAGGCGCTGCGCAGATCCCGCCCCAAGCGGTCGATGCCGGCGGTCGCGGCGGAGCCGCCGAAGAACCCGGTCCTGATCATGAACCCGAAGTCCGGGGGCGGGAAGGTCGGCCGCTTCCACCTGGTCGAGCGGGCGGAGGAACTCGGGGCGCGGGTGATCCTGCTCGACCCGTCCGCCCCGGCGGACGTCGCCGAACTGGCCCGCGGGGCGGTGGCCGAGGGCGCGGACCTCCTCGGCGTCGCGGGCGGCGACGGCACGCAGGCCCTGGTCGCGGCGGTCGCCGCCGACCACGACCTGCCCTTCCTCGTGATCTCGGCCGGCACCCGCAACCACTTCGCCATGGACCTCGGCCTCGACCGCTCCGACCCGTCCCGCTGCCTCGACGCGCTGACCGACGGCGAGGAGGTCCGGATCGACCTGGGCGACGTCGACGGCCGGGCCTTCGTCAACACCGTGTCCTTCGGTGTCTACGCCGACGTCGTCCAACACCCGGAGTACCGCGACGACAAGGCGGGCACGGCCCTCACCCTCATGCCGGACCTGCTCCTGGGCGATGCCGTACGGCGCCTCCACGCCCGGATCGACGACACGCCCCTCTCCGCCCAGCAGGCCGTTCTGGTCAGCAACAACCCGTACATCTCGCCCGACGACCTGTCCGGCGCCGGCCGCCGGCCCACCCTCGACGACGGCGAGCTGGGGGTCCTCGGCATCCGCGTGGAGGACGCGGCCCAGGCCGCCGACCTTGCCGTACGGGGCTCCCAGTCCACGGCCCTGACGGTCCGTACCGCCCACCGCGTCGAAGTGACCACCGATGAGGCCGAGATCCCGGTGGCAGTGGACGGCGAGGCCCTCCGCATGCGCACCCCCGTCATCTGCACCCTCCGCCCGGGCGCCCTCCGCGTCCGCGTCCCCCGCGACCGGCCGGGGGTTCCGGCGCCGGTACCGCCCGTGAGATGGCAGCACATCTTCGCCCTGGCACTCGGCCGAGCGCCCTGACGCCCACCCCGTTGTGGGCAGGCGTTCCGCAAGGGGCGATGGGGGTCCCCCCTGCTCGAGCGAAGCCGAGAGCTTGGGGGAGGGTGGGCACAACGGACGGCGCCCCTGCCGGCGTCAGAGGCTCCCGCGCCCTGACCCGCACCACGTTGTGTGCCGCCCCTCGGGGTGCGGGTCCAGGCGCGGAACGCGGAGGCGCCGCTAAGGGCGCCGTCCCGTGTGCCCACCCGTCCCGCCCTGCGGGACGATTGCCCACACGGGGGTGGGCCGGGGCACCGCCCAGCCGGGCGCGGGCCCACACGGCGGCGGGGCACCGCCCGCCCAGGCGCGGAGCCACACAGGCGGCGGGGCGCCGCCCGACCGGGCGCGCAGCCACAGCGGCCGGCACCGTGTCATCTCCTGGAAACACGGCAGTGTGAAGCTCCGTCCATGACCATCCGTATCGAGGAGAACCGCTCCCACCCCCGCCTCCCCGACCTCCTCGCCACCTACCACCTGGCCAACCAGGCCGAGCAGGACAGGTCCGTGGCGACGGTCGGCGAGCTCCCGGCCGTATACCGTGCCGAGGCCCAGGACCCCGCCGCCGTGTTCGCCGCCGACACCGTTCTGCTCGCCACCTCGCCCGGTGCGGACGAGCCCGTCGGCTGTGTCGTCCTCAAGGCTCCCCGCGAGGGCCGCGCGCCCGAGATCAAGCGGCTCTGGGTCGCGCCCGAGGCCCGGAGGAAGGGCGTCGCGAAGGCCCTCATGGCCGAGGCCCTGCGGCGGGCCGCGGACGCCGGCGTGCCCGCCGTGCGCCTCACCGTCTGGAACTGGCGGGAGGAGCCGCTCGCCCTCTACCGGAGCCTCGGCTTCGAGACCGTCGACTCCTGGGACGAGCGCCCGGACCTCCTCTGCCTGGAGCGGCGGCTCGACGTCATCGAGCGGCTGTCGCCCGAGGCCGTACGCGCCCACGCCCCCGCCGGACTCGCCGAGCTCCTCGTGGACGCCGTGGACGGCGGGGCCTCCGTCGGCTTCCTGGCGTCCCTGGAGCCCGCCGAGGCGGCCGCGTGGTGGTCCCGCGTCGCCGAGGAGGCCGCGGAGGGCGCGCGGGACGTCTGGGCCGCCCGAGCGCCCGACGGGCGCCTCAGCGGCGTCGTCACCCTCGTCCGTACCGGCACCGCCAACGGCCGGCACCGCGGCGAGATCGCCCGGCTCCTCGTCCACCGCTCCGCCCGCGGCCGGGGCCTCGGGCGCCGGCTGCTCGCCACGGCCGAGGCCCACGCCGCCGCCACCGGCCTCCGGCTGCTCGTCCTGGACACCCAGACCGACAGTCCGGCCGAGCGTCTCTACCGGGGCGCGGGCTGGACCGCCGCCGGGACGATCCCGGACTTCGCCGCCGACCCCGCCGGCACGCTGCGCGCCACCACGCTCTACTACAAGCGGCTCTAGGGCACGCGAAAGGGCCCCGGGAGGCGGTTCGCCTCCCGGGGCCCTTCGTACGCTGTCGCTGTCCGCTACGGCAGCTGAGCCGCCCGCGCCTCCCGGCTCTCACGCCGGTTGCCGCGGAAGGTGTTCACCCGGCGGGCCGTCGCGAAGAGGGGGATCACGGCGCCCATCACGACCTGGAGCGCGCAGCCGGTCTGGAGCAGGAACGCCCCGCCCGGAGCGTCGAACGCCCACGCCGCCAGCATCGCCATCGCACCGACGATCCAGCTGAGCATCGCCACCGCGAGGACACCCCGCGGCTTCGGGTACTCGACCCGGCTGACCATCAGCCACGCCACTCCGATGATCGCGAGCAGCGTCGGGATGAAGGGCAGCTCCAGCAGCACGATCGAGACGACCGTCAGCGCGCCGAAGGGGCTCGGCATGCCCTGGAACATGCCGTCCTTCATCGTCACGCAGGAGAACCGGGCCAGTCGCAGGACCACTGCCAGCAGCACCACGATCGCGGCGACCGCCGAGACCTTCTGCTGCGCGTCGTCCGCGACCATGCCGTACACGAGCACGAAGTAGGCCGGGGCCAGACCGAAGCTGATCAGGTCCGACAGGTTGTCGAGCTCGGCGCCCATCGGCGAGCTGCGGAGCTTGCGCGCCACGATGCCGTCGAAGAGGTCGAAGATCGCCGCGGCGAGCATCAGGATCACGGCGGTGGCGGCGCTGTTGCGCGCCATGCCGGTCTCGCTGCTGCCGGTGAGGTGCGGGATGAGGATGCCGGTGGTGGTGAAGTACACCGCCATGAAGCCGCACGTGGCGTTACCGAGCGTGAGGGCGTCCGCTATGGACAGCCTCAGCGACAGCGGCATCTCCTCGGCCTCTTCGGCCGCCTCCGCCTCGGCGTCGGCGACCCAGTCGGCGGCCCGTGTGTCGGGATCAATCACGGTCAATGCGAGTCACCCCCGCTGTGGTGGGCTGGCCGACCTCGACCGCGACCTCGACACCCTCGGGGAGGTAGATGTCGACGCGCGAGCCGAAGCGGATCAGACCGATGCGGTCACCCTGCTCGACCTTCGTCCCCTGCGGGATGTACGGCACGATCCGCCGGGCGACGGCGCCCGCGATCTGGACCATCTCGATGTCGCCGAGCTCGGTGTCGAAGTGCCAGACAACGCGCTCGTTGTTCTCGCTCTCCTTGTTGAACGCCGGGACGAACCCACCGGGCACGTGCTCCACGGACGTCACCGTGCCGGCGAGCGGGGCGCGGTTGACGTGGACGTTCAGCGGGCTCATGAAGATGGCGACCCGGGTGCGTCCGTCCTTCCACGGCATGATGCTCTGCACCACACCGTCGGCGGGGGAGATGACCCGGCCCTGAGCGATCTCACGCTCGGGGTCGCGGAAGAACCAGAGCATGCCGGCCGCGAGAGCGGTGGTCGGCACGGCGATGGCCGCGGCGCGCCTCGACTTGCGGGAGCGCGCGAGGCTGAGTGCCGCGGTGGCGACGGTCGGCAGAAGCCACGGCGATGCTCCGCGTGCGATGCGTGCGCCCTTGAGGCTGTCGCGATGTGCAGAGGTTCGACTGTCGGGCATGGATGACCTTCGTAGCGGATGATGCCGCACTGGCAACGGGGGACGGCGGCTTTCCGGCGATGCTATCGGTTGCGGGGCGCAACTGGGCAAGCCAGGAACCGAGTCGACGGCCGGAAGACGAACACAGGGTGTGATCTTCTTCGCGGCCGAACCGACTCAAAAAGGACAATCAGCCCTGGAACCGGTACTCCTCCAGGAGCCGACGACCAATGATCATTTTCTGGATCTCGGCGGTACCTTCACCGATGAGCAGCATCGGCGCCTCGCGGTAGAGACGCTCGATCTCGTACTCCTTGGAGAAGCCGTAACCGCCGTGGATGCGGAAGGCGTCCTCGACGACCTCCTTGCAGTATTCGGAGGCGAGGTACTTCGCCATCCCTGCTTCGAGGTCGTTTCGTTCCCCGGAGTCCTTTTTGCGTGCTGCATTCACCATCATGGCATGGGCGGCCTCGACCTTGGTAGCCATCTCGGCCAGCTTGAACTGAATCGCCTGGTGCTGGGCGATCGCCTTGCCGAAAGTGTGACGTTGCTGGGCATAAGAGACACCCAGTTCGAAAGCACGCTGCGCGACGCCGCAACCACGGGCCGCCACGTTCACGCGGCCGACCTCGACGCCGTCCATCATTTGGTAAAACCCTCGGCCGGTGACCCCGCCGAGCACGCGATTGGCCGGAATGCGCAGTCCGTCCATGATGAGTTCGGTCGTGTCGACGCCCTTGTAACCCATCTTGTCGATCTTCCCGGGGATGGTGAGGCCCGGGCGGACCTCTCCGAAGCCGGGCTCCTTCTCGACGAGGAAGGTCGTCATCGACTTGTGGGGGGCCGTGCCCTCCGGGTGTCCTTCGTCACTTCGGACGAGAACGGCCACCAGCGTTGACGTCCCGCCGTTCGTCAGCCACATCTTCTGGCCGTTGAGGACGTACTCGTCGCCGTCCTTGACCGCCTTCGACGTGATCGCCGACACGTCCGAGCCCAGGCCCGGCTCCGACATGGAGAAGGCGCCGCGCGTCTCGCCGGCCGCCATCCGCGGAAGGAAGTACTCCTTCTGCTCCTGGGTGCCGTGCTGCTTCAGCATGTACGCCACGATGAAGTGCGTGTTGATGATGCCGGAGACCGACATCCAGCCACGGGCGATCTCCTCCACGCACAGCGCGTAGGTGAGCAGCGACTCGCCCAGGCCCCCGTACTCCTCGGGGATCATCAGGCCGAAGACGCCGAGCTCCTTGAGCCCGTCGACGATCTGCTGCGGGTACTCGTCGCGGTGCTCGAGCTCCGTCGCGACCGGGATGATCTCCTTGTCGACGAAGTCCCGGACCGTGGCGAGGATCTCCTGCTGCACATCGGTCAGACCGTGGGTCTGGGCGAGTCGCGCCATGACTACTTCCCCTGTTCCTTCAGCTCGGGGCGGCCGGGCTGCTCGCCGCCGCGCTCCTTGATGTACGTCTCGGTGGGGACCATCACCTTGCGGCGGAAGACGCACACGAGGGTGCCGTCCTGCTTGTAGCCCTTGGTCTCGACGTAGACGATGCCGCGGTCGTTCTTCGACTTCGACGGGGTCTTGTCGAGCACGGTGGTCTCGCCGTAGATCGTGTCGCCGTGGAAGGTCGGCGCCACGTGCCGCAGCGACTCGATCTCCAGGTTGGCGATGGCCTTGCCGGAGACGTCCGGCACGGACATGCCGAGCAGCAGCGAGTAGATGTAGTTGCCGACGACGACGTTCTTGCCGAAGTCCGTCGTGTTCTCGGCGTAATTCACATCCATGTGCAGCGGATGGTGGTTCATGGTGAGCAGACAGAAGAGGTGGTCGTCGTACTCGGTGACCGTCTTTCCGGGCCAGTGCTTGTAGACGGCGCCGACTTCGAACTCTTCGTAGGTACGGCCGAACTGCATGGAACTCAGGCCTCCGGGATCTCGAACTTGCTGGTGCGCTGCATGCCGGCGGCGCGGCCCTTGCCGGAGATGACCAGGGCCATCTTGCGGGAGGCCTCGTCGATCATCTCGTCGCCGAGCATCGCGGAGCCCTTCTTCCCGCCGGCCTCGGAGGTGTAGTAGTCGTACGCGTCGAGGATCAGCTCGGCGTGGTCGTAGTCCTCCTGCGAGGGCGAGAAGATCTCGTTCGCGGCGGCGACCTGGTCCGGGTGCAGCACCCACTTGCCGTCGAAGCCCAGGGCCGCGGCGCGCTGCGCGACCGCCTTGTAGCCCTCCTGGTTGCGGATCTGCAGGTAGGGGCCGTCGATCGCCTGGAGGTTGTTGGCGCGGGCCGCCATCAGGATGCTCATCAGGATGTGGTGGTACGCGTCCGCCGGGTAGCCGGGCGGCTGCTCGCCGACGACGAGGGACTTCATGTTGATGGAGGCCATGAAGTCGGCCGGGCCGAAGATGATCGTCTCGACGCGCTGGGAGGCCTGCGCGATCGCGTTGACGTTGGTCAGGCCCTGGGCGTTCTCGATCTGCGCCTCGATGCCGATCTTGCCGACCTCGAAGCCCATGGTCTTCTCGATCTGGGTGAGCAGCAGGTCGAGGGCGACGATCTGCTGGGCGTCCTGGACCTTCGGCAGCATGATGCAGTCGAGGTTCTGGCCGGCGCCCTCGACGACCGTGACGACGTCACGGTAGGTCCAGTGGGTCGTCCAGTCGTTGACGCGGACCACGCGGGTCTTGCCGGTCCAGTCGCCCTCGTTCAGGAACTTCACGATGGTGTGCCGGGCCTCGGGCTTGGCCAGCGGGGCGCACGCGTCCTCCAGGTCGAGGAAGACCTGGTCGGCGGCGAGCCCCTGGGCCTTCTCGAGGAAGCGCGGGTTGGAGCCGGGGACCGCCAGGCAGGAGCGGCGGGGGCGGAGCCGGTTCACAGGGCTGGTCATGCGAGGACCTCCGTACTTTCCAGGGGGCTGAGCTTGTTCGCTTGCCGGATCTCGTCGACGATACGGCCGATGATCTCCGTGATACCGAAGTCCTTCGGTGTGAAGACGGCGGCGACACCCGCGCGCTTCAGTTCTGCGGCGTCGGCGTTCGGGATGATCCCGCCGACGATGACCGGGATGTCCGTCGCGCCCGCCTCGCGGAGGCGGTCGAGGACGTCGGGGACGAGCGCGGAGTGCGAGCCGGAGAGGATCGACAGGCCCACACAGTGCACGTCCTCCGCCAGGGCGGCGTCGACGATCTGCTCGGGCGTCAGCCGGATGCCCTGGTAGACCACCTCGAAACCGGCGTCACGCGCGCGTACGGCGATCTGCTCGGCCCCGTTGGAGTGCCCGTCCAGGCCCGGCTTGCCGACGAGCAGCCGCAGCCGGCCGACGTTCAGGTCCTCGGCGGTCCTGGCCACCTTGTCGCGGACCAGGGCGAGCGGGGTGCCCGCCTCGGCCGTCACGGCCACCGGGGCGGAGGAGACGCCGGTCGGGGCGCGGAACTCGCCGAAGACCTCGCGCAGGGCCCCGGCCCACTCGCCGGTGGTGACCCCGGCGCGGGCGCACTCCAGGGTGGCCTCCATGAGGTTCTCCGTGCCCTTGGCGGCCTCCTTGAGGCGCTCCAGGGCCTTGCAGGGCCGCGGGTGGTTGAACGGCGGCTGGTAGCGGTTGTCGCGCCAGGTCTTCATCGAGCCGACGACCCGGGCCTCGACGGCCGGGTCGACCGTCATGATCGCGGTGTCCAGGTCGGCGGTGAGGGGGTTCTCCTCGGTCGACTGGAAGATGTTGACGCCGACGATCTTGTCCTCGCCGGCCTCGATCCGGGCGCGCCGCTCGGCGTGCGAGGAGACCAGCTGCGACTTGAGGTAGCCGGACTCGACGGCCGCCATCGCGCCGCCCATCTCCTGGATCCGGTCGATCTCGGCCAGGCACTCCTCGACCAGGGCGTCCACCTTGGCCTCGATGACGTGCGAGCCGGCGAAGATGTCGTCGTACTCCAGGAGGTCGGACTCGTGGGCGAGGACCTGCTGGATGCGGAGCGACCACTGCTGGTCCCAGGGCCGGGGGAGGCCCAGGGCCTCGTTCCAGGCGGGGAGCTGGACGGCACGCGCGCGGGCGTCCTTGGAGAGGGTGACGGCCAGCATCTCCAGGACGATCCGCTGGACGTTGTTCTCCGGCTGGGCCTCGGTCAGGCCGAGCGAGTTGACCTGGACGCCGTAGCGGAACCGGCGCTGCTTGGCGTTCTCGATGCCGTACCGCTCCAGCGTGATCTTGTCCCAGATGCGGCCGAAGGCGCGCATCTTGCACATCTCCTCGATGAAGCGGACGCCCGCGTTCACGAAGAAGGAGATGCGGGCGACGACCTCGCCGAACCGCTCCTCGGGGACCTGCCCCGAGTCGCGGACCGAGTCGAGGACGGCGATCGCGGTGGCCATCGCGTACGAGATCTCCTGGACCGGCGTGGCCCCGGCCTCCTGCAGGTGGTAGCTGCAGATGTTGATCGGGTTCCACTTCGGGATGTGGTTGACCGTGTACGCGATCATGTCCGTCGTGAGGCGGAGCGAGGGGCCGGGCGGGAAGACGTGCGTCCCGCGCGACAGGTACTCCTTCACGATGTCGTTCTGGGTGGTGCCCTGGAGCTGGGTGATGTCCGCACCCTGCTCCTCGGCGGCCACCTGATAGAGCGCCAGCAGCCACATGGCGGTGGCGTTGATGGTCATCGAGGTGTTCATCTGCTCCAGGGGGATGTCCTGGAACAGCCGGCGCATGTCACCGAGGTGCGAGACGGGGACGCCGACCCGGCCGACCTCGCCGCGGGCGAGGATGTGGTCGGGGTCGTACCCGGTCTGCGTCGGCAGGTCGAACGCGACCGAGAGGCCGGTCTGACCCTTGGCGAGGTTGCGCCGGTACAGCTCGTTGGACGCCTCGGCGGTCGAGTGACCGGCGTACGTCCGCATGAGCCACGGCCGGTCCTTCTGGCGCTCAGTCATCTTCGGGACCTCAGATGTTCCGGAAGCGGTTGATGGCGTCGATGTGCTGGGCCCGGAGCTCCGGGTTGCTGACGCCCAGGCCCTCCTGCGGGGCGAGGGCGAGGACGCCGACCTTGCCCTGGTGGAGGTTGCGGTGGACGTCGTAGGCCGCCTGGCCGGTCTCCTCCAGGGAGTAGACCTTCGACAGGGTGGGGTGGATCTTGCCCTTGGCGATCAGGCGGTTGGCCTCCCAGGCCTCGCGGTAGTTCGCGAAGTGCGAGCCGATGATGCGCTTCAGCGACATCCACAGGTAGCGGTTGTCGTACTGGTGCATGTAGCCCGAGGTCGAGGCGCAGGTGGTGATGGTGCCGCCCTTGCGGGTGACGTAGACCGAGGCGCCGAAGGTCTCGCGGCCCGGGTGCTCGAAGACGATGTCGATGTCCTCGCCGCCGGTCAGCTCGCGGATCTTGGAGCCGAAGCGCTTCCACTCGCGCGGGTCCTGGGTGTTCTCGTCCTTCCAGAACTTGTAGCCCTCGGCGTTGCGGTCGATGACCGCCTCCGCGCCCATGGACCGGCAGATGTCGGCCTTCTCGGGGGAGGACACGACACAGATCGGGTTGGCACCGCCGGCGAGGGCGAACTGCGTGGCGTACGAGCCGAGTCCGCCGCTCGCGCCCCAGATGAGGACGTTGTCGCCCTGCTTCATGCCGGCGCCGTTGCGGGAGACCAGCTGGCGGTAGGCGGTGGAGTTGACGAGGCCGGGGGCCGCCGCCTCCTCCCAGCTGAGGTGGCCGGGCTTCGGCATCAGCTGGTTGGACTTGACGAGGGCGATCTCGGCGAGGCCGCCGAAGTTGGTCTCGAAGCCCCAGATGCGCTGCTCGGGGTCGAGCATCGTGTCGTTGTGGCCGTCGGAGGACTCCAGCTCGACCGAGAGGCAGTGCGCGACGACCTCGTCGCCGGGCTTCCAGGAGTTGACGCCCGGGCCGGTGCGCAGCACGACGCCCGCGAGGTCGGAGCCGATGACGTGGTACGGCAGGTCGTGGCGCTTGGTGAGCTCGGAGAGCCGGCCGTAGCGCTCCAGGAAGCCGAAGGTCGAGACCGGCTCGAAGATCGAGGTCCAGACCGAGTTGTAGTTCACGGAGCTCGCCATGACGGCCACGAGGGCCTCGCCCGGGCCGAGCTCGGGGAGCTTGACGTCGTCGAGGTGGAGCGACTTGCGCGGGTCCTTGTCGCGGCTGGCGACGCCGGCGAACATCTCGGCCTCGTCCTTGTGGACGGTGACGGCCCGGTACGACTCGGGGAGCTTGATGTTCGCGAAGTCGGCGGACGTGGAGTCCGGCGACTGGATCGCGTCCAGGATTTCCTTCACGGGTTGCCTCCGGCGGTGAGCGTCCTGAGGGAGGGACGCCAGGGGGTTACGACGGGAAGTGCTGCTGCTGTGGAGGTGTGCCGTCGGTTCGGCTGGGTGGTGCGGTGGCGGCGCTGTGTGGTGGAGCGCGAGGGTGCCTGTGACGCAGGCGTCCGGGCGCACCAACCGTCGGTTGGTGGGGACAGCCGGCGCGCGAGGTGTGTTCTCTGCGCGCCGGCCGCCCGGACAACATCAACGTATGGCACGCCGTGTCACCTGACAAGGCACTGCGTGCCAACAATTTCACTCAGATGCAATCTGCCCGTCACGGATGAGCGATGATCGATCGAAATGGCCCGTGAGCTGCGGGAACGCAAGGAGGGCCGCCCCCGGAAACCGGGGACGGCCCTCCTCGTGGAGCGGTGCTCAGGACTTCGTGAGCGCCTGCTGGATGGTCCGCATGACCTCGTCGAGCGGAGCGTCCGTACGCGCCACGGCGACCACGACGTCGCCCGTCGTGGACGCGGTCGCGGCGACCGGCTGCTCCGGCGCCGGCTCGGCGGCCGCGGTGCTCCCGGCGGGCGCCGGGCGGGCGCCTATGCCGGTGCCGAAGGTCTCCCGGACGATCGCGAAGGCGTGGTCGAGCTGGGCCTCCACGTCTCCCTCGCCGCCCGCCCGCAGCCAGCGGCGCAGTACGTGGTTGTGGGCGGTGACGACGGCCGACGCGGCCACCTCGGCGAGCAGCGGGTCGTCGTTGCCGTCGTGATGGTCCCGCTCGTCGAAGTGCCCGAGCAGATAGCGGGTGAAGAGCCGCTCGTAGCGGGCCACCGAGGCGATCTCCCGCTCCCGCAGGGTCGGCACCTCACGGGTGAGCCGGTAGCGCTCCACGGAGACCGCGGGGGACCCCGCGTACATCTTCATGACTTCCTTGATGCCCCGGCACACCGTGTCGAGCGGGTGCTCGTGCGGCGGGGCCGCGTTCAGCACCGCCTCCGCCCGCACGAGGGTGTCGTCGTGGTCGGGGAAGATCGCCTCTTCCTTGGACCGGAAGTGCCGGAAGAACGTCCGCCGCGCGACCCCGGCCGTGGCCGCGATCTCGTCGACGGTCGTCGCCTCGTACCCCTTGGTCGCGAAGAGCTCCATCGCCGCGGCGGCGAGCTCCCGGCGCATCTTGAGCCGTTGTGCGGCGGCACGCGTGCCCGCCGTGCTCTCCGGAGCGTCGGACGGGGACGTGGCACGGGGTGTCTTCGCGGCCTTGGGCATGGTCCGAACGTACTGCATCGGAGTGGGAGTGTGCCCAGGTGGGGGCGGGGAGACCCCCGGGGCACCGGCGGTGCCCGGGGGACTCAGCAGACCGCCCCAGCCGGCGGTACGGGGCTCAGCGTCGGGCATATTCGCGGAAGCCGCGACCCGTCTTGCGGCCGAGGCAGCCCGCCGCCACCAGGTGCTCGAGGAGCGGCGCGGGGGCCAGGCCCGGGTCGCGGAACTCGCGGTGCAGCACCTGCTCGATCGCCAGCGAGACGTCCAGGCCGACCACGTCGAGCAGCTCGAACGGGCCCATCGGGTAGCCGCCGCCCAGCTTCATCGCCGCGTCGATGTCGTCCAGGGACGCGTAGTGCTCCTGGACCATCTTGATCGCGTTGTTCAGGTACGGGAAGAGCAGCGCGTTCACGATGAACCCGGCGCGGTCGCCGCAGTCCACCGGGTGCTTCCTGATCTTCGCCGTGACCTCGCGGACCGTGGCGTGGACGTCGTCGCCGGTCAGGACCGTACGGACGATCTCGACGAGCTTCATGGCCGGCGCCGGGTTGAAGAAGTGCATCCCGATGACGTCCTGCGGGCGCGTGGTGGCCCGGGCGCAGGCGATGACGGGCAGCGAGGAGGTCGTGGTGGCGAGCACCGCGCCCGGCTTGCAGATCTTGTCGAGCCGCGCGAACAGCTCCTGCTTGATCTCCAGGTCCTCGGCGACCGCCTCGACGGCCAGGTCGACCTCGGCGAAGGCGTCGAGCGAACCGGCCGGGGTGATCAGGGCCAGCGTCTCGTCACGGGCCTCGCCCGTCATCCGGCCCTTGTCGACCGAGCGGGCCAGGGACTTGGCGATCCGCGCCTTGGCGGTGTCCGCCTTCTCCTGGGAGCGGGCGGCCAGCACGACCGCGTACCCGGCCTTGGCGAAGACCTCGGCGATGCCGGAGGCCATCGTGCCCGAGCCGGCGACGCCCACCGAGCGGACCTCGCGGCCGGTGCCCGTCCCGGCGGAGGTGAGCGGGGTCAGCGCGTCGCGCACGACCTCCCCGGAGCCCGGCGCCGCGTACGTGTAGAAGCCGCGGCCCGCCTTGCGGCCGGTCAGACCGGCCTCGCTGAGCTGCTTGAGGATCGGGGCGGGGGCGTGCAGCCGGTCGTGCGAGGCCGCGTACATGGCCTCCAGGACCGTACGGGCGGTGTCGACGCCGATCAGGTCGAGCAGCGCCAGCGGGCCCATCGGCAGGCCGCAGCCCAGCTTCATGGCCGCGTCGATGTCCTCGCGGGAGGCGTACTTGGCCTCGTACATGGCGGCGGCCTGGTTGAGGTAGCCGAAGAGCAGCCCGTCCGCGATGAAACCGGCCCGGTCGCCGACCGCCACCGGCTCCTTGCCGAGGTCCTGCGCGAGGCGGGTCACGGCGTCCACGGCGCGCGGGTCGGTCAGCACGGAGGAGACGACCTCGACCAGCTTCATGGCCTGGACCGGGGCGAAGAAGTGCAGGCCCAGGACCCGCTCGGGGTGCGCCGAGTCGGCGGCGAGCCGGGTCACGGAGAGCGCGTTGGTGCCGGTGGCCAGGATCGCGTCGGGCCGGACGATCCCGTCCAGGGCCCGGAAGACCTCCTGCTTCGCCTCGTACGACTCGGGCACGACCTCGATCACGAGGTCGGCCTCGGCGGCCGCCTGGAGGTCGGAGAAGGTACGGAAGCGGGCGAGGACGTCCTGCCGCTCCTCCTCGGTGATCCGCTCGCGGGCCACCGCACGGGCGGTGGACGCCTCCAGGGCGGCGACGGCCTGGGCGGCGGCGGTGTCGCTGATGTCGATGCCGATGACCTCGCGGCCGGACCGGGCGAGGACGTCGGCGATGCCCGAGCCCATGGTGCCGAGACCGACGACGGCGATGGTGGAGAGAGGGGTGTCCATCAGGGGACTCCAGAGGAAGAGTGACGACTGAGGGCAGTGCGCGCACGCGAAAGGGGCGCGGGAAAGAGCGAGGGCGATGCCCGGAAAAAGAGGGCCGTGCCCTGGAAAAGGAGCGACGGACTCTGTCCCGGAGCCACGTCGAAACTGCCGAACCGACAAGCGAACACAACGGCTGCGTCACCAGGCCGTCGTGCGAAGTGCGGGGGGTGCCCGCTCACCTGAGACTAACCGGCCGGTAACGAGCGCGCCAGTCCCGGGAAGTTGGGAAAGTGTGATCTGGATCGCGGATAGGGTCGGATTCATGGAAATCTCCGAGGACCCGGAATTCTGCTCGATGATCGATCGATTGCGGGACGAGATCGAGAATGACACCGGAGAAGTCCCGGAGGCATTCACGGAACTCGCCGCGACGCGCGATCGCGAGGAACTGCACCGCGTCCTCACCGCTTCCGGGCAGCCGCTCTGGGCGCGGGAGATCGCCGCCTACGTCCTCGGCGTCGGCGGCGACCCGCGTGCCTTCGAGGCCCTCGTCCTCCTTCTCAACCACCGCGACCCGGAGCGCTGCGTCACCGCCGCCCACGCCCTGGTCCGGCTGGGCGACCCGCGCACCGCGCGCGCGGCGGCCGCCCTCGCCACCAACGAACTCCGGGTCGCCTACGCGCTCCTGCCGGTCCGGCTGCTCGCCGAGCTCCGCGCCCCCGAGTCGGTCCCGGCCCTGATCACCGTCCTCGGACGGCGACTTCGGACCGACGACCCCCACTGGCGCGTCGGCCTCGCCTGCGTCGAGGGCCTCGGCGCGCTGGGCGACGCCAGGGCGCGTCCGGCCTTGGAGGCGGCTCTTCCGCACCCCCGCCTCGGCGCCGAGGCCCGCCGGTCACTGACCCGGCTGGACCCCGGCCGCTGACTCCGGACGCGGACGGGCTCCGTCCGGGATCGCCGAGTCCGGGCGCCGCCGACTGGCTCCGTCCGGGATCGTCGGCTCCGGGCGCGGACGGGCTCCGTCCGGGATCGCCGAGTCCGGACGCCGTCGACGGACTCCCGACGGGATCAGCGTGCCGGCCGCCGCGAGGACGGCCGGGAGCGCCGCCACGGCGAAGCACACGGACAGCGGCAGCCGGCCCACCAGGAGACCCGCGCCGGCCGTCGCCGCCGTCGTGCCCGCGTTGAAGGCGGTGTTGACCCAGGCTCCCGCCCGGGTGCGCTGGCCCGGGTCCACGGACTCGTCGGCGAGGAGATAGGCGCTCGTGATCGCCGGTGCCAGGAACAGACCGCCGAGCGTCACCCACCCGGTCAGCGCGTACGGATGCGGGGAGAGCCCCGCCACCCCGAGGACCGCACCGAGACAGAGGGCGAGCGCCGACAGGCGCGTGCCGGTGGATCCCGGCCAGCGCACCGCGCCGTACACGAGACCGCCGACCGCGCTGCCCGCCGAGAGGGCGGCCATGGCCCACGGCACCGCCCCCGGCCGGTGGTGCGCGTCGGCGAACGCGATCACCAGCAGTTCGACGGCGCCCAGGCACATGCCGACCGCGGCCGCCACGACCGCCGCCCCGAGCAGCCCCGCACCGGGGGCGCCCGGTCGTGCCGCCGCCTTCTCCGGCGCTCCGGCCTCCCGCTCCCCGGCCCCGCTCCGTACCGCCGGCGAGGTGACGAGCGCGAGCGTGCCGGTCAGGACGAGCCCGGCGCTCACCGCGAGCCCGGCCGGCGCCGACGCGTACCGCACAAGGAGTCCCACCAGCAACGGGCCCGTGACGAAGAGGAGTTCCTCCGCCACCGTGTCCAGGCTGTACGCGCGCCGCAGCAGGTCCCGGTCGGGGAGCAGCGCGCTGAACAGCGCCCGCGTCACCGGACCGAGCGGCGGAGTCAGAGCCCCCGCGCAGGAGGCCAGGAGCACCAGAGCGAGCGCCGGGGTCGCGGGCCGGGCCGTCGCCGCGGCGAGCGCGAGGAGCAGCAGCGCGTACGCGGCGGCCAGCGGGATCAGGGCGCGGCGCGGCCCGAAGCGGTCGACGAGTCCCGCCCGCACGGGCGACAGCAGGACACCGGTCAGCCCGAACGCGGCCATGGCCGTGCCGGCGGCGGCGTACGAGCCGGTACCGGCCTTGACGGAGAGGATCAGGGAGAGCGGGGCGGTGCCGTAGGACAGCCGCCCGATGAGGGCCGAGCCGAAGGTGCGGCGGACGTACGGGGTGCGCAGCACCGCCGCGTAACCGGGCACGGGGGCGTGGGCAGGGGAGGTCACGGACATGACGGAGTTCCTCGGAGAGGGCGCCGGGCGAGGGCCTGCGGCGCCGGGGCGTGCGGGGACGGCGGGACACCGCGCCCGGCTGGGCACGGTCGTCGGATCGCCGACTCCTACGCACGGAAGAGGAACATGCGCGTCAACGTAGCAAACGGAGCTCCGCCCCGGCCTCGGCGGGTGCCGCTCCGGCCTGCTCCGGGACCAGGGCGAAGGCCTCGATCTCCACGAGCAGTTCGGGCCGGACGAGCGCGGAGACCTGGACCGCCGAGCTCGCCGGCAGGGGCGCGCCCGCGAAGTGGGCGTCCCGGGCGTCCCGCACGGCGGGGAGGTGGGCCACGTCCGTGACGAAGTACGTCAGCTTCACGACGTCCCCGAAGCCCGCGCCGGCCGCCGCGAGGCAGCGCTCCAGGTTGGCGAAGACCTGGTGGGCCTGGGCCGCCGCGTCGCCCTCCCCGACCACGGCCCCGGAGGCGTCGAGGGCGCACTGCCCGGATATCGCGACGAACCGTCCCGTGCCCCACACGACGTGGCTGTACTGGGGGCTGGGCGCGAGGCCGTCGGGCGCGGGCACGTGGGTGAGGTGGCTCGTCATGCCCCACATCTTCGCGCACGCCACTGACAGTGCCCGCGACCCCTTGCGGGACGCGGGCACCGTGGGGTTCGGGAGGGCGTCAGCGGACGTGGCCCAGGAGGCCGTGGAGGGCGATGCCCGCCGGTTCCGCGCGGACGGCGCCCGCCCGCTTGCCGGACTTCTCCGGGGCCGTCGGCGCGGCCGCGGTGACCGGCTCCGGCTCGGGCTCGGGGAGCGCGGCGCAGACCGCGTCCACCTCGGCGTCGCCCTCACCGCGCGGGACCTTGCCCGTGGCGAGGTAGGCGAACAGGTGCTCGTCGAGGCAGTCGTTCCCGCCGAGGGTCACCCCGTGGTTCCCGCCGCCCTCCTCGACGACCAGGCTGGAGCCGTGGACCAGCCGGTGCAGGGCCACCCCGCCCTCGTACGGCGTCGCCGCGTCGTCCGTGGCCTGGAGGATCAGGACCGGCGGCACCTGGTCGTTGGTGACGTCCGGCGGGGTCAGGGAGTCCACGGGCCAGAAGGCGCAGGGCGCGTTGTACCAGGCGTTGTTCCAGGTCGAGAACGGCGCCTTCGCGTGCACGTCCCAGCTGTCCTTGCGCCACACGCTCCAGTCACGGGGCCAGGCCGCGTCCCGGCACTGCACGCTCGTGTAGACCGAGTAGCCGTTGTCGGCGGCCGCGTCGGCCTCTCCGTACCGCTCGTACGCCTCCTTCAGCGGCTCCGGGTCCGCGTCGTTGACGTACGCCGCGAAGGCGGTCGCGAGGCGCGGCCAGTAGCCGTTGTAGTACCCGCCGGGCAGGAAGGTGTCCTCCAGCTCGCCCGGTCCGACCTTGCCGCCGGCCGGCGTCTCGCGCAGCGCGTCCCGCATCCGGTACCAGGCGGCCTCGACCGCCGCCGGGTCGGTGCCCAGCTTGTACACGGCGTTCTGCCGGGCCACCCAGGCCATGAAGTCCTTGTGACGGGTGTCGAAGGCGTAGTCCTGGGCGATGTTGTCCTCGTACCAGACGCCGTGCGGGTTCACGACGGAGTCGAGAGCCATCCGCCGCACCCGGTCCGGGTACAGGCGCGCGTACACGGAGCCCAGGTAGGTGCCGTACGAGTAGCCGAGGTAGTTGATCTTCGGAGCGCCGAGCGCGGCGCGGATCGCGTCCAGGTCCCGGGCGGTGCTCACGGTGTCGATGTACGGCAGCACGTCCGCGTACTTCTCGCCGCAGGCGTCGGCGAAGGACTGGGCCCGCTCGATCGCCGCCCGCTCGGCCGCGGCGCCCTTCGGCACCGAGTCCGCGCGCACCGGCGCGAAGTGGCCGGGCTTGCAGTCGAGCGCGGGCTCGCTCCTGCCGACCCCGCGCGGGTCGAAGCCGATCACGTCGTACTCGGCGGCCAGCTTGGCGGGCAGCGAGGCCGCCACGTACCCGGCCATGCCGCGGCCGCTGCCGCCGGGCCCGCCCGGGTTCACGAGCAGCGGGCCCTGGAAGGTCCTGGCCGTGTGCGGGACCCGGGTGAGGGCGAGGGCGATCTTCCGCCCGGCCGGGTCGTCGTGGTTGAGCGGCACCTTGAGGGTGGCGCACTGGAGCCTGGGGTACGCCTGCGTGGCGCAGTCCGTCCAGGCGAGCAAGGGGAGCGGTCGGGGGGTCGGTTCACCGGCGCCCGCGGGGGCGGCGGGCAGGACGGTGACCGTCCCGGCGACCAGCGCTCCTGCGGCGATCAGCATTCCTGCGCGTGGGGTCATAGGGCGTTTGTGTCCCGAACCGGCACCGAGGGGACCTGTTTCGCCGAGAGTTGACCCGAACGGAGTGCGATCCGACGGCGTGTCAGCTGACCGGTCGGATGATCGGCCCGGGCTCGGGGCGTCTCAGAGGAGCGTGAGCTGCTCGGGCGCGCCGGCCAGGGAGGGCTCCTCGGGTACGGGGATCCGGCGTGCCGCGCCCCGCCGGGCGGGCCCGATGCCGAACTCGGCCGCCAGCTCGTGCACCTGACGGGTGATCCGGCGCTGGTACCAGGTCGGCGCGTAGGCCCCGTCCGCGTACATCCGCTCGTACCGCCGCACCAGGTCCGGGTGGTGCTCGCGCAGCCAGGCCATGAACCACTCCCGGGCTCCCGGCCGCAGGTGCAGCACGAGCGGGGTGACGGAGCTCGCGCCGGCCTCGGCGATGGCGCGGACCGTCGCGCGCAGCTGCTCGGGCCGGTCGCCGAGGAAGGGCACCACGGGCGCCATCAGGACCCCGCAGTCGATGCCGTGCTCGCCGAGCGTGCGGACGACGTCGAGGCGCCGCTGCGGCGAGGGGGTGCCGGGCTCGATCGTCCGCCAGAGCTCCTGGTCGGTGAAGCCGACGGAGACGGAGATGCCGACCTCGGTGACCCGGGCGGCCTCGGTGAGGAGCTCCAGATCGCGCAGGATCAGGGTGCCCTTCGTGAGGATCGAGAAGGGGTTGGCCCGGTCCCGCAGCGCCGTGAGGATGCCCGGCATCAGCCGGTAGCGGCCCTCCGCGCGCTGGTAGCAGTCGACATTGGTGCCCATGGCGATGTGCGCGCCCTGCCAGCGCGCGGAGGCCAGCTGCCGGGCGAGCAGCTCAGGGGCGTTGATCTTGACGACGATCTGGGAGTCGAAGCCGAGGCCGGTGTCGAGGTCGAGATAGCTGTGGGTCTTCCTCGCGAAACAGTAGACACACGCGTGCGTGCAGCCCCGGTACGGGTTGACCGTCCATTCGAACGGCATCCGCGACGCCCCGGGCACCCGGTTCAGGATCGAGCGGGCCCGGACCTCGTGGAAGGTGATTCCGCGGAACTCGGGGGTGTCGAAGGTGCGGGTCGTGACCGCGTCCGTGCCGAACAGGGCGATGTCGGCGGGGGCGGCGGGGGTGTCGCCCAGATTGTCCCAGCGCATGGACGCCTCCTCGGTGCTCTGCCTCGGCCGTACGCTCAGAATAGAACACCTGTTCCCTTGATCGTTGCAACCCGGATTTCGCCCGCCGGAGCCCACGTGGTTCGCTTGGCCCACACCCCTGAGGAACCACAAGCTGGAGGAAGTCCATGGCGCAGGTCGAAGCCACCACCGAACGGATCATCGCCGCCGACGCGGAGACGGTGTTCGACGCGCTGGCCGACTACAGCGGTACGCGCGCGAAGGTGCTCCCCGAGCACTTCAGCGAGTACGAGGTGCGCGAGGGCGGCGACGGCGAGGGCACCCTCGTCCACTGGAAGCTCCAGGCCACCAGCAAGCGCGTCCGCGACTGCCTCCTGGAGGTCACCGAGCCCACCGACGGGCAGCTCGTCGAGAAGGACCGCAACTCCTCCATGGTCACCACCTGGACCGTGACCCCCGCCGGTGAGGGCAAGTCCCGCGCCGTCGTCACCACGGTCTGGAACGGCGCCGGCGGCATCGGCGGCTTCTTCGAGAAGACCTTCGCGCCCAAGGGGCTCGGCCGCATCTACGACGCCCTCCTCGCCAAGCTGGCGGACGAGGTCGAGAAGTAACGCCCGGAGCGTTCACCGATTCGAGTGGATCGCCCGCACCCCCCGTACCCGCGCAACCGCGTACCGGGGGGCGCGGGCCTTCTCGTAAACGCGCTGATGAGCGACCCAAGTGCGCCGTGGTGCAGGGACGTTCAGCCCCCGGCGCGCCACCGTCCTCCCGTACCGCCCGACTTGCTCCCCCTTCGCGCGCAATGCGAAGAATGGTGCGGCGCAGACGCCGTGACGAGGGGAGCAGACACGTGGGTGCGATCACGATCGTGAAAGAGGCGGAGGAGGGTCCGGGACCGCTCGCCCCGGACGGACCTCCCGCGGTCCCCGCCCCACCGGCCGGCCCGGGACCCGCCGGTCTCGAACCCCGCCGCGTCCGGCTCGTCTTCTGCGGCCTCATGCTCGCGCTGCTCCTCGCCGCGCTCGAGCAGATGATCGTCGCCACCGCCCTGCCGAAGATCGTCGGCGAACTCCAGGGCCTGGACCGGATGTCCTGGGCGATCACCGCCTACCTGCTGACCTCCACCATCGGCCTGCCGGTCTACGGAAAGCTCGGCGACCTCCTCGGCCGCAAGGGCGTCTTCCTCTTCGCGATCGTCGTCTTCGTCATCGGCTCCGGCCTCGCCGGCTGGTCCCGCACGATGGACCAGCTCATCGCCTTCCGCGCCCTCCAGGGCGTCGGCGCCGGCGGCCTCATGATCGGCGTCCAGGCGATCATCGCCGACATCGTCCCCGCCCGCGAACGCGGCCGCTACATGGGACTCATCGGCGCCGCCTTCGGCCTCGCCTCCGTCGCAGGACCCCTGCTCGGCGGCTTCTTCACCGACCACGTCTCCTGGCGCTGGTGCTTCTACTTCAACGTACCCTTCGGGCTCGTCACCCTCGCCGTCGTCGCCGCCGTCCTCAAGCTCCCCAAGCCCACCGCACGCGCGCGCTTCGACGTCCTCGGCACACTGCTCCTCGCCGCCGCCTCCACCTGCCTCGTCCTGCTGACCAGCTGGGGCGGCACCGAGTACGCCTGGGACTCCCGGGTCATCCTCGCCCTGGCCTGCGGAGCCGCCGCAACGACCCTGCTCTTCCTGGTCGTCGAGCACTTCGCGCCCGAACCCCTCATCCCGCTGCGGCTGTTCCGCGACTCCGTCTTCACCGTCACCGCCCTCGTCGGCGCCGTCGTCGGCATCGCGCTCTTCGGCGCCGCCAGCTACCTCCCCAGCTTCCTGCAGATGGTCGAGGGTGCCAGCGCCACCGAGTCCGGCCTCCTGATGCTGCCGCTCATGGGCGGCATCGTCATCGCCTCCGTCGTCTCCGGCCAGCTCATCAGCCGCACCGGCCACTACAAGATCTACCCGGTGATCGGCGGCGCCGTCTCCGTCCTCGGCATGTGGCTGCTCTCCCGCATGGACACCGACACCCCGCGCCTCCAGCACAGCCTCTGGCAGGCCGTCCTCGGCACCGGCATCGGCCTCGTCATGCCGGTGCTCGTGCTCGCCGTGCAGAACTCGGTCCGCCCCGCCGACCTCGGCACCGCCACCAGCGCCCACAACTACTTCCGCCAGATCGGCGGCAGCGTCGGCGCCGCCGTCTTCGGCACCCTCTTCGCCTCCCGCCTCGACGACGCCCTCGGCGACCGGCTCGCCCGCGTCACCGCGCAGAGCTCCGTGGCACTGCCGCCGGCCGAGTCGATCACCCCGGGGACCGTCCACACGCTCCCGCCGGCCCTGCGCGACGTGTACATCCAGGCGTACGCGGACGCGATGCCGCGGATCTTCCTCTACCTCGTGCCGGTCCTCGTACTCGGCCTCGTTCTCGCCTTCTTCCTCAAGGAGAAACCGCTGGTGTCCCACCACAGCCCCCTCACCGAGGCCACCGACATCGCCTTCGACACCACCGCCCAGGCCGTGCCGCACGCCCGCCACGCCGCCTCGGCCCCGGCCACCGCCGTCGCCCCTCCGCACTCCGGGGTGCCCGTCTGCGGCACCGTCCAGCACCATGACGGCAGCCGCGTCCCCCGCGCCGCGCTCACCCTCATCGACGTCCAGGGCCGGCAGATCGGCCGCGGCGCCAGCGGCGAGGACGGCCGGTACGCCCTCAGCGTCCCCGGCGGCGGCGCGTACGTCCTGATCGCCGCGGCCGGCGGCCACCAGCCGCAGGCCGTCTCCGTCACCGTCGGCGACCGGCCGGTGGAGCTCGACGTCGTCCTCGGCGGCGCCGGACGGCTCGCGGGCAGCGTCGTCACCGCCGACGGCACGCCCGTGCGTGACGCGGCCGTCACCCTCACCGACGTACGCGGCGAGGTCGTCGCCTCCACCCGCAGCGGACGCGAGGGCGGGTACGTCATCGGCGAACTCGTCGCGGGCGAGTACACGCTCGCCGCCAGCGCCCCCGCCTTCCGGCCCGCCGCGCTCCCCGTGAGCGTCCAGTCCTCGCGCGAGACCCGCCAGGACATCGAACTGGCCGGCGGCGCGGTGCTGCGCGGCACCGTGCGGGCCGGGGGAGGGCGCCCCGTGGAGGACGCCCGCGTCACCCTGCTCGACGCCGCCGGCAACGTCGTCGACACCCTCACCACCGGCGCCGACGGCACCTTCCGCTTCGTCGACCTGTCCTCCGGCGAGTACACGGTCATCGCCGCCGGGTACCCGCCCGTGGCCACCGTCCTCCAGGTGGCCGGCGGCGGCCGCACGGAGCGCGACCTCCAGCTCGGCCACGAGGACTGAGCCGACGCCTCAGGAGGAGGCGGCCGTCGCCTTGCGCAGCGCGCTGATGCAGGTGCCGATCGCCTCCTGGAGGGCTTCGAGGCGCTGGAGCATGTCCGCCTCGTAGATGTCCTCCTCCATCACCTCGTCGAGGGTCAGCTCCTCGAAGACCTTCGTCGCCTTCTGCAGGCTGTTGTAGAACTTCGTCCGCCGCTCCTGGACGCGCAGCGCGGGATCCTCCTCGACCGCCTTGGCGACCAGGCCCTTCACCGTGTCGTAGGCCTCGCCGGCCCACTCGCCCGCCTCCTCCGAGTCGTCCAGCTCGTCGAGGAGCGACAGGTGCCGTTCGGCCTCGGCCCGCAGCTCGGCCGGCGCCTCCACGGTCTGCCCGGCGGGGGTCTTGATCTGGCCGTTCTCGACGATCTGGCGCACGTAACCGATCCGGTCGGCCGCCTTCGCCTCGTTCGCCACCGCCTTCTTCAGGTCGTCGGTACGGGCGAAGGCCCTGGCCATCTCGGTCTGCAGGGCCGGGTCCTCCTTCATCCGGTCCAGCAGCGCCCCGCGCGCGGCCTCCGCCGTCCCCGGGTCGGCGAGGATCGCGGCCCGCAGCGCCGTCGGGTTCTCCGCGACCTCCAGTGCCTTCGTCGGCCGGATGCCCTCCGCCTCGGCCGCCGCGGTGATCGCCTGGCCGCGCACGGAGGACGCGCTGTTGCGGGAGGTGTAGTACGAGAGCCAGACGTCCGCGTCCGGCAGCTCGATGTCCTCGCCCGGGACCAGCACCTCGAACTGCGGGACCAGGCCGTCGTCGGCAGCCATGTCCCAGGCCTTGTAGTAGCGCATGACCCGCTCGGGTGAGCAGCCGGCGAGCGCGGCGAACGCCTTCGCCGACACCTTCGCGGCGGCCGTCCCCTCGGCCGGCTGGCCGCCCGGACGGACGCTCCGGGCCACCTTCAGGGCGAAGGTCCAGCCGCCGGTCCGCGCGTACACCCCGAAGTCCTGGGCGTCACGGACGACGACGGGGTCGTGGTCCTGGGAGTCCTGCGCGTCCACCGCGTCGTGCGGGTCCTCCGTGTCCTGCGCGTCCACCGCGTCCTCGGTGTCCTGGGGCTCGAGGGCCTCCTGGGGCTCCGGAGCCGACGGCTCCCAGAACTCCGGCTCCTCCGCCATCACGGGCCCGGCGGGCTCAGGAACGACGACGGGCTCGGTCTCGACGGGCGCTGATTCGGACGGGGTGAAGGCGATGGTCACCGAGAGCTCTCCGGAAGGTCGACAACGACAACTGCGGCCGACAGCCTATACGCACCCGTTGGCGATGTTTCGTCCGATTCGAAGCCCGCCAATCGGGTGGCGCGCCGGGCCGTCGTCAGGACACCATGCCCCCATGACTCACGGAATCGAGCTCCACCCCGCGCGGTGAGCGCCTCGCACGAGCGCTCGACGCTCGCCCCCTCCCTGTCCGACCACGCCCGCCGCCTGCGCGGCGCGCCCGTCCCCCGGGGCGGCCACCCCCTCCCCGACTCCGCGCGCACTCCGCGCCCCCGCGGCACCGGCCCCCGCCTCGGCGAGGCACGAGCCCGCGTGGCGGACGTCCTCCGCAGCCTGCTCGACGCGCCCGGCACCGACCCGGAAGCCGCCCTCGTGGCCACCGGGATCCGCGACCGGGCCGTCCTCCGGGCCGCCGCCACCTTCGACCACCCGGACGAAGAGGCCGTCCGCGCCCTGGGCCGCCGCCTCGTCCGGACCGGGACCACGCTCGTCGGCGTGGCCGCCGGGATCGGGCTCCTGAGCGTCCTCGGCGAACCCCAGGACGTGCCGTACCTGCGGGACCTCGGCATGTTCGACGGGCTGGAATCCGCCGCCGTCGAGGCCCTCGCACCGCTCGACCCGCAGGCCGCCGCGACGGTCGGCCTGGCCCACCGCGCGCGGGAGACCGGGCTGCGCGCCCTCGCCGACGCCCTCGTCTCCGGCCTTGCGGGCGACCTCCGGGCACTCGTGGTCGGGGTGTCGGCCGAGAGCCACCGGGACGTCGGTCCCGACCAGGCGCGGTGGATCGCCGAGGCCACCCGGCTCCCCGCGCTCCTCCGGGCCCACCCCGGGGACCGCGAACTGTTCGCGCAGGCGGTGCTCCTGCTGACGCGGATGACCAGCCGCCGCGACTACGCGATCGCGCTGCTGCGGTACGGGGAGGCCAGGGAGCTGTACGAGGCGATCACCGCGCGCGTGGCCGGCGAGGCCCCGGCGACCGGCCTCGACCGGCAGGCCCGGTTGCTGTCCCTCGCCCTCGACCTCCACAGCGGCGCCTCGCGCCTCCTCGACTGGCCGCCCGGCCGGCGCGAGGAGGCCCTCGGCACCCTGCTCGCCGCCGTCGGCGAGCCGACGGAGCCGGACGCGAAGGCCGACGCGCACCCCCGGACACGGCGGCGGGCCGCGTGGATCCGTAGTACGGCATCCCGCCTCCGCGCCGTGACCGCCTCGGCGGACCCGCCCCCGGCACCCCTTCCCGCCCGCGCGGAGCCGGGGCCCGTGTCGCGGCTGCGGATCGAGGTCGCCGTCGCCGACCCCGGCGACCTGGACGCCGTCGAGACCCGCTTCCTGGTCGACGGCCGGCCTCTCGTGCCCTGGGCGTTCGGACCCGGGCCCGGCGACGTGCCCGAACGGACCCTCGACACCGGTGCCCTGCGTGCCGGAGACGAGCCCCGTGAGGTCAGGCTCGCCGAGGCGTACTGCAGCGAGGGCTGTTGCGGCGCCCTCTACGTCACGGTGCGCCGCGAGGGTCCGTACGTCGTGTGGGGCGACTGGAGCCGGCCCGGTGCCCCGCGCGGCCTGCCGGACCTCCCCGTCCTCCGCTTCGACGCCGACGCGTACGACACGGAGGTCGCCCGCGCCGAGCAGGACCGGGGCTGGAGCTGGCCGGCCCGGGACACCGCCCGGCTCATCGCCCGGGGTCTCCGCGAGCGGCCGGAACTCCTCGCCCGCTGGGGCCTGCGACTGGGGTGGACGGGCACGGACTTCGGCGATCCGGACGCCACCGTGATCACGTACGACGACCTGCCCCCGGCCGCGGGCGGCGCGCAGGACGTCCAGCCGAGGCAGTACCTGTGGCTGCTCCCCGACGACGGCGCTCCGCCCGAGCGGCGGGCCGCCGCCGCGCTGCGCCGGTTCGCGGAGGAGGACCCCAGGCGGTATCCGGAATCGGCCGGGTGATCCGTACCGCCGTCCGGTGGGTGCCATTGGTCCACTCCAACGGCGGTTATCCACAGGGGTGGTAGGGCGGCCGGGCGGCGCGTACGGTGCCAGGCATGAAGATCCTCATCAGCGCCGACATGGAGGGCGCGACCGGTGTGACCTGGCCCGCCGACGTGCTGCCCGGCACGCCCCAGTGGGAGCGGTGCCGGGCGATGTTCACGTCCGACGTGAACGCCGCCGTGCTCGGCTTCTTCGACGGCGGCGCGGACGAGGTCCTCATCAACGAGGCGCACTGGTCCATGCGGAACCTGCTCCTGGAGCAGCTCGACGAGCGGGCCGAGATGCTCACCGGGCGGCACAAGTCCCTCTCGATGGTCGAGGGCGTGCAGCACGGGGACGTCGACGGCATCGCCTTCGTCGGCTACCACACCGGTGCCGGAACCGAGGGGGTCCTCGCGCACACCTACCTCGCCAACTCCATCACGGGGGTCTGGCTCAACGGCGAGCGGGCGAGCGAGGGCCTTCTGAACGCCCATGTGGTCGCGGAGTACGGCGTGCCGGTCGTCCTCGTCACCGGGGACGACCTGACCTGCGAGGACGCCCTCGGGTACGCGCCGGAGGCGCCCAAGGTCGCCGTCAAGGACTACGTCTCGCGGTACGCGGCGGTGTGCCGGACCCCGGCCAGGACGGCCGCCGACATCCGGGCCGCGGCGAAGACGGCCGCCGCGCTCGCCGTCCGGCACGAGCCGGTCCGGGGCGGCCCGTTCACGGTGGAGCTCGAGTTCGACGCCGAGCACCTGGGCGCCGCCGCCACGGTGGTTCCCGGCGTGGCGCGGAGCGGCGAGCGGCGCGTCGCGTACACCAGCGAGACGATGTACGAGGCAATTCGCACGTTCAAGGCGGTCACGACCATCGTCTCGGCCGCGGTGGAGGAGCAGTATGGCTGAGGAGGTCCGGGGCCCGGACACGACGGCGCTCGACGAGGTGGTCACCTTCACCTCCGAGCTCATCCGCATCGACACCACCAACCGCGGCGGCGGCGACTGCCGCGAGCGGCCGGCCGCCGAGTACGTCGCCGAGCGGCTCGCCGACGCCGGGATCGAACCGACCCTCCTGGAGCGGACCCCGGGCCGCACCAACGTGGTGGCGAGGATCCCCGGTACCGACCCCTCGGCGGCGGCGCTCCTCGTCCACGGCCATCTGGACGTGGTGCCGGCCGACCCCGCCGAATGGACCGTGCACCCCTTCTCCGGCGAGGTCCGCGACGGAGTCGTGTGGGGGCGCGGCGCCGTCGACATGAAGAACATGGACGCGATGGTCCTGGCCGTCGTCCGCGACTGGGCGCGCCACGGCGTCCGCCCGCGCCGGGACATCGTCCTCGCGTACACCGCCGACGAGGAGGCCAGCGCCGAGGACGGCTCCGGTTTCCTCGCCGACCGGCACGCGCCGCTCTTCGAGGGCTGTACGGAGGGCATCAGCGAGTCCGGGGCGTTCAGCTTCCACCCGCAGCCCGGCACGACGCTGTACCCGATCGCGGCGGGGGAGCGGGGCACCGCCTGGCTCAAGCTCACCGCCCGCGGCCGGGCCGGCCACGGCTCCAAGGTGAACACGGCCAACGCCGTCACACGCCTCGCCACCGCCGTCGCCCGGATCGGCAACCACGCCTGGCCGGTCCGCCTCACCACGACCGTCCGCGCCGCCCTGACCGAACTGGCCGCGCTGTACGGGATCGACGTCGACACGAGCGCCCCCGACCTGGACGTCGACCTCCTTCTCGACAAGCTCGGACCCGCCGCCGCCCTCGTCGAGGCCACCGTCCGCAACAGCGCCAACCCGACGATGCTGGAAGCCGGTTACAAGGTCAACGTCATCCCGGGCCAGGCCGTGGCGTACGTCGACGGGCGGATGCTGCCGGGCGCGGAGGAGGAGTTCGCCGCGACCATGGACCTGCTCACCGGGCCCGACGTGGAGTGGGAGTTCCACCACCGCGAGGTGCCCCTGGAGGCCCCGGTGGACTCGCCGACCTTCGCCAAGCTCCGGGCAGCCGTCGAGCGCTTCGACCCGGCGGGGCACGTCGTGCCGTTCACCATGTCCGGCGGCACCGACGCCAAGCAGTTCTCCCGGCTGGGCATCACCGGCTACGGCTTCTCGCCGCTCCGGCTGCCCCCGGACCTGGACTACGGGGCGCTCTTCCACGGCGTCGACGAGCGCGTCCCGGTGGACGCCCTGCACTTCGGTGTCCGGGTGCTCGACCACTATCTGAAGTCCGCTTAGGGCAGGGGGGATCGGACCCATGACAGGGGGAGACGGTATGGCCACGACCACGGCCGGGTACGGCAGCTGGCCCTCACCGGTGAGCGCCGCGCTCGCCGCCGCGCGCGACGGGCGGCCCGAGTACCTCGGCACCGTCGGCGACGAGTTGTGGTGGACCGCGCCCCGCCCCGAGGAGGGTGGCCGGCGCGCCCTCGTCCGGCGGCGCGCCGACGGCACCGAGGAGAGCCTGCTGCCCGCCCCGTGGAACGTGCGCAGCCGGGTGATCGAGTACGGCGGGCAGCCCTGGGCGGCGGTCGCGCGTCCCGGCGGTGGACCGCTCGCGGTGTTCTGCCACTTCCCCGACCAGCGGCTCTACGCGTACGAACCCGATGCCGCCCCCGGCGCGGAGCCGCGGCCGCTCACCCCGGTCTCCGCCGTCGGCGGCGGACTGCGCTGGGTGGACCCGGTGATCCACCCGGAGCGGGGCGAGGTCTGGTGCGTCCTGGAGGAGTTCACCGGTCCCGCGGCGACCGACGTGCGCCGCGTCCTCGCCGCCGTGCCCCTCGACGGCTCGGCCGCCGAGGACCGCACCGCCGTCCGTGAACTCTCCGACGGGCGCCACCGCTTCGTCACCGGACCCCGGCTGTCCCCGGACGGCCGCCGGGCCGCCTGGCTCGCCTGGGACCATCCCCGGATGCCCTGGGACGGCACCGAGATCCTGCTCGCCGAGGTCACCGCCGACGGCACCTTCCGCGAGGCCAGGGCCGTCGCCGGAGGGCCCGCCGAGTCGATCCCGCAGGTCGACTGGGACGCGGCCGGCCGCCTTCTCTTCGTCAGCGACCGCACGGGCTGGTGGAACCTCTACCGCGCGGAGACATCCGCCGACGGCGGTCTCGCGGAACCCGAGGCGCTGTGCCCGCGCGCCGAGGAGTTCGGCGGCCCCCTCTGGAAGATCGGACTCCGCTGGTTCGCGCCCCTGGAGAACGGGCTGATCGCGGTCGTCCACGGCAGGGGAACCACGAGCCTCGGGATACTCGACCCCGAGCGCCGTGCCCTCGTCGACGCGGGCGGCGGCCGCACCGAGTGGGACTCCACCCTCGCCGCGCACGGCACCCGCGTCGTCGGCGTCGCCGCGGGACCGCGCCGCTCCTACGAGCTCGTCGAGCTCGACACCCGCACCGGCCGCAGCCGCGTCGTCGGCGCCGCGCACACCGACGCCGTCGACCCCGCCCACCTCCCCGAGCCGCGGATCCGCACCTTCACGGGCCCCGGCGGGCGCGAGATCCACGCCCAGGTCTACGCACCTCACCACCCCGGCTTCAGCGGGCCCGAGGGCGAGCTTCCGCCGTACGTGATCTGGGCGCACGGCGGGCCCACCGGGCACGCCCCGCTGGTCCTCGACCTGGAGATCGCCTACTTCACCTCGCGGGGCATCGGCGTCGCCGAGGTCAACTACGGCGGCTCCACCGGATACGGCCGGGAGTACCGGGAGCGGCTGCGCGAGCAGTGGGGCGTCGTCGACGTCGAGGACTGCGCGGCCGTCGCGGCGGCGCTCGCCGCCGAGGGCACCGCCGACCCGGCCCGGCTCGCCGTGCGCGGCGGCAGCGCGGGCGGCTGGACGACCGCAGCGTCCCTCGTCTCCACCGACGTGTACGCCTGCGGCACGATCATCTACCCCATCCTGGACCTGCGGGGCTGGGCCACCGACGAGACCCACGACTTCGAGTCGCAGTACCTCGAGGGACTGATCGGACCGCTCGACGAGGTGCCCGCCCGCTACAAGGAACGCTCGCCGATCGAGCACGTCGACCGCCTCACGGTCCCTTTCCTGCTGCTCCAGGGCCTCGACGACGTCATCTGCCCGCCCGCGCAGGCCGAGCGCTTCCTCGCCCGCACGGCCGGCAGGGGCATCCCGCACGCCTACCTCGCCTTCGAGGGGGAGGGCCACGGCTTCCGCAGAGCCGACACGATGGTCCGCGCCCTTGAGGCCGAACTCGCCCTGTACGTCAGGACCTTCGGGATCGACCGTACGGACACGGCGGATCTGGAGTACCGCACGTGACCCCGCCGGACGCCCTGCACCGGGCTGAGCGGCTCGCGCCCGGGGCCCGCGTCGCCGTCGTCGCCCCCAGCGGGCCCGTCCCCGAGGAGCGGCTCACCGCGGGGCTCGACATCCTGCGCGGCTGGGGCCTCGAACCGGTCGTCGCCCCGCACGTCCTGGACACCCACCCCACCCTCGGGTACCTCGCCGGGGCGGACCGGGCGCGGGCCCGCGATCTGACCGAGGCCTGGTGCGACCCCACCGTCTCCGCCGTCCTCTGCGCGCGCGGCGGATTCGGGGCCCAGCGCATGGTGGACCTGGTGGACTGGGAGGCGATCAGGGCGGCCGGGCCCAAGGCCTTCGTCGGCTACAGCGACGTCACCGCCCTCCACGAGGCCTTCGCCGTCCGCGCGGGCTTCGCCACCCTGCACGGGCCGATGGTCGCGGCCGGCACCTTCCTCTCGGAGCCCGCCACCCAGGAGTCGCTGCGGGCCACCCTCTTCGCCCCCGAGACCGTCCTGACGCTCGCGCCGGAGAAGGCACGGGCCCTGGTGCCGGGGCGGGCCCGGGGCGTGACGCTCGGTGGCTGCGTCAGCCTCCTCGCCGCCGACCTCGGCACACCGCACGGCCGGCCCTCGGCGCGCGGCGGGCTGCTGCTCCTGGAGGACGTGGGGGAGGAGCCGTACCGACTCGACCGCATCCTCACCCAACTCCTGCGCTCAGGCTGGCTCGACGGGGTCGCGGGCGTCGGCCTCGGCTCCTGGGAGGAGTGCGGCCCGTACGAGGAGGTGCGCGCGGTCCTCGCCGACCGGCTCGGCGGTCTCGGGGTTCCCGTCCTGGAGGAGATGGGCTTCGGGCACAGCCCGACCGCGCTGACCCTGCCGCTCGGCCTGCCCGCCGTACTCGACGCGGAGGCGGGGACGCTCACCCTGGACGTACCGGCCCTGCGCTGAGCGGAAGCCGGGGCCGCACGACGAAGACGCGGGTGTCTACTCCGCCTCCGTCCTGCGCCGGTGCGCCGCCGCCTCTTCGCGGCTTGTCTCCAGGTGGCGCAGGGCCAGTTCCTCGACGCGCTCGACGTCCCGGGCCTCGATGCCCCGGTACAGCTCCGCGTGCTCCTCGGCGACGGCCGTGAAGTCGTCGTGCTGCCCGAGCATCCAGCGCATCCGGCTGCGCAGCGTCGCGTTGAGCTCGCTCAGCAGGGCGTTGTCCGCGAGCTCCGTGACGGTCTCGTGGAAGTCGGCGGCCGCCCGCCGCGCGGCCGGGCCGTCGCCCTTGGCCGCGGCCGCCAGTTCGGCGTCGAGGTCGGCGCGGAGCTTCGCGAGCCCCGCCCGGGTGCGGCGCTGCGCGGCGAGCCGGAAGCCGAGGATCTCCAGCGCGGACCTGACCTCGCCGAGGTCCGAGATGTCGGACGCGCTGAACTCCCGGACCACCGCCCAGGTGCGGGGTCGCGGTGTCACCAGGCCCTCCGCGACCAGGTCCCGCAGGGCGTCGCGGACGGGCAGCCGGCTGACGTCCAGCTCGGCCGCGATCTCCCGCTCCACCAGCCTGCTGCCGGGTGCCCGGGTTCCGTCGATGATCTGATCGCGCAGCGCGCGCGTCACCCGCTCCGACTCGGGTCTGAATTCCTCAGCGCCTGTCATGCCGCCATTCTCCCATCGAGCGGCGGACGGCGGTCGGTGTCAGCCGGCCGCCGGAGCGGGGCACGGCGCCTTCACTGAATCCGCGTCAACAACCTGCGTCCCGCGCGTTGACGTGGCTATGACACGTGTCACAGCATGGGCGCGGCCCAGGTACCTACCAGTCGGTAGGTGCGGTGGGTCTCCCGGCGTCGCCCTCAGCGTGGAGGTCTCTGTGTCCCGTGCCGTGCCCCGATCCCGCAAGGTCCTCGCGCTCGTGGCCGGTGCGGCCGCGCCGCTCGCCCTCGCCGCGCCCGCCGCCGGCGCCGAGCCCGGAGACGCCCCGTACGCCGTCACCCCGCTCCGGTTCACCGTCGAGGCGGCAGGCAGGAGTTGCACCGTCGACGCCGACCTCTACCGCCCGGCCGGCGTGGACGCCGCGCACCCCGCGCCGGCGGTCCTCGCCACCAACGGCTTCGGCGGCAGCAAGAGCGACGGATCCACCGCCGCCATCGGCAAGGCCTTCGCCGAGCGCGGCTACGTCGGCCTCGTCTACTCGGGTCTCGGCTTCGGACAGTCCGGCTGCCTGATCTCCCTCGACGCCCCCGAGGCGGACGGCCGGGCCGCAGCCCGTCTCGTCGACTTCCTCGCCGGCGCCCGCGCCGCCGACGACGGCACCCGCGTCGACTTCGTCACCCGGGACGGCGCCGAGGACCCGCGCGTCGGCATGGTCGGCGGCTCCTACGGCGGCGCCGTCCAACTCGCGGCCGCCTCCGTCGATCCCCGTGTCGACGCCCTCGTCCCGCTCATCACCTGGAACGACCTCGCGTACTCGCTCGCCCCCAACGCCGCCGACCGGAACACCCCCGGCGTCTTCAAGTGGCAGTGGGCCAACGGCTTCTACCTCATGGGCGAGGGCCAGCCCCTGCTCGCCCCCTCGCTCGACACCAGCCGGATCAACTCCCTCGGCTGTCTGCACTTCGTCACCGACGCCTGCGACACGATCAGGCTCCTCGACTCCGGCCGCTACCCGGCCGCCGCGAGCGAGAAGATGCTCGCCTACGCCCGCAGCGTCTCCCCGGTCTCCTACCTCGACCGGATCACCGCCCCCACGCTGATCGTCCAGGGCCAGTCCGACAGCCTGTTCAACCTCAACGAGGCCCGCGCCACCTACGACCGGCTCCGCGAGCGGGGCGTCGACACCCGGATGATCTGGCAGTCCTGGGGCCACAGCGGGGGACAGCGGACGGGTGAACTCGACCTCGGCAATCCGGAGGGAAGCTACGTCGGGGAGCGCGTCCTCGCCTGGTTCGACCGGTACCTCCGGAAGAACGCCGCCGCGGACACCGGCCCCGCCTTCGCCTGGTACCGCGAGGGACAGAGCGACTACGGCACCGCCGACCGGGTCCCGCCGCTCAGCCAGGAGCTGTACCTCTCCGGCGACGGCAAGCTCGTCGACAACCGCACGAAGGTCTCCCGGGGCTCCCGCCAGTACACCAACTGGCTGGTCCCGACGAGCCATTCGGAGTCCTCGCTCGCCGGAATGATCGGACTGCCCGACCCCCGCCCGTACGACACCCCCGGCACCTACCTCGGCTGGCGCAGCGCCCCGCTCGCCGAGCCCGTCGACCTCGTCGGCGCGCCGAGGGCGACCCTCCAGGTCGTCTCCCCGGCGACCGAACGCGTCCAGGACTCGGGCGACGCCGCGGACAAGCTCGTCCTCTTCGCGAAGCTGTACGACGTCGCGCCCGACGGCACCAAGGCCCTGGTCAACCGGCTCGTCGCGCCCGTACGCGTCCCCGACGTCACCCGGCCCTTCACGGTCGAGCTGCCGGGCATCGTCCACCGCTACGAGACGGGCCACCGGCTGGAGTTCGTCGTCGCCGCGAGCGACACCGCGTACTACGGCAACCGCGGCATCAAGCCGGTGACCGTCGTCAGCGCCCCCGAGTCCACGGGGACGCTGTCCCTGCCCCTGGTGCGGGGCAGGGTCGGATAGGGCGTCCTAGAGCGCCGCGTACCCCGGGCGGACCACCTCGTCGACGAGCCGCTGCCGCTCCGGCAGCGGCAGGAACGCGGCCTCCAGGGCGGCGACCGTGAACTCCTCGAAGACCTCCGGCCCGTACCCGAAGGCGTCGACCATGTGCTGGAACTCCTCGCTCATGGTGGTGCCGGAGACCAGGCGGTTGTCGGTGTTCAGGGTGATCCTGAAGCCGAGCCGGCGCAGCTCGTCGATCGGGTGCGTGGCGTAGTCCTTCGCGGCGCCCGTCTGCAGGTTGGACGTCGGGCAGACCTCCAGGGCGATCCGGTTGTCCCGGACGTACGAGGCGAGCCGGCCCAGCGTGCCGTCCTCGGCGATGTCGTCCGTGATCCGCACGCCGTGACCGATCCGCTCGGTGCCGCAGACCTGCACGGCCTCGTGGATCGACTCCGCGCCGACGGCCTCGCCGGCGTGGATCGTGTAGTGGCAGTTCTCCCGCTTCAGGTGCTGGAAGGCGGCGAGGTGGCGGGCCGGCGGGTTGCCGATCTCGCCGCCGGCTATGTCGAAGCCGGCCACGCCGTTGTCCCGGTGCGCGACCGTGAGCCGGGCGATCTCCAGGGAGCGGTCGGTGTGGCGCATGCCGGTGAGCAGGGCACGGACGGTGATCCGGCCACCGGTGCGGCGCTCGCCCTCGCGGAAGCCGTCGTTGACCGCCTCGACGACCTCGTCGAGGGTCAGACCGCCCTCCAGGTGCTGCTCGGGGGCGTAACGGATCTCGGCGTAGACGACGCCGTCCGCCGCCAGGTCCTCGGCGCACTCGGCCGCGATGCGCGTGAGCGCCTCGCGGGTCTGCATGACCGCGCAGGTGTGCGCGAAGGTCTCCAGGTAGCGCTCCAGGGAGCCGGAGTCGGCGGCGTCCCGGAACCAGACCGCGAGCTCGGCCGGGTCCTCGGTCGGCAGGGCGCTGTAGCCGCACTCCCGCGCGAGCTCGATGATCGTCGCGGGACGCAGCCCGCCGTCGAGGTGGTCGTGGAGGACGGCCTTGGGGGCCCGGCGGATCCACTCGGCGACGGTGGCAGCGGCAGGCGTGGCAGGGTTGTCAGACAAGTGCATGGCGGGGAAGTGTACGCCACGACCGAGCGGGGTGCTGTGACGGACCTGGCAGGGGCCTGCGGGCGGCGATGGCGGGGCCGGGGGCCGTGCGTGGTGGCCGGGGGTTCGTACGGGGTGAGGGGCGGCCCGTACGGGCCTGACGTCGGCGCCTGCCCGTACGGGGTGCGGGACCGGGTTCGTACGGCCCTGACGTCGGCGCCCGCCCCTGCGGGTCCCGGGGGCTCGTCGTCCGCCCTCAGTGCGACTGCAGCACCGGCAGCGCGGCTGTGCCCGTCGGGAGCATGTGCTTGGCCGCCAGGACCGGCGTCTCGCCGACCCGCACCACCTGGGTCACCAGGACCGCCGGGGTGTCCGCCGGGCGGCCCAGCTGCTCCCCGCGCCGCCGCCCGAGCAGCGTCGCCGTGATCCCGCTGTGCGCGCTCAGGGCCGTCTCCCGCGAGGCCCCGACCAGGACCGCGAGCATCGAGACCCCGTCCCTGCCCTCCGCGGCCTCCCGCAGGGCCCGCGCGAACTCCGGGTGCACCCGGTCCAGCAGCTCGTCGGGCGCCGCCCACTCGTGGCTCAGCGCCGCCGCCGCGCCCTCCCCGGTGAGGACGGACTCCCAGAACCGAAGCTCGGCGCGGGCGGGCGCGAGCAGGTGCTGGGTGGTGAAGTCGGTCGGCTCCTCGACGGTCCTCAGCAGCGGCCGCACCCGCAGCGGCGCACCCGAGCCGATCAGCTGTTCCAGCGGCTGGACGTGCTCGAAGCCCCGCCGGGGCGGACGGTCGTTGACGGTGCGGCCCACCCCGCGCCGTACCGTGAGGACGCCGTCCTCCTGGAGGAGCAGCAGCGCCTCGCGCAGGGCCGGCCGGCTGACGCCCAGCTCGGCGGCGAGCTTCGGCTCGGAGGGGAGCGTGGAGCCCGGCGGGTAGGTGCCGTCGTGGACGGCGTCCGCGATCCGCTCGTAGAGCGCCACGACCGGTCGCCGCCGCTGTCCGCTGACCGCCACGGCCCCTCCTCGTCTCGTCTCCGGCCCGCTTTCCGCCGGTCCTCGCACCACGGTAGTCGGCCCACGTTGTCTGACAAGTCACCCGTACGGCTCTCCTCACCGTCACGGGCGGGCCCCGTGCGTCCCATTCTGGTCCCACGGCTGTGGCCGGGTACGACCGACGGCACGACGGAGGAGAGGGGCCGGGCAATGAGTCCGAAGCAGAGGGCACGGACACCGGACGGGGGCACGTCGTCCCGGTTGTCCGGAGCCTTCACCCCGGGCCGGATCGCGATGATCGCGGTCGCGGTCCTCACCCTGGTCTTCATCTTCGAGAACACCCGCGAGGTCAGGATCCGCCTGCTGATCCCCGAGGTCACCATGCCGCTCTACGGGGCCCTGCTCGTGGCCGCCCTGCTCGGTGCCGCCTGCGGCTACTACTTCGCGGCCCGGAGGCGGAAGTGAGGCGGGCCGCACTCGTCGTCGGCGGCGCGGTCCTCGCGCTCGCGGCCGTCGCGGTCTCCTCGGCGGAGGAGACGGCCGTACCCGACGACGAGGCCGGAACAGGGCCGATGCCGGACCTCCTCGGCCGGGGTCTGTGGCGGGTCTTCACGCGTCTGGACCGCCGGACCCGGCTCGACGTCCACGACGTGAGCGGCCGGGACCGGCGGGTGCTGTGGCCGCCGCGCTGGCAGGTCTGCACCCAGTACCCGACGGCGGGGACGGTCCTCGACCGGCGTACCACCGTCATGATCGGAGTCGTGCGGAAGGGCGAGACCTGCCCGCCCCGCGTCCGAGACGCCCGGCGCTGACGGGGCCGCGCTCCGGCCCCCGGAGGGGCGCCTACGCCCGTTGTGGGCAATCGCCCCTTGCGGAACGCCTGCCCGCAACGGGGGCGCGCCCTCCGCCGCATAGCCTGGGCCGTATGTTCGACGACCCTGGTTCCTGTCTCGCCACCGGCCCCCGCGTGGGCCTGCGTCCCTTCTCCCCGGCCGACGCCGAGGAGTTCACCGCCCGCGCGCGGGAGAGCCGGGAGCTCCACCACCCCTGGCTCTTCCCGCCGTGCACGCCCGAGGCGTACGCCACCTACGCGGGCACCCTGATCGGGGACCCGGCCCGGGCCGGCTTCCTCGTGTGCGAGCGTGACGGCGGCGGGATCGCCGGCTTCATCAACATCAACAACATCGTCCGCGGGGCCTTCCGGAGCGGCGCCCTCGGGTACGGCGCCTTCGCGCACGCCGCCGGACGGGGACTCCTCACCGAGGCCCTCGGCCTCGTCCTCGAGTACGCCTTCGGGCCCCTGGAGCTGCACCGTCTGGAGGCGAACATCCAGCCCGGCAACACCGCCTCCCGCGCCCTCGTCCGCCGCGCCGGCTTCCGCCTGGAGGGCTTCTCGCCCGCGATGCTGCACATCGACGGAGCCTGGCGCGACCACGAACGCTGGGCCGTCACGGCAGCCGACTAGCGCGTCCTAGCGCTTGCGGTTGATCTTCATCGTGTCGAGGTCCGTCACCGTCGAGCGCAGTGCCTTGTACCCGTGGCCCAGCTCCCGCAGCGCCGTCTCCACCCGGTCCTCCGCGATCGCGCCCGCCATCTCGTCGCCGTCCGCGGCGTCGGAGACGACGACCAGGCGGTACGAGAAGTGCTTCAGGGTCCGGTCGTAGGCCAGCGAGCCCTCCTCCGTGAACTGCATCGCCGTCAGCCCGTGCGCGTCCGCCTCGGCGAGCAGCCGGGACCGGCTCTCCTCCGACAGACCGTCGAACGTGCCGCGCACGATGACCCGGTAGGTGTGCTGCGTGCCCATTCCTCGTACTCCCTGTGCCACTGTCCCCGGCCGCCACGGCGGCGAGCCGACCCTCCACACTAGGACGGCCGGCCTCGTCGCCGCCGGGAATATCCGGCCCGCCGCCCGCGGCGCCTTTGCCGAAGCCTGACGCGGAGAACCGTGAAGAGCCCCTGGTCAGGACCGGCTCCGGCGTGTTCCATGGATCGATGACGACCGTACGACGTGCCGTACTGACGCTGCCCGCGGCCCCGTTGGGCCCGGACAACCCTCTTCCCGCACTGCGGGCCCCCGCGGGCGCCGGGGCCCACGCGGTCGCCGCGCGGACCCTCGCCGAGCTCCCGCGCGACATGGCCCGGGGCCTCGGACGGGCGCCCCTGCGCAGCCTGCTCCCCGCCCCCGTCCGCGACGGCTACGGCCGCGAGCGCACCCCCGCGGACCTCGACGCGATCGTGATCGAGAACGACCGGCTCCGGGTGACCGTGCTGCCCGGTCTCGGCGGCCGCGTCCACTCCCTGCACCACAAGCCCACCGGACGCGAACTCCTCTACCGCAACCCCGTCCTCCAGCCCGCCGCCTTCGCCCTCAACGGCGCCTGGTTCTCCGGCGGCATCGAGTGGAACATCGGGGCCACCGGCCACACCACCCTCTCCTGCTCGCCCCTCCACGCGGCGACCGTCCGCGCCCCCGACGGCGGTCCGATGCTCCGCCTGTGGGAGTGGGAGCGGCTGCGCGACCTTCCCTTCCAGGTCGACCTGTGGCTCCCGGAAGGCTCCGACTTCCTGTACGTCGGCGTCCGCGTCCGCAACCCCCACGAGCGGACCGCCCCCGCCTACTGGTGGTCCAACACCGCCGTCCCCGAGGACCGCAGGGTCCTCGCGCCCGCCGACGCGGCCTGGCACCACGGCTACGAAGGCGGCCTGAACCGCCTCCCCGTGCCCGTCACCGAGGACGGCACCGACCGCTCGTACCCGCTGAACGGCGCCCACGCGGCGGACTACTTCTACGACCTGCCCGAGGAGCAGCGCCGCTGGATCGCCGCCCTCGACGCGGACGGCCACGGACTCGTCCAGACCTCCACCGACGCGCTGCGCGGCCGCAAGCTCTTCCTGTGGGGCACCGGGCGCGGCGGCAGGCGCTGGCAGGAGTGGCTGACCGAACCCGGCACCCCCGGCTACGCCGAGATCCAGGCCGGACTCGCCCGCACCCAGCTGGAGCACCTGGAGCTCGCGGGCGAAGGGGAGTTCAGCTGGCTGGAGGCGTACGGGCCGCTCGCCGCCGATCCCGCCACGGCGCTCGGCGGCGACTGGGCCGCCGCCCGCGCGGACGTCGAACACCGTCTGGAGACGGCGCTGCCCCGCGCCGCCGTCGACGCGGCGTACACCGCCTGGCGGGAGGGCGCCGCCGACGCCGAGCCGGAGACCGTCCTCGCCGCCGGCTCGGGCTGGGGTGCGCTCGAAGTCCTGCGCGGGGGACACGTGTTGCCGGGTACGCCCTTCCCCGAGTCGACCCTCGGTCCCGACCAGGAACCCTGGCGCGAGCTCCTGCTCACCGGCGTCCTGCCGCCCCCGGCGAAGGGCGCGGTGCCCGGCGCGCCGCTGGTCTCCCCGGCCTGGCGGGACATGCTGGAGACCGCGCCGGCCGATCCGACCACCGAGTACCACCTCGGCATCGCCCAGTGGCACGCCGGGGACCGTGCCCAGGCGGTACGGAGCTGGGAGCGCGGACTGCACAGGGCGGAGGTGCGCTGGCCCCTGCTGTACTGCCTGGCGGTCGCCGACCGGGAGGACGGTCACCCGGAGCGGGCCGCCGAGCGGTTCGCTGAGGCCTTCGCCGACCACGAGGACCACGACGACCAGGACGGCGGCGAGGTCGTGGCCGCCGCCCTCGGGCGCGAGGGCGTGGCGGCGCTGCTCGCGGCGGGCCGGGCCGCCCGGGCCCGGGAGCTGTGGGCGCGGCTGCCGGACGAGGTCCGGGGCAGGGGCGCGTTCCGTCTCCTGGAGATCCGGATCCTGCTCGCCGAGGGCCGGCCGGGCGAGGCCCGCGCGGTCTTCGACGAGGGCTTCGAGGTCGCGGACCTGCGCGAGGGCGCCGAGATCCTCGGCGAGGTCTGGGCGGAACTCACCGACGAACCCCTGCCGGACGCCTACGAGTTCCGGATGCGTCCGAGCTGACGAGCGGGCGGCGCGGGCCGGTCCGGAACGCCGGGTCGGCCCGCGGTCGTACGGGTCAGGACACCCGGCACAGGATCTCGCCGTGCGGGACCATGAACCAGGCGTCCTCCTGCTTGCCCCACTCCCGCCAGGCCTCTGCGATGGACGCCAGCTCCTCGGCGGTCGCGTGCCCGCCGTCGACGGCCAGTTCGGCGTAGACGGAGGCGGTCGTACGGTCCGCCCACAGGCCGCTCCACCAGTCCCGCTCCTCCGGGGTGGCGAAGCACCAGGTGCCGGCCGTCGCCGTGATGTCGGTGAAACCGGCCTGCCGGGCCCAGGAGAACAGCCGTCGTCCCGCGTCCGGTTCGCCGCCGTTGGCGCGCGCGACCCGGTGGTACAGGCTCTGCCAGGCGTCCAGGGCGGGCGGCTGCGGGAACCAGGCGAAGGCCCCGTAGTCGCTGTCGCGGGCCGCGACGACACCGCCGGGCCGGCAGACGCGCCGCATCTCGCGCAGCGCCTGGACCGGGTCGCCGACGTGCTGCAGCACCTGATGGGCGTGCACGACGTCGAAGGAGTCGTCGGGGAAGTCCAGGGCGTGGACGTCGGCGACGGCGAACTCGACGTTCTCCAGGCCGCGTTCGGCCGCGACCGCGCGGGCCTTGTCCAGGACGTCCTCGGCCGCGTCGACGGCGGTCACACGGCCCGGCGCGACCAGTGCGGCCAGGTCGGCGGTGATCGTGCCGGGCCCGCAGCCCACGTCCAGGACGTCCAGGCCGGTGCGCAGTTCGGGCAGCAGGTAGCCGGCGGAGTTGGCGGCGGTCCGCCAGCTGTGTGAGCGCAGGACCGACTCGTGGTGGCCGTGGGTGTAGACGGCGGTCTCATGGGCCGCGGGCTGTGCGGAGGCGTGCGTCATCGAAGCGACTCCCTTGGTGTGGGTGCGTGTCCTCACCGTACGCACGGCCGCCGAATGATGAGACCCCCGTCTTGAGATGTGGACGCCCGGTCAGGTCAACAGGTCTCGCCGGTACCGGAGTTCCTCGAGCACCCGCCCGCCCGTCTCCTCCCGCACCGCCGTGCCGTCCGGCCGCCAGCCCCCGGCCTCGTAGAACCTCCGCGCCCGTGTGTTCCCCGCGAACACCCACAGCGCCGCCGCCCGGAACCCGGCCGCGGTGAGCGCCTCGGTGGACGCGGCGAGGAGGGCGCGCCCGACGCCCGTACCCCAGACCTCCCGGAGGGCGTACAGCGCCGCGAGCTCGGCCGTGCTCCCGGGCGCGAACTCCGCGTACGGCCAGGCCCGGAAACAGGAGAAGCCGACGATCCGCCCGTCGTCCGCCGTCGCCACGAGCACCGTGGGCCGGTCGGTGGCCGTGAGGCGGGTGCGCCAGGTGGCGGCGCGCTCCTCGACGTCCAGGGCGTCGAGGTACGGGCCGGGGAGCAGGTCGCGGTAGGCGGCGCGCCAGGACTGGACGTGCACGGTGGCGAGGCCCGCGGCGTCTTCGGGAACGGCTTCACGTATCGACATGCGGCATTCTGCCCCGGGCGCCGCGGCGCCCGCCTCCACGATTCCGAGGCCCGCGCCTGCCTGGACGGCACCCCGACCGCGTGGTCCCGCGCCCTCGCGGGCGGCGCCCCGGCCCGCCCCCGTGTGGTCCCGCGCCCGGGGCCGGGCGGCGCCCCGGTCCGCCGCCGTGTGGGCAATCGTCCCGCAGGGCGATGGGGGTCCCCCCTGCTCGAGCGAAGCCGAGAGCTTGGGGGAGGGTGGGCACACGGGACGGCGCCCTCAGCGGCGCCTCCGCGTTCCGCGCCTGGACCCGCGCCCCATGTGCACCGAGCGGGTGGTGCGGGCTCAGGCTCGGGAGCCTCTGGCGCCGGCAGGGCGCCGTTCCGTTGTGCCCACCCGTTCCGCCCTGGGGGTACCTCCCGGACGAAGTCTGGGGGAGGAACGCATGCCCACAACGGGGGGGTGGGCGCCGCCCCGGCGGAACGCATGCCCACAACGGGGTGGAGGCGGGGTCGGGCGGGATGTGTCACCCGGTCGTCGTTTGGAGGGGCGGAAATGGGCGAACCTTCGTATAAAGGGCACGGGAGTGCCTGCCCGGCGCCCCCGCGCGCTCAGGAGGTACGGGACATGCGGCAGACGGCTCCGGAAGGCCGCGGCCCGGTGCGCTACGGACCCCCCGCACCCGACACCGGCCTCCCCGTCCTGCCCGGACTCGCCGGGCTCCTCGCCGCGGCGGCGGGACGCGCCACCCCCGAGCCGCCCGGCGGCGGGCCGGTCCTGCGGGAGGCCGCCGCCGGCTACTGGTGGCGCCGCGGCCTGCGCACCCACCCCGAGGACGTGGTCGCCGCCCCCGGCGCCCCCGCCCTCCTCCTCGCCCTGATCGCCGCCCACGGCGGCGACCTCCTGCTGCCCCGCCCCTGCCCCGCCTGGTGGACCCCGCAGGCCCGTCTCCTCGGCCGCCCCGCCTACCACGTGCCCACGCCGGCCGAGGCGGGCGGCGTCCCCGACCCGTACGCCCTCCTGGAGACCGTCCGGCGGATCCGCGCCGAGGGCGGCGACCCCCGGGTCCTGCTGCTCTCCGTCGCCGACGACCCCACCGCCACCGTCGCCCCGCCCGAACTCGTCCGCGAGGCCTGCGAGGCCGCCGTGGCCGAGGGCCTCCACGTCATCAGCGACGAGACCTGGCGCGACACCCTGCACCGCCCGCACGACGTCATGCTGCTCAGTCCCGCCGAGATGTGCCCCGACGACGTCACCGTCCTCACCGACCTCGGCGGCGCCCTCACCCCCGCCGCCTGGCCCTGCGCGGTCGCCCGCTTCCCGCCCACCGACCCGCACCGCGCCGACCGCTGGAGCGACCGCAGGGCCCGCGTCCTCGACGTGCTCACCGCCCTCGGCGCCCTCGTCCCCGGGCCCGTTGCCCCCGCGATGGCCCACGCCCTCGACGAACCCGAGGACGTCACCGCACGGGCCCGGCGCGCCGCCACCGTCCACGGGCTCCTCGCGACCGCCGCGCACCGCGCCGTCCTCGCCGCCGGGGCCCTCGCCCGGCCCCCGCAGGCCGGCCGCCACCTCTACGCCGACCTCGGCCCGCTGCGCGCCGGTCTCGCCGCCCGGGGCGTCACCGACTCCCTGGAACTGGAGAGCCACCTGACCGGGCGGCTCGGCGCCCCGGCGACCGGCGGCCACCGCTTCGGCGACGAACTCGGCGCGCTGCGCGTCAGGTTCGGCACCGGCATGTTCCTCGGCGCCACCGAGGAGGAGCGCGCCGAGACCCTCGCGGCACCCGAACCCGTGGAACTGCCCCATGTGGCCCGCGCGTTGGAGGAGTTCGGGGGAGCCCTGGAGGAACTCCGATGAAGGCGAAGACGCACGAGTGCCCCCGCCGGCGCCCCCCGACGACCCCGCCACGCAGCGACCGGCACGAGCGGAACGGAGCCCGCAGATGACCGAACGGACGGCACCCCCCGCCCGGGCCGGACAGGCCCCGTACCCCGGCCGGGTCACGCCCCCCGGCCCCGCGTCCGCCCCCGTCCTCCAGCCCGTCGGACGGCTGCGGCAGGACTGGCCCCGCACCTTCGCCGACCGCCTCACCGCACCCCTCCCCGGCGTGCGTGCCCTGGCCCGGCTCGCCCGCGAAGGAGCCGTACGCCCCCGCGCCGAGGGCCTCCGCGACATCCCCCTGCTGCCCTTCGAGCCCGGCCCGCTGCCGCCCGCGGGGCCCGAGACCCTCGCCGTCACCTGGGCCGGGCACGCCAGCTGGATCCTGCGCGTCGGCGGACTCACCGTCCTCACCGACCCCGTCTGGTCCCGCCGCATCTTCGGCACACCGGCCCGGCTCACCCCCGTCGGGGTCCGCTGGGAGGACCTGCCGCGGGTCGACGCCGTCGTCATCAGCCACAACCACTTCGACCACCTCGACGGCCCCACGCTCAAGCGGCTGCCCCGGCACACCCCGGTCTTCGTCCCGGCCGGACTGGGCCGCTGGTTCACCCGCCGCCGGTTCAGCCGCGTGACCGAGCTCGACTGGTGGGAGGCCGCCGAACTCGACGGCGTCCGCTTCGACTTCGTCCCCGCCCACCACTGGTCCAAGCGCACCCTCCTGGACACCTGCCGCTCCCTGTGGGGCGGCTGGGTGCTCACCGACCGGGCGGGGCGCCGGATCCACTTCGCCGGCGACACCGGATACGGCCACTGGTTCGCCGAGATCGGCCGCCGCTACCCCGGCATCGACCTGGCGCTGCTCCCGATCGGCGCGTACGACCCGCGCTGGTGGCTCCGTGACGTGCACACAGACCCCGAGGAGGCGGTCCGCGCGCACCAGGACCTCGGCGCGCGGCGGATGGCGCCCATGCACTGGGCCACCTTCGTGCTCTCCTCCGAGCCGGTCCTCGAACCCCTCACCCGGGTCAGGGCCGCGTGGGAGAAGGCCGGTCTGCCCCGCGAGGACCTGTGGGACCTGCCGGTCGGCGCCTCACGGGTGCTCGTTCCCTGACGGCGCCTCACGAGGGGTCCCGCGGAACCGCCGCCACAGCGCCGGGACCGCGCTGATCAGCACCGTCAGGCCCACCGCCGCGACCACGCCCTGCCAGGGGTCCGGGAAGAGCGAGCCGCCCAGGATCCCGATCAGCTGGTACGTCGCCGCCCATGCCAGACAGGCCGCCGCGTCCCCGCGGACGAAGCGGCGCAGCGGCATCTCCGCGAGCAGGCAGGCCAGCATCACCGGGATCCGGCCCGCCGGCACGAGCCGGGACAGCACGAGCACCGACACCTGGTGGGTGTCGAGCCGCTCCTGCGCGTGCGCGAGCCGGTCCGGCGTCACCCGGGACCGCAGCGCGGCGAGCCAGCGGGAGCCGTTGCGGGAGTGGACCCCGCGCTGCCCGAGCCAGTAGAGGGCCGTGTCGCCGAGCAGTGCGGCGGCCGCCGCCACCAGGAAGACGTAGAGCAGCGAGAAGGGCGAGGACTGGTGGAAGGCGACCACCGCCGCCGAACTGACGATCGCGCCCGTCGGCACGACCGGCACCAGCGCGCCGAGCGCCACCAACAGGAACAGCGAGGGATAGCCGACCGCCTGCTGCGTCGACTCCGGCGGCAGCTCGCGCACGGCCGTGACCATCCCGGTGACACCGAGGATCACCGCGCGACCTCCGGCCGCACCCGCTCGCCGTGGCCGAGGAGGTGGACCGCCACCTTCGGCGCGAGCCGGGCCGCGTGCCGTACGAACTCGTCGCCCGGTGCGTGGAACTCGTGCGGCCGCACCCCGTCGAGCCCGATCGGCCAGTACGTGCCGTAGTGCACCGGCACCGCGGCCGCGGGCGACAGCGCGGCGAGCGCCTCGGCCGCCCGCCCCGCGTCCAGGTGGCCGTGCCCGAGGTAGGGTCCCCAGCCGCCGACCGGCAGCAGGGCCACGTCCACCGGGCCCACCGCGTCGGCCATGCCGTCGAACAGGCCGGTGTCCCCGGCGAAGTACGTGCGCGCCTCGCCCTCGACGACGTACCCGAGCGCGGGGGAGCGGTGCGGCCCGAGCGGCAGCCGCCGCCCGTCGTGGAGCGCCGGGACGGCCCGTACCGTCACGCCCTCCACCGTCACCGCGTCGCCCGGCCCGACCTCGGTGAGCCGCAGCCCGTTCCGGTCGAGCCTGCGCAGCCCCGGCACGGCGGCGGGCGCGCCGCGCGGGACGAGGATCCGGGTCCCCGGCGGGAGCTGGGCCAGCGAGGGGAGGTGGAGGTGGTCGGCGTGCAGGTGCGAGACGAGGACGGCCTCGGCGTGGGCGGCCTCCGCCGGAGGCAGCGCACCGCGCCTGCGGCGCAGATGGGCGAGCCGCCGTGCGAACAGCGGATCGGTGAGGAAGCGGACCCCGGAGTCCTCGACCGTGCAGGTCGCGTGGCCCCACCAGGTGACCTCCACCGGCATGCCGCCCTTCTGCTCTGCGTCGTCCGTGCTCGTTCCGTAACGAGAGTAAATGTCCGGAGCATGCTCCGGAGGATGTTCGGGCGTCACCTTCCGGCAGTAGGGTCGGTCCATGGACGACGTTCGGGTGGCGGCGATCGCCAGCCTCACCCCGCTCGAAGAGCTGGACAGCGACCCCTTCCTTGTCGACACGCGCGGTCAGCACGCGCTGTGTGCCCGCTGGGCCGACGACAAGGGGTACGTGCTCGCCCGCCAGCTGTTCTGTTACGGAATCCGCCCGGACCACGCGGAGCTCTGGGCCGACGTGGAGGCCGGGACGGTGGACCTCTTCGTGGCCCCCAGCGAGCGGGTCCTCGCCCGCGCGCTGACCTCCGTGCCGGGCTTCCGCGCCGAGTGCGAGCGGCGCGGGGTGCGGGTGGAGACCGTCGGACTTGACGAACCCCCGTACGACACGGCGGCGAAGGCGGGCGTCCACCGGCGGCTGTCGATGCCCACCGCCGGATACGACGGCTCCTGAGCCTCCGTCGTCACCGTCGGCCCGCCCGCGAGGCCCCGTCGTCGCCGGCGGCTCGTGTGGTCCCTTCGTCACCGGCGCCCCGTGCGGCTCCGCCCGTGCGGCCCGCACCTTTTCCCACCCGCCCGATCGCGGCCGTTGTGCCACGCTTGAGGCAGGAAACGGGCGAAAGGTGAAGCGCGCGTGGGTGACGGGCGATGGGGTGGCGCCGACCGCTGGCGGTCCGCGGGCAGAGCGGTGTGGCGGATGGTCGCGGTCTGGGCGGTGTCCACGCTCACGATGCTCGTCCTCGCCGGGCTGCTCCCCGACTTCCAGCTGCAGTCCGCCGACGGCGACAGCTTCACGAGAACCGCCCTCACCGCCGCCACGGCCGCGGGCGCCTTCGGTCTGCTCGGCGCGCTCGTCTGGCCGGTGATCGTGCGGGCCCTGCTGCTCGTCCCGGCGCTCGTCCTCGGCCTGCTCGTCTTCTTCCTCAACGGCTCGCTGCTGCTCGTCGCCCTGTGGCTGATTCCCGACGGGCGCGGTGCCGCCGACCCCGAGACGGCCGTCGTCGTCGCCGCCGTGATGTCCGCCGTCGCCTCCGGCACCTCCACGGCCCTCGCCGTCCGCGACGACGACGCCTACCGGCGCCGGCTGTACCGGCTCACCGGCCGCACCCGCCCCCGCGATCCCGGCGACTCGGCGGGCGCGGTGCCCGGCACGGTCTTCCTCCAGCTCGACGGCGTCGGCCACCACGTCCTGCGCGGCGCCGTCGCCGACGGACTGATGCCGACCGTCGCGGGCTGGCTGGACGCAGGCCACCGGCTCACCCCCTGGCGCACCGACTGGTCCAGCCAGACCGGTGCCAGCCAGCTCGGCATCCTGCACGGCTCCAACGAGGACGTGCCCGCCTTCCGCTGGTACGAGAAGGACACCGGCCGGATCATGGTGTCGAACCGCCCGGCGAGCGCCGTCGAGCTCCAGCGCCGGGCCGTGCGCCGCACCGGGGACGCCGGTCTGCTCACCGTCGACGGGGCCTCCCGGGGCAACCTCTTCAGCGGCGGCGCCGACCAGCTGGCCCTCGTCCTGTCGGTGGCCGCCCGCCGCGGCCGCCGCAACCGCTCCCGGGCCGGCTACTTCGCGTACTTCTCCGATCCGGCCAACGCCGTCCGCACGGCCGGATCGTTCGTCACCGAGTGCGTCAGGGAGATGTACCAGTCGACGCGGGCGCTGCTGCGCCGGGAGTCCCCGAGGGTCTCGCGCGGCGGCACGTACCCCTTCGTCCGCGCCTTCGCGACGGTCGTCGAGCGGGACGTCGTCGTCTCGGCCGTGATGGGCGACATGCTGGCCGGGCGGACCGCGGTCTACGCCGACCTCGTCGCGTACGACGAGGTGGCACACCACTCGGGGCCGCACGGCCGCGACACGGACCAGGTCCTGGGGCGCCTCGACCGGGCGATCGCGCTCATCGCGACCGTCGCCGAGCACGCCCCTCGCCCGTACCGGATCGTGCTCCTCTCCGACCACGGGCAGTCCCCCGGAGAGACCTTCGAGTCGGCGTACGGGCTGACGCTGAAGGACCTCGTACGGGCCGGGTGCGGGCTCCCGGTGCCGCGCCGGGTGCGGCGCACCCGGTGGGGGCACCCCCAGACGGAGTCCGGGGGAGGGAGCGAGGCGCGGGACGCGGCCAGGGACGCGCTGCGCAGCGCCCTGCACCGGCCGGTGGACGAGAGCGGCGAGACGGCGCGGGAGCTGCCCGCCAGGCCCTCCGAGCCGGTGGTCCTCGCCTCCGGGAACCTCGGCCTGATCTCCTTCCCCGACGTGCCGCACCGGATGACCCGGGAGGAGATCGACCGCCGCCATCCGGCGCTGCTGCGGTCCCTGGCGCACCATCCGGGCGTCGGCTTCGTGCTCGTGGCGAGCGCCGAGCACGGTTCCGTGGTGCTCGCCCGCGACGGGGTCGAGGTGCCGGTCGCCGAGCTCACGGACGACGGACCGCTCGCGGTCTTCGGGCGGGGCGCGGCGCGGGCGGTGCGGCGCACGGACGGCTTCCCGCACGTCGCGGACATCATGGTCAACTCCATGTACGACCCGGCGACGGGCGGCGTGCACGCCTTCGAGGAGCAGATCGGCTCGCACGGCGGTCTCGGCGGCGAGCAGTCGCACGCCTTCCTGCTCTCGCCGCCCGACCTCTCGCCGCCGGTGCGGGAGGGGGAGGAGCTGGTGGGGGCGGAGCAGGTGCACCGGGTGCTGCGGCGCTGGCTGCGCGAGTGCTCGGGGCCGCAGGTGCCGCTGGGTCCGCTGCAGATTTCCCCGTCCAAGGGCACATCGGAATCACTTCTTCCGGTTGACGACCCGGTCGCGCAGGACAAAAACCATTGATTTGGACGCCTGTTCGCCGTTACCGGACGATGGTCCGGATTTGTACGACGGAAGGCGCACCACCCCATGAGCACGGCCACCACAACTCCACAGCGGGACACGGCACAGCAGGAGGGCGAGGGCACCCAGCACGCCCGCCGCTTCGGACTCCCCATCGCGACCGCCCTGGTCATGGGCAACATCATCGGCGGCGGGATCTTCCTGCTGCCGGCCTCCGTCGCCCCGTACGGCACCATCAGCCTCGTCGCCTTCGGTGTCCTCACCCTCGGCGCGATCGCCCTCGCCCTCGTCTTCGGCCGGCTCGCCCGCCGCCTGCCGCAGACCGGCGGACCCTACGTCTACGCCCGCGCCGCCTTCGGCGACTTCGCCGGCTTCCTCGCCGCCTGGTCGTACTGGATCACCGCCTGGGTCTCCAACGCCGCCCTCGCCGTCGCCGCCGTCGGCTACCTCGACGTCCTCGTGCCCGTCCACGAGTCCAAGGCCGCCACCATCGCCGCCGCCCTGCTCCTCCAGTGGCTGCCCGCGCTCGCCAACCTGGCCGGCACCCGCTACGTCGGCGCGGTGCAGCTCGTCGCGACCGTGCTCAAGTTCGTCCCGCTGATCCTCGTCGCCGTCGGCGGCCTGTTCTTCTTCGACAGCGCCAACCTCGGCCCCTTCCACCCGGGCGAGGGCAGCGCGCTCGGCGCGGTCTCCGCCTCCGCCGCGATCCTGCTCTTCAGCTACCTCGGCGTGGAGTCCGCCGCCGTCAGCGCCGGCGAGGTCCGCGACCCCCGCCGCAACGTCGGCCGCGCCACCGTCCTCGGCACCCTCGGCGCCGCCGCGGTCTACCTCCTCGGCACCCTCGCCGTCTTCGGCACCGTCGCCCACGACAGGCTCGTCGCCTCCACCGCGCCCTTCTCCGACGCCGTGAACGCCATGTTCGGCGGCTCCTGGGGCGGCACCGCCGTCGCCTGCATGGCCCTGGTCTCCATGCTCGGCGCCCTCAACGGCTGGACCCTGCTCAGCGCCCAGGCCCCCTACGCGGCCGCCCGCGACGGACTCTTCCCGAAGGTCTTCACGGTCAAGCGGCGCGGCGTGCCCACCGCCGGAGTCCTCGTCACCGTCGTCCTCGCCTCGCTCCTGACGGTCTACAACTACACGGCCGGCACGAAGGGCGTCTTCGAGATCCTCGTCCTCGTCACCACCTTCACCGCCACCGTCCCCTACCTGCTGTCCACCGCCGCCCAGATCTACTTCCTGCTCTCCGGGCAGTCCGAGAAGGTGTCCGGGGCCCGGCTCGCCCGCGACGGCGTCCTCGCCCTCGCCGCCTTCGGCTTCTCCCTCTGGCTCGTCGCCGGCTCCGGCTACGCCGCCGTCTACCAGGGCGTCCTCTTCCTCTTCGCCGGCGTCCTCGTCTACGCGTGGATGGCGGCCCGCAAGCAGCGCCTGGGGGCCCGGGGAGTGAATCCGGACCTCGCCGCGTAGGCCGCCCGGGCGGATCTCGGGCCAGGGGCGCCGCACCCGTCGTACGGCGGGGCAGTACGGATCTCCGTGAGCCCCGCGCGCCCGACACCGCCCGCGCCCGCCACCCCGGCGGGACGCCCGGCACGCCCGGACCGGGGCAGGCACCGGTGGATCGCGCTCCTCCTCGTCCTCGCCGCGCTGCTCGGCACCGGGGCCGCCGCCGTGCTCCCCGTCGCCGAGACACGCGCCGCGGCCGCCGCCCCGGCGTCCGACCCGGGCGGCGAGACCCACGACCAGGGCGCCACCGAGGCCGGACTGCCCGGCCGGACCCGACGGCCCGGCACGGGCCTCCGCCCCGCCGAGCCCGCGCCCGGCCCCCGGCCCGACGGCCCCCGTCCGGCCCGGGTGGCCGCTCCCGTACCCGCCCCGCGCGACGACGCGCTCCGGTGCGTGGTGATGCGCTGCTGAGAGGCCCCGCCTCCCCGCAGTCCCCCATCACCCCCGTACCACGAGGAGCTTCGCCATGCCCGTCGACCCGTACGCCGTCCTCCAGGCCCTGCTGCGCGCCGAGGCCGCCCGCGCCCGGCGCACCGAACGCACCGCCCCCGAGCCCGGCACCCCGGCCCCCGCGCCGACGCCCGAGCCGCCCGCCCGCCGGGAGGACGCCCTCCGCCGGGAACGCCCCCTGCGCTGACCACGGCCACCGGCCTCCCGGAGCGTGCCTCCGGGAGGCTGCCGGGCCGGTCAGGTCAGCACCGTGAAGGCATGGGCCGTCAAGGCCCGTTCGAGCCGCCCGCGCAGCCGCAGCGCCGTCTCGTCGAGACGGTTCTCCTCCTCCACCGGCAGCGAGAACCCCACCGCCGAATGGACCCCGCCGACCGTGATCGGCACGGCCCCGCACACCGTGCCGAGCATGTACTCCTCCCGCTCGACCACCGGCGCGCCCCGGCGGATCCGGGCCAGCCTGCGCATGAGCGCCTCCTCGTCCGGGACCGTCCGCGGCGTCAGCCTGCGCACCGGCCGCCGCGCCAGATACGCCCGGCGGGCCTCCGCGTCCAGCTGGGCGAGGAGACACTGCCCCAGCGCGTGGGCGTGCGCGGTGGCGCGGAACTCCGCCCACTCCGCGACGGCCGGCCTCCCCGGGGCGTCCACACTCATGACGACCTCGACCTCGCCGTCCGCCATCACCGCGTAGTACACGGGCGCGTCGAGCTCCTCGCCCAGCAGCCGCAGCCAGTCCGGCAGCCGGGCGCCGTGCCCGCGCCCCTGCCCGGCGAGCCGCGGGGCGGCGGGCCCGAGCCGGAACGCTCCGCGCTCGTGGCGCAGATGACCGTCGTGGACGAGGGTGCGCAGCAGGTGGTACGTGGTGGCCAGGGGCAGCCCGGCCATCCGGGAGAGGCGCTTGGCGGTGAGCTCGCCGTGCTCGGCGACGAGTTCGAGCAGGGCCAGCGCGCGACGGACGGATCCTATGAGAGTGGGGCTGGTGGGGGCCATGGGGCCAGTGTGACGACGCTTCCGCGCCCGCGTGCCCCTCTTCTGGATCTTGTACGTTCACCCCGCCCGCGCCGCGCGGAGCGCCACGATCCTCCAGGGCGAGGTCGGTGACCTGCGCTTCGGCGCGGCCCCGGGCCGGGCCCCCGGACCGCGGGCGAACAGGCCCCGCCCTCAGGCCGTCTCCTCCTCGGGCGCGCCCTCCGCACCCCGCCTCGTGTGCAGGCTCACCAGGACCGTCGCCGTCGCGGCCAGGACCGCCAGGGCCACCAGGGCCGGGACCAGGCCGACCAGCGGGCCCGCCGCCAGGCAGCACACCCCGCCCACGGCCAGGGCGGTCGGCCGCCGGCCCGAGGTGCGCAGGACGATTGCGGCGGCGCCCAGCAGATAGACGCCGACGCCCCCGGTCAGCGACCAGGCCACGACGCCGTGCAGGGGCTCGGCCAGGTCGTAGTGCGTGGTGTCGGCGACCTGCTGGAGGACCTTCTTCATCCCGAGCGCGCAGAGTACGACCCCCGCGACCAGCGGCAGGTGCAGGAACGTGTAGACGTCCCGCGCGAAGCGGGTGCGCTCGTCGCCGTCGAGCCCGGAGAGACGGTGCTCCGCGGCCTCGCCGAGCTGCCGGAAGTACAGCCGCCACAGCCCCGCCGAGAGCAGCAGCCCCGCGGCCGAGGCGCCGAGCACCGCGTACGAGAGCGGGAAGCCGGAGACGCCGACGCCCATCGCCACGATGGACTCGCCCAGCGCGATGATCACGATCAGACCGTGCCGCTCGGCGAAGTGCCCGGGGGAGTTGACCCGCCAGCCGGAGGAGCCGGTGATGTAGATCCCGCCGTAGTCGACGGCCACCGCCCCCAGCCACCACAGGAGCTGGACCCGGCCGTCGTAAGCGCAGCCGATGAGCAGCAGCACCAGCGGCGGCAGCACGGACGCCATGGCCGTGCGCCGCAGGGTGGCCCGCAGGGCGGCGTCGCCGGGGCTGGAGAGCCAGTACGAGGTCAGGTGCAGGGTGCGCACCGCGCCGTAGCAGAGCACGAACACCAGCGGGACCGAGAGCCCGCCCGGCGCGTCCGTGAAGACGTCGGGCACGGCGAGGGACACGATCAGGACGACGGCCATGACGGTCACGAGGACGCCGAACAGGGCGCCGGAATCGGCCCGTACGACATTGCCCAGCCAGGCGAAGGCGCACCAGCACCACCAGAGCAGCGCGAGCACGACCATCGCGCCCACCATCCGCATCGGCGAGGGCGCGGCCGCCATCAGCGCCGTGACCTGCGTGATCGCGTACACGAACACCAGGTCGAAGAAGAGCTCCGCGGGCGTCACCTTGTGATCGTCCCCGGTGGCCACCATGGCCCGTTCCCTGTTCCACGCCATCCGTGATCTCCCCCTCCGGGGCACCGGTTCCGGCCACCCCGGCGCGAAGACTACTCACCCCGGGAGGGCGACGGCACGGCCGCCCGGGGACCGGTATTACTCCCCAGGTAATCGACCCCTTCCCCACCCGCCCGCCATGCTCGTGAACACCGGAACCCGGGCGGCGCACTCCGCTCGGGCTCCGGGCCCACCACCAGCACGAACGTCCCCCTTTTGGAGGGTGATCCGCCATGTCCCAGGCCCTGCTCGCCGGCCTCGCCCGCACCACCCGCCCCCAGTCCGCGGTGCGCCGCTTCCTCGCCCTCGACGCCGTCGTCACCGGGGCCAACGGGATCGCCTACCTCGCCGCCTCCGGCCCCCTCGGCGAACTCCTCGGCGTCGACGCCGGACTCCTCCTCGAACTCGGCCTCTTCCTCACCGTGTTCGCCGCGGGCGTCGCCTGGCTCGCGAGCCGCCCGCAGCCCCCGGCGCTCGCCGTGAAGCTCGTCGTCGACGCCAACGTCCTCTGGGCCGTGCTCAGCCTCGTCGCCCTCGTCGCCTGGCTGGAGCCGACCACCGCCGGCCTGCTGTGGACCCCGGTGCAGGCCGCCACCGTCGCCGGCTTCGCCGGACTCCAGTGGGCCGCCCTCAGGGCCGCGGCCTCCGCGGCCCGCTGAGGGTCAGCCGCCCGCCGTCGCCGCGGCGAGCGACCGCAGGTACGCGACCGTCTCCGGGTCGGCCGGGAGGAACGTCTCGATGGCCAGCTCGGCGACGGTCACGTCCATCGGCGTGTTGAACGTCGAGATCGACGACACGAACGACAGCACCCGCCCGTCGTGCTCGATCCGCAGCGGCAGCGCGAAGTACGGGTACGGCTCCGCGTCCGGACGGTCCTCCGGGTCGACCCGCTCGGGCACCGGATAGGCCGCCACCTCCTCGTACAGCTCCCGCAGCGGCTCCGAACGGGCCAGCGCGATCTGACGCTCCATCTGGGCCAGGAGGTGGCCCCTCCATTCCCGCAGGTTCCGGATCCTGGGCGCCAGGCCCTCCGGGTGCAGGGTGAGCCGCATCGCGTTCATCGGCGGCGTCAGCAGATGCTCCGGAAGCCCGCCGATGAGCAGCTCGATGCCCCGGTTCGCCGCGACCACGGTGTAGGTGCCGTCGACCACGAGCGCCGGATACGGCTCGTACCCGTCGAGCAGCTGCTGGATGCCCCAGCGCAGCGTCTCCAGGCGCGGCGCGTCCAGCGGCGACTCCGCGTACCGGGGGGCGTAACCCGCCGCGAGCAGCAGCGCGTTCCGCTCGCGCACCGGCACCTCCAGGTGCTCGGCGAGCTTGAGGACCATCTCCTCGCTCGGCCGGGACCGGCCGGTCTCCACGAAGGAGATGTGCCGCGCCGAGGAGTCCGCGCGCAGCGCCAGCTCCAGCTGGCTCAGCCGCCGCTGCTCACGCCATCCGCGCAGCAGCGGTCCCACCCCCGTGTCGCTCACGACAGTTGTCATGGCCGGACGGTATCCCAGAGGGGGACGCCGGGTAGCTTTCTCCCCGGGGCCCCTGTCCGTCACCCCGTCACCCCGCACCACCCGACCGGAGGGAGCACCGCCGTGCCCACACAGCCGCTGTCGCAGAAGGAGATCGAGGACCGCCTCAGGGAGCTCCCCGGCTGGTCCGTCGACGCGGACCGGCTCACCCGGACCTACCGGCTCGGCGACCACTTCGCCGCGACCGCGCTCGTCGTCCACGTGGCCCAGATCCAGCAGGAGCTCGACCACCACTCCGACCTCACCCTCGGCTACAACACCGTCGCCCTCGCCGTGAACACCCACTCCGCGGGCGGCGCCGTCACCGAGAAGGACTTCGAACTCGCCGACCGCGTCGAGCGGATCGCCCCGGGCCACGGCGCGAGCTGACAGCTCATGAGGATCACCGGCATGGCGGAGACCGTGCTCGACTACGAGACCGAGGCAGCGCACTACGACCGGACCCGCGGCGGCGTGCCCCGCGCCGAGGCGGCTGCCGAGGCCGTGCTGCGCCTCGTGCCGCCCGGTGCCCGCACGCTGCTCGACCTCGCCTGCGGCACCGGCCTCGTCACCGAACGCCTCACCCGGTCAGGACTGCGCGTGTACGGGGCCGACGCCGCACACGCCATGGTGCGGGTCGCCGCCGGCCGGGCCCCCGCCCGCGTCGTACGCGCCGACGCCCGGCGGCTGCCGCTGCCGGACGCCTCCCTGGACGCCGTCGCCGCCGTCTGGCTGCTGCACCTCGTGCCCTTCGCCGCGGACATCGTCGCCGAGGCGGCCCGGGTGCTGCGCCCCGGCGGCGTCCTCGTCGCCACCGTCGACAAGGACGCCGCCCACGACGTCGGCAGCGACATCGACGCGGTCCTCCGCCCGTACCGCTCGGCCGCGGCAGCCTCCGACCGCGCCGACCGCATCACCGCGACCGCGGCCGCCCACGGGCTCGCTCCCGCTGCCGACACCCGCTTCACCGGCCACGGACAGGGCCGCACCCCGCGCGACACCGTCCGGAGGCTGCGCGCCGGATACTTCGCCTCCTGGTTCGACGGCGACCCGGCGACCACCGAGACCCTCGCCGCCGCGCTGTCCGCCCTCCCGGACCAGGACCGCCCCCGAGCCGACCCCCGTTACCGGCTCGCGAGCTTCGTCAGGCGCGGCTGAACTCCATCACGCAGTTCGTCACCCACGGGTCCGTGCCGAGCACCGCGAACGCCTGCTCCCAGGAAGGCGAAGCCGCCCGGGTCACGCGCGGCCTCCCGTGGTGCCGGAGGGCAGCGCGTCCGCGAGGTAGCCGGCCAGGTCCGGCGTCCCCGGCGCCAGCATGTGCCGTATCCAGGACCGCCGTTCGTGTTCGAGCGGCGCCAGCTCCCACACACAGCCGATCCACGAGCGGTCGACCCGGACGAAGTGCGCCGGATCGGTGTCCGGGCAGTCCAGGGCCGGCTGCCCGGCCGCCCCGCCGCCGAAGTGCAGGACGTTGTCCCACACCCAGCTGTACGCGTTGAGGTACGCGCCGCTGTCACCGCCCCGGTGCAGCACCACGAAACCCGCCGCCGGGGTGCCGTCCGTCGCCGGGAGCAGCTCCGGAAGCAGCGCGTACGCCGCCTTCTCCACCTCCGGTTCGATGCCCTCGGGGCCGGCGGTGACGTGGTAGCGCTTGAGGTGCCGGCCGGCGATCTCGACCGGCGGCAGCGCGATGAGGTTCTTCTCTGCGAAAGCCATGGCTGGACTGTAGGAACCCTTCACTGACACCTTGTGTCAGTGAAGTCCAGCCGTCTCCTCTCGATCCTCCTGCTGCTCCAGACCGGCGGCCGGATGACCGCCGGCAGGCTCGCCGAGGAGCTCGGGGTCTCCGTCCGCACCGTCTACCGCGACGTCGAGGCGCTGCACGCCGCCGGCGTGCCCCTCTACGGCGACGCCGGGCACCGCGGCGGCTACCGGCTCCTGCCCGGCAGCCGCACCCGCCTCACCGACCTGTTCGCCCGCGAGGCCGAGGCGCTCGTCCTCGCCGGCATGCCCGGCGCCGCCGAAGGGCTCGGCCTCGGCCCGCACTTCGCCGACGCCCAGCTGAAACTGCGCGCCGCCCTCCCGGCCGTCCTGCGCGAGCACGTCGACCGGCTGCGGGGCCGCTTCCACATCGACGCCCCCGGCTGGTACGACGAGGGCGACGAGGCCCCGTTCCTGCCCGAGGTCGCCGACGCCGTCCGCAGCGGACGCGCCCTGCAGGTCCGCTACCGGCGCTGGAAGGAGCCGACGGACGTCGACCGGCGCCTGGAGCCGTACGGTCTCGTCCTCAAGGCCGGCCGCTGGTACCTGGTCGCCGGCCCGGGCCCGCGCACCTACCGCGTCGACCAGATCCTCGCCCTCACCGTCACCGACGAGGAGGCCGCCGTCCCTGTCGGCTTCGACCTCGCCGCCCACTGGCGAGGCAGCCAGGAGGACTTCCACCAGCGGCTCCACCAGGGCGAGGCGGTCGTACGGATCTCCCCGCGCGGCGCGGCACGCCTCACCGGCGCCGCCGCCAGGGCCCTCGCCGCCACCGGCACCCCCGAACCCGACGGCTGGACGCGCGCCACCCTGCCCGTCGAGACGCCCGAACACGCCCACGACACCTTCCTCGGGCTCGGCGCGGAGGTGGAGGTCCTCGCCCCCGAGGACCTCCGCGACCGCATCGCCGCGACCGTACGCACCCTGGCCGCGCGGTACGCCTGAACCCGCTCGGGACCCGGAGGGGACGGGGTTCAGGATCGGGCCCCCTGCCCGCCCCACGTCTCCGCCGCGAACTCGGCGAAGGAGCGCGGCTCCCGGCCCAGGATCCGCTTCACCCCGTCCGTCGCCGAGGAGTTGTGCCCGTCGAGCAGCGTCGCGAACAGCGCCGCCAGCCACTCGGCCTCCGGCGCCGGAAGCCCGAACCCGCCGAGCAGTCCGGCGTATTCGGCCTCGGACACCGCCTCGTACACCACCGGACGGCCCGAGGCGCGGGAGATCTCCGCCGCCACCTCCGCGAAGCCCACCGGCCGGGGACCCGTCACCTCGTGCACCCGCCCCGCGTGCCCGTCCGCCGTCAGGGTCTCCACGACGACGTCCGCCAGATCGCCCGCGTCGATGAACGGCTCTGCCGTGTCCCCGGCCGGGAACACCACCGCGCCCTCCGCGACACCCTCCGCCAGCAGCCCCTCGGAGAAGTTCTGCGCGAAGAACGAGGCCCGCACGACGGCCAGTTCGGCCCCCGGCGCCGCCGCCCGCAGTGCCTCCTCCGCCAGGACCGCCTCCGGCTCACCGCGCCCGGAGAGGAGCGTGAGCCGCCGGACCCCGTGCTCCACGGCCAGCCGTCCGAAGGCCTCCATCGCCCCGACCGCCCCGGGGGCGGCCAGGTCCGGGTAGTAGGCCACGTACGCGGCGTCCGCGCCCCGCAGCGCGGGCCCCCAGGTCTCCGGGGCCTCCCAGTCGAAGACGGTCGCCCCGCTCCGGGAGCCGGCCCGGACCGTCAGGCCGCGGGCCGCCAGCCGCTCGGCCACCCGCCGCCCGGTCTTGCCGGTGGCGCTGGTCACCAGGACCGTCGTGTTCTGCGTGTTCCGCGTGTTCTGCGCGTTGTTCGTCTGCGTCGTCATGGCTCCAGACTCCCGCCCCGGCCCCCGCCCGCCCATGCTGCGCCGTCTCACCTGCCTACGCCTGCGTCTCAGGGCCCTGAACGGCCCCTGAACGCCCTACGCTTGAGTCCCATGGACGCACTCGCCGGACTTCTCGACGGGCCACGGGCCAAAGGCGCCTTCCTGCTCCGCATGATCATGGAGCCGCCGTGGTCCGTACGCATCGAGGACGAGGCCCCGATCTGCCTCATGTGCGTCACCGAGGGGGAGGCCTGGATCGTCCCCGACACCGGAGCCCCCGTCCTGCTGCGCCCCGGGGACATCGCGATCGCCCGCGGCCCCGAGCCGTACACCGTCGCCCACACCCCCGACGCCCCGCCCCGCGCCAGGATCGGCCCCGACGGCCGCTGCACCACCCTCACCGGGGAGCCGCTCGCCCAGTCCATGCGCCTCGGCGTCCGCACCTGGGGCAACGCCCCCGACGGCGGCACCACCGTCCTCGTCGGCACCTACCTGATGGACGGCGAGGTCGGCCGCAGACTCCTCGACGCCCTGCCCGGCCTGGCGCACCTGCCCGCCGAGGTGTGGAACTGCCCCCTCATGCCCTTCCTCGACGAGGAGATCTCCCGCGACGAACCAGGCCAGAGCGTCGTCCTCGACCGGGTCCTCGACCTGCTGCTCATCGCCGCCGTCCGCGCCTGGTTCTCCCGGCCCGGGGCCGAGGCGCCCGCCTGGTACCGCGCGATGGGCGACCCGGTGGTCGGCCGGGCGCTCCGGCTGCTCCAGAACGACCCGGCGCACCCCTGGACCGTCGCCTCGCTGGCCACGAAGTCGGGCGTGTCCCGGGCCGCGCTCGCCCGCCGGTTCACCGACCTCGTGGGGGAGCCCCCGATGGCGTACCTCACCGGCTGGCGGCTCGCGCTGGCCGCGGATCTGCTCCGCGAGCCGGACGCCACCGTCGAGTCCGTCGCCCGGCAGGTCGGCTACAGCGGCGCGTTCGCCCTGAGCGCCGCCTTCAAGCGGGTCCGGGGCGTCAGCCCGCAGGAACACCGAAGCCGCAGCTGACCGAGAGCGGCCGGGGCCGGGGCGGGGGCCGCGACCGAGGCATCGACCATGACCATGACCGCGACCGGGACCGTGACCGCGACCAGGGCCGCGACCGGGACCGTGACCGCGACCGCGACCGCGACCAGGGCCGTGACCGTGACCGTGACCGGGACCGCGACCGCGACCAGGGCCGTGACCGCGACCGTGACCGCGACCGGGACCGTGACCGAGACCGCGACCGCGACCGAGGCCGGGACCAGTGGCGCGACCGCTCCCCGGACCACGGTCCGGACCGTCCGGGCGATGTTGCCGGACCGGCAACATTTCTCGCGCCCCCGGCCGTCCCGCCGCACCCTGGAGCCATGAGCCAGCATCGCGAGTCCCACCACGGCCACCAGCACGGCGCTGGTCACGGCCACCGTCACCACGATCACACCCACCTCGACTGGAACGAGTTGGCGCCGCTCCTGGAGCGGCAGGCCGAGATCGCGAGCCCCGCCTACGCGGAGGCCGCCGCCTGGCTGGGCACCCTCGCTCCGGTGCAGGGCGTCCGCCGGATCCTCGACGTCGGCAGCGGTCCGGGCGTCGTGACCAGCCTCCTCGCCGAGGCCTTCCCGGCCGCCGAGACGGTCGCCGTCGACGGCACCCCCGAACTCCTCGCCCGCGCTCAGGCCCGCGCGGAGGCCCGCGGCCTCGGGGCCAGGGTCTCCACCCTCCACGCCGAACTCCCCGAAGGCTTCGGCACCCTGGGGCGGGCCGACCTCATCTGGGCGGGCAACTCCCTGCACCACCTCGGCGACCAGAGCGCCGCGCTCGCCGAGTTCGCCGGCATCCTGAACCCCGGCGGTCTGATGGTCCTCGTCGAGGGCGGCCTGCCCACCCGGCACCTGCCCTGGCACATCGGGATGGGCCGCCCCGGCCTCGAAGCCCGGCTCGACGCCGCCAACGCCGACTGGTTCGGCGAGATGCGCGCCGAACTCCCGGACTCCAAGGACGAGCCGGACGACTGGCGGGCCCTGCTCGCCGGAGCCGGACTCACGCCCGCCGGCACCCGCACCTTCCTCACGGACGTGCCCGCCCCGGTGTCCCCGGTCGTCCGGGAACTGGCCGTCGCCCACTACGAGCGCCTCCGGGACGGCTTCGGCGCCCGCCTGGACGCGGAGGACAAGGAGACCCTCGACCGGCTCCTCGACCCGGCCGACGCGCTGTCCCTGTACCAGCGCACGGACCTCTTCCACCTCACCGCCCGCACCGTGCACACCGCCCGGAAGGGCTGATCCCGCACCGGGCCCGGGTCAGGACACCGGCTCCAGCAGCCACCACTGGAACGGCGAGTCGGTGTCCTCCCACTGCCGGATGCCCGCCCCGTCCTCCTTCGACGCGTCGGCGACCTCAAGCAAGAGGCCGCTGATGAAGCTCACCAGGGCCACCGTCCCCGGCGACTGGAGGTCCTGCTCGATGATCCACTCCTGCGCGCCGAAGTTGTTGGCCTTCCACTGCTGGATGCCGGCGCCGTTCTCCGTGGACGCGTTCGCGACGTCGAGCCGTTTGCCGCTGGCCGCGTTGACCAGGTGGTAGAGCCCGCCGCCGTTCGGCACGGGCGCGATGTGCCAGTGCTGTCCGGGAGTTCCGTTCCCGGCGCCCTGCTGCACCTTCGCGCCGCTGCGGCTCGACCCCTGGTACACCTCGAGGAGCAGTCCGCTCGCCACGTTCCGCACCCGGTAGAGGCCCTTTCGTACGGGCTCCGGGGCACCACTCACCGTACCGACTCCTTCTCCTCGCCGGGCAGTTGCGCCCGCTGCCGTCACACCGCGCCGCACCCCTCAGGGCCGTCTCCGACTCTACGTCCGGGGTACGACAACGACCCCGGCCGCCGCCCCGCCCGGCAGGACCGGCTGGCACGATGGGCCGGTGACCGATCCTGATCTTCGTACCCTGTTCGACGACCCCGCCGAGGTCCTGCGCCAAGACCGCGCCGAGCTCCGTGCCCGCCTCGACGCCCTGCCGGAGGAGCACGGCGGCGTCGGCCGCGAGGTGTTCACCCAGGCCGAGGCGGTGTTCGGGAGCGCCCCGGTGACCTCCGCCGAGTTCGCCTCCTGGCTGCACTTCGCGGCGACCGTCCTCGGCCACCGGGAGTACGCGGAGCGTGTGGCCGCCGCCGAACCGGGGCTGCCGTGGCGGACGGTGTGGGCCTGGTGGCGGCCGGTCGGTGCCCACGAGGCCGCGCCGAACCTCAGCGGCGACCGCTCCGCCGAGGTGTACGAGGCCGGCGGCACCCTGCTCCTGAAGGTCTGGGCCCTGTGGTGCGAGGACACCTGGTTCGACCTCGCCACCGGCCGCCCCCGGCCCGTCCCCGCCGAGGGCACGGCCGAACCGTACGAGGAGAACGAGCCGGACGGACCCTGGCTGTTCGACGGCGACGAGGAGTCCTGGGCGCTGCGCAGCCCCGAAGCCTGGGAGGAGCCGATCCCGCTGGAGGGCGGCCGCTACGTCTTCCTCGACGCGCGGGGAGTGGCCGTGGTGGAGCAGAACGACACGGCCCTCGCCGACTGGCCGACGGGCGGTGCCGATTCCTCCGGCCCGGAACCGGCGGACGGCGTGCCGTGGTTCCTGCCCGGCACGAGGAACGCGGACGGGCCGCTCACCGCGGCCCGGCTCGACGGGGTCTTCGGTCCCTCCGGGGTCCTCCGTGTCCCGGCGGCCGAGCTGCCGGCGGCCCTGACGCACGTCCCGACCAGGACCCTGCTCTCCGAGGGCGGACTGCCCCGTCACTGGGGGGCCGGCGTCACGTCCTTCGCGCTCGCCGACGAGCCGCTGGGCCCGGGCCCCGAGGGCATGCTGCGCGTGGGGGAGTTCGACCTCGGGTACTGCGACCCCGGGGAGGTCTTCGTCCACCCCGGGACCGGCGCCGTCGGCCTGCGCCAGCCGGACGGCAGCCACGGCCCCGGCGGCGACGCCGTCTTCCCGCTCGTCCGCGACCTGGAGTCCTTCGTGCGGTTCCTCGAGGGCGTCCGCCGGCACATGGGCGCCTGCTGGGACCCGTACCCCGGAGAGGAGGGCGTGGAGACGTTCCTCCGGGCGATGACGGAGGTGGACGCCGACGCGCTGAGCGACGGCGCGCCCGGCGCCGGGGTGTGGGAGCACCTCTTCGCCTCGATCACCGAGCTCGGCGTGGACGGCTACTGAGCCGGCGGACCGCCGAGGCGGCGCGCCGGCCCCACCGTCTCCGGTTCCTTCAAGCGCCGACGTTGAACTCCGCAGGGTTCGGGCCCAGTCGGCGGCTCTCGTCGAGGGCCGCGATCGCCGCCAGGTCCTCGGCGTCCAGCTCGAAGCCGAAGACGTCGATGTTCTCCCGGATCCGGGACGGGGTGACCGACTTCGGGATCACCACGTTCCCCAGCTGGAGGTGCCAGCGCAGCACCACCTGGGCCGGCGTCCGCCCGTGCTTGTGGCCGATCGCGACGATCGCCGGGACGTCCAGGAGCCCCCGGCCCTGGCCGAGCGGCGACCACGCCTCGGTCGCGATGCCGTACTTGGCGTGCGCCTCGCGCGACTGCGCCTGGGCGAGCTGCGGGTGCAGCTCGATCTGGTTGACGGCGGGCACGACGGAGGTCTCGCCGATCAGCCGCTCCAGGTGCTCCGGCAGGAAGTTGGACACGCCGATGGCCTTCGCGCGACCGTCCGCGAGGATCTTCTCGAACGCCCGGTACGTGTCGACGTACGCGTCCTTCGCCGGCACCGGCCAGTGGATCAGGTACAGGTCGACGTAGTCGAGGCCCAGCTCGTCGAGGGAGGCGTCGAACGCGCGCAGCGTCGAGTCGTACCCCTGCTCGCTGTTCCACAGCTTCGTGGTGACGAACAGGTCCTCGCGGGCGATCCCCGACTGGGCGACGGCACGGCCCGTGCCCCGCTCGTTCTCGTAGATCGCGGCGGTGTCGATCGAGCGGTACCCGGCCTCCAGGGCCGTCGCCACGGCCGCCCTCGCCTCGTCGTCCGGCACCTGCCAGACGCCGAAGCCCAGCTGCGGCATGCTCACGCCGTTGTTCAGGGTCACCGAGGGAACGTTGCTGTCCGTGCTCACGTGGGGTGGGTCCTTACGTCGATCGGGGTCGTACCGAGCACCCGGGAGATCCGGGCACTCCCCACGTCAACGATCACAGACCGACCCGCATTCCGGCAGCCTGACACCGCCCGTCAGCCGTACACCTTCCGTCACCCGGGGAACCGCCGTCACCCGTACAGCGCCGCGACCTCCGCCGCGTACGCCCGCTCGATCGCCTTCCGCTTCAGCTTCAGGGAGGGGGTGAGCAGCCCGTGCTCCTCGCTGAACGGATGCGCCAGGATCCGGAACGTGCGGATCGACTCCGCCTGTGAGACCAGCGTGTTCGCCGCCACCACCCCGCGCCGGATCTCGGTCTCCAGGGCCGGGTCGCGCACCAGCTCCGCCGGGGAGAGCGGCGCCCGCCCCTGCATCGCCAGCCAGTGCTCCACGGCCTCGTGGTCCACCGTCACGAGCGCGGCGATGTACGGGCGGTCGTTGCCGACCACGATGCACTGGGCGATCAGCGGATGCGCCCGCACCCGCTCCTCCAGGGCGGTGGGGGAGACGGTCTTGCCGCCCGAGGTCACCAGGACCTCCTTCTTCCGTCCGGTGATCGTCAGATAGCCGTCCGCGTCGAGCGCACCGATGTCGCCGGTGGCCAGCCAGCCGTCGTTGAGGACGGCGGCCGTCGCCTCGGGGGCGTTCAGATAGCCGGAGAAGACCTGGCCGCCGTGCAGCCACACCTCGCCGTCCTCCGCGATGTGGACCGTCGTCCCCGGCACCGGCTGGCCCACGGTGCCGTACTTGGTCCGCCCCGGGGGGTTCGCCGTGGCGGCGGCCGAGGACTCGGTGAGCCCGTACCCCTCGAAGACCGTGATCCCCGCGCCCGCGAAGAACAGCCCCAGCCGGCGGTCCATCGCCGAACCGCCCGACATGGCGTGCCGCACCCGCCCGCCGAGGGCCGCCCGCACCTTGACGTACACCGTCTTCTCGAAGAACTGGTGCTGCACCCGCAGCGCCGCCGAAGGCCCCGGACCGGTCCCGAAGGCCTTCTGCTCCAGCGCCTCCGCGTACGCGACCGCCACCTCCACCGCCTTGTCGAAGGGGCCCGCCTTCCCCTCTCCCTCCGCCTTGCGGCGCGCCGCGTGGAAGACCTTCTCGAACACGTACGGCACGGCGAGCACGAAACTCGGCCGGAACGTCACCAGGTCCGGAAGCAGCTCGGCCGCCGCCATCACCGGCTGGTGGCCCAGCTTCACACCGCCGCGGACCGCCGCGACCTCCACCATCCGGCCGAAGACGTGCGCGAGCGGCAGGAACAGCAGCGTCGAGGCCTGCTCGTCGGGCCGCGAGCGGAACACCGGCTCCCAGCGGCCCATCACCATGTCCGTCTCGAACATCAGGTTCGCGTGGGTGATCACACAGCCCTTGGGCCGGCCGGTCGTCCCCGAGGTGTAGATGATCGTCGCGATCGTCTCCGGGGTCACCGCCCGCCGGTGCCGGTGCACGACCTCCTCGTCGATCTCCGTGCCCGCCGCCGTCAGCTCGCCCACCGCGTCCGCGTCCAGCTGCCACAGCCGCTGGAGCCGGGGCAGCCGGTCGATCACCGAGCCGATCGTCATCGCGTGGTCCTCGTGCTCCACCACGCAGGCCGTGACCTCGGCGTCGTGCAGCATCCAGAAGACCTGCTCGGCGGAGGAGGTCGGATAGACGGGCACGGGCTGCGCGCCCACCGCCCACAGGGCGAAGTCGAAGAGCGTCCACTCGTACCGGGTCCGGGCCATGATCGCGACCCGGTCGCCGAACCGCACGCCCTCCGCGATCAGCCCCTTCGCGAGCCCCAGGACCTCGTCCCGGAACCCCGCGGCGGTCACGTCCTGCCACTGCCCGTCCGGGCCCTTGCGGCCGAAGGCGATCCGGTCCGGCTCGGCCAGGCCGCGGTCGAACACGGCGTCCGCCAGACCGCCGACCTGAGGCGCCGCCTCGACGGGCGGCACGGTGAACTCGCGCACTGACCTGCTCCTCGACGGCTCGTGGCTGGAAAAGCCCGTTGTCGCACTCCGTACGGCGCCGGTGACGGTACCCCACACGACCGGCCGGGGGGAGGGCCTTCACCAAGCCGGGACATTCCGCGTTCGCACAGGTCAGAGCCGGTGAGACGGCGAAGTCGGAGGCGTCCCGGGGGCGTTACTGACCGGACGGTACGTCCTCCGGGGGCGAATCTCCACGGAATCTGTACGGCCCGCTCACGCCCCCGACTCCGAAGCGCCGCGACGACGTCTTCCAGCCGTCCGCTCAGCGGTATCGCGACACCGGTCACCGTTCGCTGAGCGGTGCCGCCCCGCCCCGTCGCCGTCCGCCGAGCGGTGCCGCCGCGGCCGGTCGCCGTTCGCTCAGCGGGGGCGCCGCGCTCGGTCGCCGTTCGCTCAGCGGGGGCGCCGCACCCCGTCGCCGCCCGCCAGGATCGCCTCCGCCAGCGCGTCCGCCGCCTCCTGGGTCTCCCCGCCCCGGCGCCCCTTGCGCAGCACGAAGCCCACGTCCCCGAGCTCCGGAAGCCCCGCGCGGGCCGGCACCGGGACGAGCCCCGGCGGCACCAGGCCCCGGGTGTGCGCCATCACCCCGAGCCCCGCGCGGGCCGCCGCCACGTTCGCGCTCAGGCTGGAACTCGTGCACGCGATCCGCCACGCCCTGCCCTGCGCCTCCAGGGCCTCCAGCGCCCGCGCCCGGGTGATGCCCGGTGGCGGGTACAGGATCAGCGGCACCGGCCGGTCCGGATCGAGCCGCAGACCCGGCGCCCCGATCCAGATGAGCGCGTCCTCCCACACGAGCCGCCCCTCGCTCTCCGCCCCGCGCCGCTTGGCCAGGATCAGATCGAGCCGCCCGGCCGCGAGCCGCGCCTGGAGCGTCCCGGACAGCTCGACCGTCAGCTCCAGGTCGACCTCGGGATGCTCGCGGCGGAAGGACTCCAGGATCTCCGGCAGCCGGGTCGTCACGAAGTCCTCGGACGCGCCGAACCGCAGCCGCCCGCGCAGCCGCGTCCCGCCGAAGAAGGCCGCCGCCCGCTCGTGCGCCTGGAGGATCGTGCGCGCGAAGCCGAGCATCGCCTCGCCGTCCTCCGTCAGCTCCACGCGGTGCGTGTCCCGCGCGAACAGCGGCCGGCCGGTCGCCTCCTCCAGGCGCCGCACGTGCTGGCTGACGGTCGACTGACGCAGCCCGAGCCGGTCCGCGGCCCGCGTGAAGCTCAGCGTCTGGGCCACGGCGAGGAAGGTGCGCAGCTGGGTGGGCTCGTACACCCCTCGACGTTATCGCGAACCATGATGACAGTGAGAGGGCTGTACGGGATTCCCGATCACCGGGCCGTGGAGCAGGATGGACGTGCGCGACCCCCGTAGGAGCACTGGAGCCCATGACCCCCCGCACGCCCGGCCGCACCCCGCGACTGCCCCTTCGTCTGCCGTCCTGGCTGCCCGTCGACGGCTACGTCCTCGCGCTGCTCGGCACCGTCGCCCTCGCCGCGCTCCTCCCCGCGTCCGGGGCCGCCGCGACGGTCACGGGAGGCGCGTCGACCGGGGCCGTCGCCCTGCTCTTCTTCCTCTACGGGGCCCGGCTCTCCACCCGCGAGGCCCTCGACGGCCTCAAGCACTGGCGGCTGCACCTCACCGTCCTCGGCTGCACCTTCCTGCTCTTCCCGCTCCTCGGCCTCGCCGCGCGCGGTCTCGTGCCCGGCGTCCTCACCCCCCAGCTCTACAGCGGCTTCCTCTTCCTCTGCCTGGTGCCGTCCACCATCCAGTCCTCGATCGCGTTCACCTCGATCGCCCGGGGCAACGTGCCCGCCGCGATCTGCGCCGGCTCGTTCTCCTCGCTCGCCGGCATCGTCCTCACCCCGCTGCTCGCGGCCCTGCTCCTGGGCAACAGCGCGGGCGGCCTCTCCGCCGACGCGCTCCTGAAGATCGTGCTCCAGCTCCTCGTGCCCTTCCTGACCGGACAGTTCCTGCGCCGCTGGGTCGGCGGCTTCCTCGTCCGCCACAAGAAGGTCCTCGGCTACGTCGACCGGGGCTCGATCCTCCTCGTCGTCTACACCGCTTTCAGCCAGGGCATGGTCGCCGGCATCTGGCACCTGGTCACCCCCGCGCGGCTCGGCGCGCTGCTCGCCGTCGAGGCCGTGCTCCTCGCGGTCATGCTGGCCCTGACCTGGTACGGGGCGCGGCGCCTCGGCTTCGGCCGGGGCGACCGGATCGCGATCCAGTTCGCCGGCTCCAAGAAGAGCCTCGCGGCCGGGCTGCCGATGGCGAGCGTCCTCTTCGGCCCGCAGGCCTCGCTGGCCGTGCTGCCGCTGATGCTCTTCCACCAGATGCAGCTGATGGTCTGCGCGGTCATCGCGAAGCGCCGCGCGAGGGACCCGGAGGCCGCCGAGGAAACCGGGACGGACCCCGAGCCCGTCCCCACGGCGGTACCGGCGACCGGCACCTGACGCCGTACCGCCAGGGACTCCGCACCTCTGTGTCCCCGGTGGCCCGGCCCCGTACCCGCCCCGACAGGAAGTCCCGGCACCCGCCCCCCCACAAGGGGGCCCGGCACCCGCCCGTACCCCCACCCCGTCGGCCGGATCACACCCACATCCGCACCGTGATGATCATCCGGGCCGCTACGGTGCTCCCATGCCCGCACTCGATCCCGGCCGCACCGCGCTCGTCCTCGTCGACCTGATGGAACGCATCGTCGCGCTGCCCCTCGCCCCCCGTCCCGGCACCGACGTCCTCACCGCCGCCGCGCGGCTCGCCGACACCTTCCGGGACGCCGGCGCGCCCGTCGTCCACATCCGCGTCGAGCGGCCGAACATCGACACCCAGCCGCCCGGCAGCGCACTCGTCCCCGACCTCGTCCGGGACGGCGACCCCGTCGTCGTCAAGCGCACCATCGGCGGTTTCCAGGACACCGGACTCCACGAGCTGCTCGCCGGACTCGGCGCGACCACCCTCGTCCTCGGCGGCATCGCCACCAACCTCGGCGTCGAGTCCACCGCCTGCGCCGCCTGCGACCTGGGCTACGACCTCGTCTTCGCCGAGGACGCCATGTCCGCCCTCACCGCCGACGAGCACCGCGCCTCCGTCGACCTGGACTTCCCGCGCCTCGGCACGGTCGCCCCCGTCTCCGCGATCACCCTGGACGGCCCCGAGTGACCCCGGTCCCGATACGGTACGGGGCCCGCCCCTGCTCCCTCGTCGTCTGCCGCGGCTGCTGCTGCGGCGACGCCCGCAAGAACCCCGGCACCGACCACGCCGGGCAGCTCGCCCGCCTCCGCGAGGCCGCCGCGGCCTCCGGCGGCCGGCTCGCCGTCCGTACGAGCGAATGCCTCGGTCCCTGCGCCCAGGCGAACATCGTCGTGGTCCAGCCCTCCACCGAGGGCCGGCGGCGCGGCGGCCGGGCCGCCTGGATCGGCTTCACCCTGGACGAGGACTGCCTCGACGACATCCTCGCCTGGACGGCCGCCGGCGGCCCCGGCATCGCCCCGCCCCCGGAGACCCTCGCCCTCCAGATGATCGACCCGCCGAAGAACTGACCGGTCCGTCAGAGCGCGATCCGGTGCTCGCCCGCGTACACGTTCATGTTCGGTCCGCGCAGGAAGCCGACCAGCGTCAGGCCCGTCTCGGCGGCCAGGTCCACGGCGAGCGAGGACGGCGCGGACACCGCGGCGAGCACCGGTATCCCGGCCATGACCGCCTTCTGCGCCAGTTCGAACGAGGCCCGCCCCGACACCAGCAGCACCGCACGCTCCAGCGGCAGCAGCCCCTCCCGCAGCGCCCGTCCCACCAGCTTGTCCACGGCGTTGTGCCGGCCGACGTCCTCCCGTACGTCGAGCAGTTCGCCGTCCTCCGCGAACAGCGCCGCCGCGTGCAGCCCGCCGGTCGAGTCGAAGACCCGCTGGGCCGCGCGCAGCCGCTCCGGGAGCACCGAGAGCAGCTCCGGGGCGATCCGCAGCGGAGGAGTGTCGGCGATCGGGAAGCGGGCGGTGGTGCGGACCGCGTCCAGGCTGGCCTTGCCGCACAGCCCGCAGGAGGACGTCGTGTAGACGTTCCGCTCCAGCGTGATGTCCGGGACCGCCACGCCGGGGGCCAGCTGCACGTCCACCACGTTGTACGTGTTCCGGCCGTCCTCCGTGGCGCCCGCGCAGTACACGATGTTCCGCACGTCCGAGGCGGCCGCCAGGACCCCCTCGCTCACCAGGAAGCCGGCGGCGAGCGCGAAGTCGTCGCCCGGCGTGCGCATGGTGATCGCGATCGGCCGTCCGTTCAGCCGGATCTCCAGCGGCTCCTCCGCCACCAGGGTGTCGGGCCGCGTGGTGACCGCCCCGCCCCGGATCCGCAGGACACGCCGTCGCTCGGTGACCCGTCCCATCGTGACCGCACTCGATTCTCTCCGCAGGGAAGGCCGGGAAGGCCCTGACCGCCCCATTCTCCGCCACGCCCCACCACCGCACGCGCGTCCGCCCACCCGTCCCTCCCCGGCCCGTCCGCCCCCGGGCCCGTCTGTCCCGGGCCCGTTGTCACGGTCGGCCAAGCGATTCGGGGGAATGTTGGTGGTTTACGTCACCTGTTACTGATCAGTCGCTGGCAAGACTGGGTGGTCCTGCCGGACGAACGAACCACCTAGGGGGTCCCGAGTATGACGGGCACTCGCATTGCCGCGCTCGGGCACTACCAGCCCGCCAAGGTGCTGACCAACCACGACCTCGCCGAACTGGTCGACACGAGCGACGAGTGGATCCTCAGCCGGGTCGGCATCCGCACCCGGCACGTCGCCGGGCCCGACGAGCCGGTCGACGAGCTCGCCGCCCACGCGGCCGGCAAGGCGCTCGCCACCGCCGGCCTCACCGCCGGCGACATCGACCTCGTCCTCGTCGCCACCTCCACCGCGATCGACCGCTCGCCCAACACGGCCGCCCGCGTCGCCGCCCGCCTCGGCATGGGCTCGCCGGCCACCATGGACCTCAACGTGGTCTGCGCCGGCTTCACCCACGCCCTGGCCACCGCCGACCACGCCGTGCGCGCCGGGGCCGCCCGCCGCGCCCTCGTCATCGGCGCCGACAAGATGACCGAGATCACCGACTGGACCGACCGCACCACCTGCGTCCTCACCGGTGACGGGGCCGGCGCCGCGATCGTCGAGGCCACCGAGGCCGACACCGGCGCCATCGGCCCGGTCCTGTGGGGCTCCGTCCCGGAGATGGGCCACGCCGTCCGCATCGAGGGCACCCCGCCGCGCTTCGCCCAGGAGGGCCAGTCCGTCTACCGCTGGGCCACCCAGCAGCTGCCCGCCCTCGCCCGGCAGGCCTGCGAGCGCTCCGGCATCGCCCCCGAGGACCTCGCGGGCGTCGTCCTGCACCAGGCCAACCTGCGGATCATCGAGCCGCTCGCCGCGAAGATCGGCGCCGTGAACGCGGTCGTCGCCCGGGACGTCGTCGACTCCGGCAACACCTCGGCCGCCTCCATCCCGCTGGCCCTGGCCAAGCTGGTCGAGCGCGGTGAACTGCCGTCCGGCGCCCCGGTCCTGCTCTTCGGCTTCGGCGGCAACCTGTCGTACGCGGGACAGGTCGTCCGGGTCCCGTAGGAGGCGGCCCGCGCGCCGCCGTGACCCGTTCGGCGGAGACCGGTGGCGGCGGGCCTGGCGCGGACCTAGCTTCGATCGCGGTGAGGGTCGTCCCTTCCCGGACGCGGAATCGCTCCGCGTCCGAGCCCTCGCGTGATCTGGAGGACCGCCATGCGCGCGATACGTGCCGCTTCCGCCGCCCTGCTCAGCGCCGTCGCCGTCGTGTCGGTCGCGCCCCTGGCCCTGGCCGGCGACGGCAACAACAACATCACGTCGTTCGGCTTCTCCGTCACCCCCGCCACGATCGCCCCCGGCGGCACCGTCACCCTCACGTCCGAGGGCTGCGAAGTGCCGTCCGTCACCGTCACCTCCGGCGTGTTCGAGACCGTGACGCTCAACGAGGGCCGCCCGGGCACCGCGACCGTGGACGTCGACGCCAAGGCCGGCGCCCAGTACGAGATCACCTTCGACTGCAAGGGCGAGCGGGGCACCACCCAGCTCACCATCGCCGAGGGCGGCGACACCGGCGGTACCACCGGGCACGACACCGGCACCCACACCCCGGCCCACAAGGGTGTGAAGGCCGGCTACGGGACCGCCGCCGCCTCCGGCGCCGACGCCGACGGACTCGGCACCACCGAAGTCGTCACCGGCGTCCTGCTCATCGCCGGAGCGCTCGGCGCCGCCGTCGTGCTCACCCGCCGCCGCGCCGACGGCCGCACCTGACGGCCGGGACCCCGGGGGCCCGAAACGGCCCCTCCGCCCCGGTGTGACGAGGTCCGGGGCGGAGGGGCGCCAGCAGCACACGGCACACGAGGAGGAGCGCGGACGTGGGGCGTGCGGACGGCACGGGAGGCCCGGACGGCGCTGGAGGCCCCGACGGCAGGGGCGGCTTCGACGGCACGGCGCAGCCGGACCGCACCGGACGGCGCGGCGCCTGGGGCGTCGTCGCCGTCGTCCTCCTCATCGGCGTGCACCTCGTGCGCGGCGGCACGGGGGAGCTCCAGGGCGCGGGACCGCCGCAGCCCCTCGCCGCGGCCGCGCCCGACGGGACCCGCGCCGGTCTCTCCGGCCTCGGCCCCGTCCTCGTACCCCCTCCGCTGCCCGCCTCGCCCCCGCTCCGGGTCCGTGTCCCCGCCGTCCGCGTCGACGCCCCCGTCACCGAGGTCGGACTCGACGCCGACGGCTGGATCGAGGCCCCGCCGCCCGAGGACGGGCGGCTCGCGGGCTGGTTCACCGGCGCGGTCACCCCCGGCGAGCGCGGCACCGCCGTCGTCGTCGGCCATGTCGACACCCCGAACGGCCGGGCCGTCTTCTACGACCTCGGCGCCCTCGCCAAGGGACACCGCGTCGAGATCGGCCGCCGAGACGGCAGGACCGCCGTCTTCGCCGTGTACGGGGTCGAGGTCGTCCCCAAGGAGGGCTTCCCCGCCGAGCGGGTCTACGGCGACGCCGGCGTCCCCGAACTGCGCCTGATCACCTGCGGCGGCACCTTCACCGAGGAGAGCGGCTATGCGGGCAACGTGGTGGTCTCGGCCCGCCTGGTCGAGGTGCGCTGACCACCCCCTTCTCCCCAGCCGACCCCTCCTTTGTCCCCAACCGGGAAAAAGTCGGCCCGGATTCCTGCGCAACTTCTTCCCACCCCGGTACGCCACTGCTACGTTCCCCTCGAAAGCCCGAACACGAGCGTGTGCGAGAGGGAGGGGCGCGTGAGGCGCATGACGGCACGACCTGCCAACCGGCACCAGGCGCGACTCCTCCGGCTGTTGCGCGACGGAGGACCCAACTCCCGCGCACAGCTGGGAGACCAGATCGACCTCTCGCGCTCCAAGCTCGCCGTCGAGGTCGACCGCCTCCTGGAGACCGGCCTCGTCGTCGCCGACGGCCTCGCCGCCTCCCGCGGCGGCCGCCGCTCGCACAACATCCGCCTCGCGCCCGAACTCCGCTTCCTCGGCATCGACATCGGCGCCACGTCCATCGACGTCGCCGTCACCAACGCCGAGTTGGAGGTGCTCGGGCACCTCAACCACCCCATGGACGTCCGCGAGGGCCCCGTCGCCGTCTTCGAACAGGCACTCTCGATGGCGGCGAAGCTGCGCTCGACGGGCATCGCGGAAGGATTCGACGGCGCCGGCATCGGCGTCCCCGGGCCCGTCCGCTTCCCCGAGGGCGTCCCCGTCGCACCCCCGATCATGCCCGGCTGGGACGGCTTCCCCGTGCGGGAGGCCCTCAGCCAGGAACTCGGCTGCCCCGTCATGGTCGACAACGACGTGAACCTCATGGCCATGGGGGAGCAGCACGCCGGCGTCGCCCGCTCCGTCGGCGACTTCCTCTGCGTCAAGATCGGCACCGGCATCGGCTGCGGCATCGTCGTCGGCGGCGAGGTCTACCGCGGTACGACGGGCAGCGCCGGCGACATCGGACACATCCAGGTCGAACCCGACGGCCGCCCCTGCGCCTGCGGCAACAACGGCTGCCTGGAAGCCCACTTCAGCGGCGCCGCCCTGGCCCGCGACGCCGAGGACGCGGCGCGCGCCGGCCGCTCCGAGGAGCTCGCCGCCCGCCTCGCGGCGGCCGGACACCTCACCGGCGCCGACGTCGCCGCGGCCGCCGCCGCGGGCGACGCCACCTCGCTCGCCCTCATCCGTGAGGGCGGCAACCGGGTCGGGCAGGTCATCGCCGGACTCGTCAGCTTCTTCAACCCCGGTCTGGTGGTGATCGGCGGCGGCGTCACCGGCCTCGGTCACAACCTCCTCGCCAGTGTCCGCACCCAGGTCTACCGGCAGTCCCTGCCCCTGGCCACCGGCAACCTCCCCATCGTCCTGGGCGAACTCGGCCAGACCGCCGGCGTCACCGGCGCGGCCCGCCTCATCAGCGACCACCTCTTCTCCCCGGCGTAACGCCGGTTCGCGCGGCCCGCCGGCTCCGCCGGTGCTCTGTGCCCACCTGCCGCAACACGCCGACACACCTCCGCACCCCCACTCGCCCAGGCGCCACCGCACCCGCCGGACGGCTACCCGCACCCGCCAGCCGAGGGGACCCCCGTCATGCCCCAGAACCATCCACCCCTGCTCACCATGTCCGGAATCACCAAGTCCTTCCCCGGCGTCCGCGCCCTCGACGGCGTGGACCTCGACGTCACCCCCGGCGAAGTCCACTGCCTCCTCGGCCAGAACGGCGCCGGCAAATCCACCCTCATCAAGGTCCTCGCCGGCGCCCACCAGCCCGACGACGGCCGCATCACCTGGAACGGCGAACCCGTCCGGCTCCGCTCCCCGAGCGCCGCCGTCCGCCTCGGCATCGCCACCATCTACCAGGAACTCGACCTCGTCGAAGGCCTCACCGTCGCCGAGAACGTCCACCTCGGACACGAGCCCACCACCGCAGGCTTCGTCCGCACCCGCGCCGCACGCGCCACCACCACCGCGCTCCTCAAGCGCCTCGGCCACCCCGAGATCGACCCCGACCGCCGCGTCGGCGGACTCTCCGCCGCCCAGCAGCAGATCGTCTCCATGGCCCGGGCCCTCTCCCACGACGTCCGCCTCATCGTCATGGACGAACCCTCCGCGGCCCTCGACCCCGACGAGGTCGACAACCTCTTCCGGATCGTCGCCGACCTCACCGCCGCCGGCGTCGCCGTCGTCTACATCTCCCACCGCCTGGAGGAGATCCGCCGCATCGGCGACCGCGTCACCGTCCTCAAGGACGGCAGGGCGGTCGCCCGCGGACTGCCCGCCGCGACCACCCCCACCCGGGACGTCGTCGCCCTCATGACCGGCCGGGACGTCCCGTACGTCTTCCCCGACAGACGCGCCGAACCCCCCACCGCCGAGCCCGTCCTCCGAGTCCAAGGCCTCGCCAGGAAAGGGGAGTTCGAGGCGCTCGACCTCGAACTGCGGCCCGGCGAGATCGTCGGACTCGCCGGCCTCGTCGGCTCCGGCCGCTCCGAGATCCTGGAGACCGTCTACGGGGCGCGCCGGCCCACCGCCGGCCGGGTCCTCGTCGACGGGCGGCCCCTGCGGCCCGGCAGCGTCCCCGCCGCCGTCCGCGCCGGCCTCGGCCTCGCCCCCGAGGAACGCAAGGCCCAGGGCCTGCTCCTCCTCGAATCCGTCACCCGCAACGTCTCCGTCTCCTCCCTCGCCCGCTTCTCCCGGGCCGGCTGGATCGACCGCACCGCCGAACGCGAGACCGCCAGGACCGCGACCCGCGAGCTGTCCCTCCGCCCCGACCATCCAGACGCCCGCGTCCGCACCCTCTCCGGCGGCAACCAGCAGAAGGCGGTCCTCGCCCGCTGGCTGCTCCGCGGCTGCCGCGTCCTCCTCCTCGACGAACCGACCCGCGGTGTCGACGTCGGCGCCCGCGCCGAGCTGTACGCCGTCATCCGCCGCCTCGCCGACGACGGCCTCGCCGTCCTCCTCGTCTCCAGCGAGGTCCCCGAAGTCCTGGGCCTCGCCGACCGCGTCCTGGTCCTGCGCGAGGGCCGGGTCGTCCACGAGGCGCCCGCCCGCGACCTCGACGAACACCGCGTACTCGACCTCGTGATGGAAGGGAGTCCGACGGCATGACGCTCACCACCCCGGCCGACGTGCCGGCCCGGGACGGCCGCCGGCGCGCACTCGGCCTGAGGGCCGACGTCCGCAACCTGTCCCTGCTCGGCGTCCTCGCCGCCCTGGTCGCCGTCGGCGGCCTCACCCGGCCCGCCGAGTTCCTCGCCACCTCCAATCTCCAGCTCGTCCTGACGCAGGCCTCCGTCATCGGCGTCGTCACCGTCGGCATGACCTTCGTCATCACCAGCGGCGGCATCGACCTCTCCGTCGGCGCGATCGTCGCCCTCGCCTCCGTGTGGGCCACCACCCTCGCCACCCAGGAGTTCGGCTTCGCCGGCATCCTCTTCACGGCGGTGGTCGTCGGCCTCGGCTGCGGCCTGGTGAACGGCGTCCTCGTCGCGTACGGCGGAATGGTCCCCTTCATCGCCACCCTCGCGATGCTCGCCTCCGCCCGCGGTCTCGCCCTGCAGATCACCGACGGCAAGACGCAGATCGTCACGGTCCCGTCCGTCCTCGACCTCGGCGTCCCCGACGCCTACGTCCTGGGGATCCCGCCGCTCGTCCTCGTGTTCGCCGCCGTCACCGCCGCCGGGTGGCTCCTGCTCAACCGCACCACCTTCGGCCGCCGCACGATCGCCGTCGGCGGCAACCCCGAGGCCGCCCGCCTCGCCGGCATCGACGTCCGCCGCCAGCGCCTCTACCTCTACCTGCTGTCCGGCCTGTGCTGCGGCATCGCCGCGTTCCTCCTGATCGTCCTCGCGGGCTCCGGCCAGAACACCAACGGCAACCTGTACGAACTCGACGCCATCGCCGCCGCGATCATCGGCGGCACCCTCCTCAGCGGCGGCCGCGGCACCATCGTCGGCTCCGTCCTCGGCGTCCTCGTCTTCACCACCATCACCAACATCTTCGCCCTCAACAACCTGCAGAGCGACGTCCAGCAGATCGCCAAGGGCGCGATCATCGTCGCCGCCGTCCTGGTCCAGCGCCGCACGGTCCGCGACGCCGACGCCTGACCTTCCCGAAAAGCCCTCCACCCGTACTCGAAGGGTTGATCCGCCATGCCCGAAACCAGCCGCAGACACCTCCTCCTCGGCGGCGCCGCCGTCTCCGCCGGCGCCCTCCTCACCGCCTGCACCAGCAACGAACCGAGGAACGCCAAGGACACAGCCCCCGTCGCGAGCGCCGCCCCCGCCGCCGACGACAAGCCCGGCACCCCCGTCACCATCGGCTTCGCCGGCCCGCAGGCCGACCACGGCTGGCTCAACGCCATCAACGAGAACGCCGAACGGCGCGCCAAGAAGTACGCCGACGTCACCCTGGAGATCACCGAGGGCTCCAACGACACCGCCGCCCAGATCGGCCAGGTCCAGACCCTGATCAACAAGAAGGTCGACGTCCTCGTCGTCCTCCCCGCCGACGGCAAGGCCCTCACCCAGGTCGGCCTCCAGGCCATGAAGGCCGGCATCCCCGTCGTCAACCTCGACAGGATCTTCGCCTCCCCGCAGGCCTACCGCTGCTGGATCGGCGGCGACAACTACGGCATGGGCCTCAACGCCGGCCGCTTCATCGGAGAACAGCTCAAGGACAAGCCGAACGCCACCGTCGTCGAACTCGCGGGCATGGACAGCCTGGAGCTCACCAAGCAGCGCACCCAGGGCTTCGACGACGCCCTCAAGAACTACCCCAACATCCGCAAGGTCGCCCGCCAGGCCGCCGAGTTCACCGTCGAGTCCGGCCAGGCCAAGATGGCCCAGCTCCTGCAGGCCCAGCCGACGTTCGACGCCCTGTGGAACCACGACGACGACCAGGGCGTCGGCGCGCTCCGCGCCATCGCCCAGGCCGGTCGCAAGGACTTCCTCATGGTCGGCGGCGCCGGAGCCAAGTCCGCCATGGACGCCATCAAGGCGGACGACAGCGTCCTCAAGGCCACCGTCCTCTACCCGCCGACCATGGCCGCCTCCGCGATCGACCTCGCCCGCGCCCTCGGCCAGAAGAAGGGGATCGGCGGCATGGCCGAGCTGGAGATCCCCGCCTCGATCACCCTCTACTCGGCCGTCGTCACCAAGGAGAACGTCGACGACTACCTCCCCACCGGCTTCAACTGACCTCGCCGGTCCCGGGAGTGACTCGCCGCGCACCACGAAACGGAGGAACCGTATGGAACGGACGGAGAGCGGGGCCGCGCCGCCGGCGCTCGGCGTCGGCATGGTCGGCTACGCCTTCATGGGCGCCGCCCACTCACAGGGCTGGCGCACCGCGGGCCGCGCCTTCGACCTGCCCCTGAGACCGGTCCTCGCCGCCGTCGCCGGGCGGGACGCCGACGGCGTACGGGCCGCCGCGCGCCGGCACGGCTGGGCGGCCGCCGAGACCGACTGGCGGGCCCTGATCGCCCGCGAGGACGTCCAGCTCGTCGACGTCTGCACCCCGGGCGACAGTCATGCGGAGATCGCCGTCGCCGCCCTGGAGGCCGGCAAGCACGTGCTGTGCGAGAAGCCGCTGGCCAACTCGGTCGCCGAGGCCGAGACGATGGCGGTGGCCGCCGAGGCCGCCGCCGCCCGCGGCCAGATCGCCATGGTCGGCTTCAACTACCGGCGGGTGCCCGCCCTCGCGTACGCCCGGAGCCTCGTCGCGGACGGCCGCCTCGGCACCCTGCGTCACGTCCGCGTCACGTACCTCCAGGACTGGCTCGTCGACCCGGGCTTCCCGCTGACCTGGCGCCTGGAGCGCGAGCACGCGGGCTCGGGCGCGCTCGGGGACCTGGGCGCGCACGCCGTCGACCTCGCCCAGTACCTCGCCGGGGAGCCCCTGGTCGGCGTGTCGGCGCTCACCGAGACCTTCGTACGGAAGCGGCCGAGGCTCGCCGGAGCCGCCGCCGGCGGACTCGGCGGGGGAGCGGGATCGGAGGTGTACGGGCAGGTCACGGTCGACGACGCCGCCCTGTTCACCGGGCGGCTCGCCTCCGGGGCGCTCGCCTCCTTCGAGGCCACCCGGATGGCCTCCGGACGCAAGAACGCGCTGCGCCTGGAGATCAACGGGGAGAAGGGCTCCCTCGCCTTCGACCTGGAGCGGCTCAACGAACTGTCCTTCCACGACCACACCGAGCCCGCCGAGTCGGCCGGTTTCCGCCGCATCCTCGTGACCGAACCCGGCCACCCGTACCTGGAGGGCTGGTGGCCGCCCGGCCACGGACTCGGCTACGAGCACACCTTCGCCCACCAGGCCCGCGACCTCGTCCACGCCATCGCCGACGGCACCGCTCCGGCGCCCTCCTTCGCCGACGGCCTCCAGGTCCAGCGCGTCCTGGCGGCGGTGGAGGACAGCGCCCGGAACAACGCCGTCTACACCCCCGTACCCACCGCCCTCGTCACCGGCTAGGAGGCGCCCGACCGTGCCACGACCCTTCACGCTCTTCACCGGCCAATGGGCCGACCTGCCCCTGGAGGAGGTCTGCCGGCTCGCCCGCGAATTCGGCTACGACGGCCTCGAACTCGCCTGTTGGGGGGACCACTTCGAGGTCGACAAGGCCCTCACCGACCCCGCGTACGTCAAGGGCAGACGCGAACTGCTCGACGCGTACGGCCTGAAGTGCTGGGCGATCTCCAACCACCTGGTGGGGCAGGCCGTCTGCGACCATCCGATCGACGAACGCCACCGGGCGATCGTGCCCGCCCGGATCTGGGCCGACGGCGACGCCGAGGGGGTGCGGCGGCGGGCCGCGCGCGAGCTCGCGGACACCGCGCGGGCCGCGGCGGCGCTCGGCGTCGACACCGTCGTCGGCTTCACCGGCTCGTCGATCTGGCACCTGGTGGCGATGTTCCCGCCGGTCCCCGAGCGCATGATCGAGCGGGGCTTCGAGGACTTCGCCGAACGGTGGAACCCGATCCTCGACGTCTTCGACGCCGAGGGCGTGCGCTTCGCCCACGAGGTGCACCCCAGCGAGATCGCGTACGACTACTGGACCACCCGGCGGGCCCTGGACGCCGTCGGCCGCAGACCGGCCTTCGGGCTCAACTTCGACCCGAGCCACTTCGTCTGGCAGGACCTCGACCCCGTCGGCTTCCTGTGGGACTTCCGCGACCGGATCTACCACGTGGACTGCAAGGAGGCCCGCAGGCGGCTCGACGGCCGCAACGGGCGGCTCGGCTCCCACCTGCCCTGGGGCGACCCCCGGCGCGGCTGGGACTTCGTCTCCGCCGGGCACGGCGACGTGCCCTGGGAGGACGTCTTCCGGATGCTGCGGTCCATCGGCTACGGCGGACCGGTCTCCGTGGAGTGGGAGGACGCCGGCATGGACCGGCTGACCGGGGCGCCCGAGGCGCTCGCCTTCCTCAAGCGGTACGACTTCGACCCTCCGGCGGCCTCCTTCGACGCCGCCTTCGGGGGCGGTGACTGAGGTCCCCGCGCTTCCACCGCGGGAGGCTTTGTCCTCTCGCGGTGGAAAGTTCGACCGATGCGTGCACAAGGGGTTCACGGAGTGGACGAACCTCGCTACGGTCCCTGATGTGTACATGGCGTAACTGGCCCATTCGACCAGCGTGACGGCGCACGCCGGTCCCCGGACACCCGCACACCCCTACTCCGGAGGACATCCGTGCACAGACAACGACTCCGAGCCAGGAAGACCCTCGCCCTCCTCACCGTCGGACTCCTCGCCCTCGCCGCCCCCCAGGTCCTCGCGGCCGAGACGGACCCGGCCACCGCCGCCCCCCTTGCCGCCGGCGAGGAGTTCCAGCAGGTCACCCTGGCCAAGGGCGGCGAAGAAGTCGGCGAACCCATGTCCCTCGCCGTACTCCCCGACCGCAGCGTCCTGCACACCGACCGCGGCGGCGAACTCCGCCGCACCGACGCCGCCGGCAACACCACCGTCATCGGCACCGTCCCCGTCTACTCCCACGACGAGGAAGGCCTCCAGGGCATCGGCCTCGACCCCGACTTCGCCCGGAACAGGGCCATCTACCTCTACTACGCCCCGCCCCTCGACACCCCCGCCGGCGATGCCCCCAACGACGGCACGCCCGCCCAGTTCGCCCCGTACGACGGCGTCAACCGCCTCTCCCGCTTCACGCTGAACGCCGACTTCACCCTCGACAACAGCAGCGAGAAGAAGGTCCTCGACGTCCCCGCCACCCGCGGCATCTGCTGCCACGTCGGCGGCGACATCGACTTCGACGCCCAGGGCAACCTCTACCTGTCGACCGGCGACGACTCCAACCCCTTCGCCTCCGACGGCTACACCCCCATCGACGAACGCCCCGGCCGCAACCCCGCCTTCGACGCCCGCCGCACCTCCGGCAACACCAACGACCTCCGCGGCAAGATCCTCCGCATCAAGGTCGCCGACGACGGCAGCTACACCGTCCCCGACGGCAACCTCTTCGCCCCCGGCACCGCCAGGACCCGGCCCGAGATCTACGCCATGGGCTTCCGCAACCCCTTCCGCTTCAGCGTCGACAAGACCACCGGCATCCTGTACGTCGGCGACTACGGCCCCGACGCCGGCGCCGCGGACCCCAAGCGCGGCCCCGCGGGACAGGTCGAGTTCGCCCGCGTCACCAAGCCCGGCAACTTCGGCTGGCCCTTCTGCACCGGCGCCAACGACCCCTACGTCGACTACGACTTCGCCACCGGCACCTCCGGCGCCACCTTCGACTGCGCCGCGCTGAAGAACGAATCCCCGTACAACACCGGACTCGTCGACCTGCCCCCGGCCGAACCCGCCTGGATCCCGTACAACGGCGGCTCCGTACCCGAGTTCGGCACCGGATCCGAATCACCCATGGGCGGACCCGTCTACCGCTACGACCCCGCCAACACCTCCCCGGTCAAGTTCCCCGAGTCGTACGACGGAGACTTCTTCGCCGGAGAGTTCGGCCGCCGCTGGATCAAGCGCATCGACCAGGACACGGACGGCACCGTCCGCTCCATCAACCCCGTCCCCTGGACCGGCACCCAGATCATGGACATGGCCTTCGGTCCCGACGGCGCCCTCTACGTCCTCGACTACGGCACCGCCTGGTTCGGCGGCGACCACAACTCCGGCCTCTACCGCATCGAGAACGCCACCGGCGGCCACTCACCCGTCGCCGAAGCGAGCGCCGACAAGACCTCCGGCACCGCACCCCTCAGGGTCGCCCTCTCCTCCGCCGGCACCACCGACGCCGACGGCGACCCCCTCACCTACAGCTGGGACTTCGGCGACGGCACCACCGCCACCACCGCCAACCCCACCCACAGCTACGCCACCAACGGCACCTACACGGCGACCGTGACCGCCGAGGACACCACCGGCCGCACCGGATCCGCCTCCGTCCACATCACCGTCGGCAACACCGCACCCAAGGTCACCCTCCAGCTCCCCGCCGACGGAGCCCTCTTCGCCTTCGGCGACGAGATCCCCTTCAAGGTCAACGTCAACGACCCCGAGGACTCCGCCTCCGGACCCGTCGACTGCACCAAGGTCAAGGTCACCTACGTCCTCGGCCACGACAGCCACGGCCACCCCGTCACCACCGCCAACGGCTGCACCGGCACCATCAAGACCTCCGCCGACGGCGGCCACGACGACGACGCCAACATCTTCGCCGTCTTCAACGCCGAGTACACCGACAACGGCGGCGGCGGACAGGCCGCGCTCACCGGCAGCGACCAGGCCAAACTCCAGCCCCGCCACCGCCAGGCCGAACACTTCGACACCCAGAGCGGCATCCGCACCTACGACAAGACCCAGGCCCACGGCGGCCGCACCGTCGGCGACATCGACAACGGCGACTGGATCGCCTTCACCCCGTACCAGCTCGCCGGCGCCACCCGGCTGACCGCCCGCGTCTCCTCCGGCGGAGCAGGCGGCTTCCTCGAAGTGCGCACCGGCTCACCCACCGGCACCCTCCTCGGCTCCACCCCCGTCCCCGTCACCGGCGGCTGGGAGACCTTCCAGGACGTCGACGTCCCCCTGCGCGCCGCACCCCGCAGGACCACCCAGCTCTACCTCGTCTTCAAGGGCGGCGCCGGAGCGCTCTACGACCTCGACGACTTCACCCTCACCAGCACCCCCGTCGACCACACCGCCAAGCGCGTCCTCGTCTTCTCGAAGACCGCCGGCTTCCGCCACGACTCCATCCCCAGCGGCATCACCGCCCTCAAGGAGCTCGGCGCCGACAGCAGCATGACCGTCGACGCCACCGAGGAACCACGTCAGTTCACCGCCGCCAACCTCGCACGCTACGACGCCGTCGTCTTCCTCTCCACCACCGGCGACGTCCTCGACACCGACCAGCAGACCGCCTTCGAGCAGTACGTCTCCGCCGGCGGCGGCTACATGGGCATCCACGCCGCCGCCGACACCGAATACGACTGGGGCTTCTACGGCGGACTCGTCGGCGCCTACTTCCAGTCCCACCCGCAGATCCAGCCCGCCACCGTCCGCGCCGAGGACCGCACCCACCCCGCCACCGCCCACCTCGACGGGCCCTGGCAGCGCACCGACGAGTGGTACAACTACCGCACCAACCCGCGCGAGCGGGCCCACGTCCTCGCCACCCTCGACGAGACCACCTACCAGGGCGGCACCATGAAGGGCGACCACCCCATCGCCTGGTGCCAGGCCTACGGCGGCGGCCGCTCCTTCTACACCGGCGGCGGTCACACCAAGGAGTCCTACACCGAACCCGCCTTCCGGCAGCACCTCCTCGGCGGACTCCAGTACGCCACCGGCCAGGTCAAGGCCGACTGCAACCCGCAGACCGGCTACCGCAGCCTCTTCAACGGAGAGACCCGCGAAGGCTGGAAGCAGGCCGGACCCGGCTCCTTCGACATCGCCGACGGCGAACTCCGCTCCACCGGCGGCATGGGCCTGCTCTGGTACCAGGCCAAGGAGTTCCACTCCTACTCCCTCACCCTCGACTGGAAGCTCACCGGCGACTCCAACTCCGGCGTCTTCCTCGGCTTCCCCGCCTCCGACGACCCCTGGTCCGCCGTGAACAACGGCTACGAGGTCCAGATCGACGCCACCGACACCCCCGACCGCACCACCGGAGCCGTCTACGGGTTCAAGTCCGCCGACCTGAAGGCCCGCGACGAGGCCCTGCGCCCGCCCGGCCAATGGAACACGTACGAACTCCGCGTCACGGGCGAACGCCTCCAGGTCTTCCTCAACGGCACCAAGATCAACGACTTCACCAACACCGACCCGGCCCGCAGCCTCACCGACGGCCACATCGGCATCCAGAACCACGGAGCCGAGGACCAGGTCGCCTTCCGCAACATCCGCATCAAGGAACTCCCCTCCTGACGGGAGCTCCCCTCTGACGGGAACTCCCACCCGACGGATCTCCCGCCCGACGGGAGGCCGCCGTTCGACGGACCTCCGTGCGATGCGGGTCCGCGGCCCGAAGGGAGCCCGCCACAGCCGGCGGTGGGCGGGGAGGCGCCGTACCCCCCGCCCACCGTCACCACCCCACTTCATCTCCTCCAGAGGGAGGCCGACGCCGTGACCACCGCACCCCGCACCGGAATCTGGCTCATCGGCGCGAGAGGCTCCGTCGCCACCACCACCGTGGCCGGCTGCGCCGCCCTCGTCGCCGGACTCCACCCGCCCACCGGCATGGCCACCGAGACGCCCGACCTCTCCGACGCCGGCCTCCCCCCACTCGCCTCCCTCGTCTTCGGCGGCCACGACACCACCGACTGCCCCCTCCCCAAACGCGCCGAACAGCTCACCACCGCCGGCGTCCTCCCGCACGGCCTCGCCCGCGCCGTCGCCGCCGAGCTCGAAGCCGCCGACCGCGAGATCCGCCCCGGCGGGCCCGCCCCCGGCGACACCCGCACCGACGAACAGCTCATCACCGCCTTCGCCACCGACCTGACGGACTTCCGCCGAAGGGTTGGCCTGGACCGCGTCGTGGTCGTCAATGTGGCCTCCACGGAGCCGGCGTCGGGGGGCGTCGGGCTCCCACCCAGCACCCTCTACGCCGCCGCGGCACTCCGCGCAGGCTGCCCGTACGTCAACTTCACCCCGTCCACCGGACTGCGCCACCCCGTCCTCGCCGCCCCGCTCGCCGCAAGCGGACTGCCGTACGCGGGCCGCGACGGCAAGACCGGACAGACCCTCCTGCGGGCCGTCCTCGCGCCGATGTTCCGCCAGCGGGCCCTCACCGTACGCGCCTGGTCCGGCAGCAACCTCCTCGGCGGCGGCGACGGAGCCGCCCTCGCCGACCCCGCGGCCGCCGCCGCCAAGAACGCCGGCAAGGAACGCGTCCTCACCGACACCCTCGGCAGCACCGTCGAGGGCCAGGTCCACATCGACGACGTCCCCGCCCTGGGGGAGTGGAAGACCGCCTGGGACCACATCGCCTTCGACGGCTTCCTCGGCACCCGCATGATCCTCCAGACCCTCTGGCAGGGTTGCGACTCGGCCCTCGCCGCCCCTCTCGTCCTGGACCTGGCCCGCCTCACCGCCCGAGCCCACGAAAGGGGCCGCACCGGCCCCCTCCACGACCTCGCCTTCTACTTCAAGGACCCCGAAGGCACCCCACCGGCCTCCCTGGCCGACCAGTACCACCGCCTCCTCGCCTTCGCCCGCACACTCGCGGACCCCACCCCGGGCAAGGCCCCCCGATGACCGGCCGATCCGCGACGGGAGGGCGCACGCCGACCGGCCGACCCGCGACGGGAGGACGCACGCCGACCGGCCGATCCGCGAAGGGAGGGCGCACGGCGACCGGCCGACCCGCGACGGGAGGGCGCCGGACGACCGGTCCCACGGCGGCGGGAGGAACGGCACGTGCCTGGGCGGAGCTGCTCCGGGTCTCCGCACTGCTCTCCGTACCCGGCGACGCCCTCGCCGGAGCCGCCGCCACCGGGACCCGCCCCGGACGCGGCACCCTGCGCGCGATCGGCGCCTCCCTCTGCCTGTACGAGGCGGGCATGGCCCTCAACGACTGGGCCGACCGCCACGAGGACGCCCGCGACCGCCCCCACCGCCCCCTCCCCTCGGGCCGCGTCACAGCCGGCGCCGCCCTCGCCGCCTCCGCGGCCCTGACACTCGCCGGCCTCGGCCTCGCCTCCCGCGCGGGCCGCCCCGCCCTCGCCACGGCCACCGCCCTCGCCACCACCGTCTGGGCCTACGACCTCGGCCTCAAACACACCCCGGCCGGCCCCGCAGCCATGGCCACCGCCCGCGCCCTCGACCTCCTCCTCGGCGCGCTCGCCTCGACGACCCCCACACCCCGACCGTTCCTCCACGCCGCCCGGGCCCTCCCGTCCGCCGCCCTCCTCGCCGCCCACACCTACGCCGTCACCGCCGTCTCCCGACACGAGACCCGGGGCGGCTCCACCCGCACCCCCCTCGCGGCCCTCGCCGTCACCCTGGCGGTCGCGGGAGCGACGTCCGGCACGGGGAAGAACCCGCTCGGTCCCCTGCCGGCCCTCGCCTACGCCCGCACCCCCGCCACCCTGCTCCTCCACGCAGCGCTCAACCCCTCGGCGGCGCTCACCGAGCGTGCCGTCGGGGGCGGGATCAGGGCGACGATCCCCCTCCAGGCCGCCCTCGCCGCCCGGGGCGGAGCACCGGGAACCGCGCTCGCGCTGCTCGGCCTCGTCCCTGCCGCCCGCGCCCTCGCCCGAAAGGTGAGCCCGACATGAGCGCCCCCCGCCCGACCCCCCGCTTCGGCTACGGCACCAACGGGCTCGCCGATCTCCGGCTCGACGAGGCCCTCGGGCTGCTCGCCGACCTCGGCTACGACGGAGTCGGGCTGACGCTCGACCACATGCATCTCGACCCCCTCGCGCCCGACCTGCCTGCCCGCACCGCCCGGGTCGCCCGGCGCCTGGGCGAGCTCGGGCTCGGTGTGACCGTCGAGACCGGGGCCCGGTACGTCCTGGACCCGCGCCGCAAGCACGGCCCCTCGCTGCTCGACCCGGACCCGGACGACCGTGCCGCCCGCGCCCGGCTGCTCCTGCGCGCCGTGCGGGTGGCCGCCGACCTCGGCGCGCACGCCGTGCACTGCTTCAGCGGCACCCTCCCCGCCGGCACCTCTCCCGACGAGGCCTGGAAGCGGCTCGTCTCCGCACTCCCTCCCGTCCTGGAGGCCGCGGAAGCCGCCCGCGTGCCCCTCGCCGTCGAACCCGAGCCCGGTCATCTCCTCTCCACCCTCGACGACTTCCACCACCTGCGCGGTCTTCTCGGCGACCCTCCTCCCGCCGTCCTCGGTCTCACCCTCGACATCGGCCACTGCCAGTGCCTCGAACCCCTCCCTCCCGCCGACTGCCTCCGCGCCGCCGCCCCCTGGGTCCACCACGTCCAGATCGAGGACATGCGGCGCGGTGTCCACGAGCACCTCCCGTTCGGTGACGGAGAGATCGACTTCCCGCCCGTCCTGGCCGCCCTCGCCGAACTCACCGCCGCCGGCTACCCGGGGCTGACCGTCGTCGAACTGCCCCGGCACTCCCACGCCGGCCCCGAACTCGCCCGCTCCTCCCTCTCGTTCCTGCGCCAGGAGACCCCGGCATGCTGACCGACACCACCCGAGCCTGGCTGGACACCGCCCTCGCCGAGGCCACCGGCGGCACCCCCGCCTGGGAGCCGTACTTCGTGGCCGCCGGACGGCACTGCGGCCCCGCGCACGCGGACGAGGTCCGCACCCGCCTCCTGCGGGCGGCCGGTGCCGGGCCCGACACCCTCGCCCGCCTCTACCACCACGGCACCGCCGCCGAACGCCGCGCCGTCCTCCTCGCCCTCCCCTCCCTCGTCACCGGCCCGCAGGCCCTGCCCCTCGTCGAGGACGCCCTCCGCACCCACGACACCACCCTCGTCGCCGCCGCCCTCGGCCCCTACGCCGCCACCCACCTCACCCCCCACGCCTGGCGGCACGCCCTCCTCAAGTGCCTGTTCACCGGCGTGCCCGTCACCGCCGTCGCCGGCCTCGCCGAGCGCGCCGCCGGTGACACCGAACTCGCCCGGATGCTCACCGACCACGCCGCCGAACGCACCGCCGCCGGGCGCCCCGTCCCCGCCGACGTGTCCCGCGTCCTCGCCCTCACCGCCCCCGCCGAGGAGTCCTGATGCGCATCTTCGACCCGCACATCCACATGACCTCGCGCACCACGGACGACTACCGGGCGATGCACGACGCCGGTGTCCGCGCCCTCGTCGAACCCTCCTTCTGGCTCGGCCAGCCCCGCACCTCACGCGCCTCCTTCCTCGACTACTTCGACTCCCTCCTCGGCTGGGAGCCCTTCCGGGCCGCCCAGCACGGCATCGCCCACCACTGCGCCCTCGCCCTCAACCCCAAGGAGGCCAACGACCCCCGCTGCACCCCCGTCCTCGACGCGCTGCCCCGGTACCTCGCCAAGGACGGCGTCGTCGCCGTCGGCGAGATCGGCTACGACTCCCTGACCCCCGCCGAGGACACCGCGCTCGCCGCCCAGCTCCAACTCGCCGCCGAGCACGGCCTGCCGGCGCTCGTCCACACCCCGCACCGCGACAAGCTCACCGGCCTGCGCCGCACGATCGACGTCGTCCGCGAGTCCGCCCTTTCCCTGGACCGAGTCCTCCTCGACCACCTCAACGAGACGACCGTCAAGGAGGCCGCCGACAGCGGCGCCTGGCTCGGCTTCTCCGTCTACCCCGACACCAAGATGGACGAGGACCGGACGGTCGCGATCCTGAAGGAGTACGGCACCGGCCGCGTCCTCGTGAACTCGGCCGCCGACTGGGGCAGGAGCGACCCCCTCAAGACCCGTGCGGTCGCCGACGCCATGCTCGCCGCCGGCTTCACGGACGACGACGTCGACCAGGTCCTGTGGCGCAACCCCGTCGCCTTCTACGGCCTCAGCGGACGCCTTCGGCTGGACCTCCCCGCCCCATCGGACCTGCACGAGGGCAACTCCGTCCTCCGCGGCGGGGAATGAGGCGCCCCGGATGCGCTTCCGGCACCCCGACGGCTCCACCGTGCACCTCGCCTACTGCACCAACGTGCACCCGGCCGAGACCCTCGACGGCGTCCTCGCCCAGCTCCGCGACCACTGCGAGCCGGTCCGCCGACGCCTCGGCCGCGACCGCCTCGGCATCGGCCTCTGGCTCGCCCGGGACGCCGCGCACTCCCTGACCGCCGACCCGGCATCGCTCCGGGCCCTGCGCGCCGAGCTCGACCACCGGGGCCTCGAAGTGGTCACCCTGAACGGCTTCCCCTACGAGGGCTTCGGCGCCGACGCGGTCAAGTACCGCGTCTACCAGCCCGACTGGACCCGCCCCGAACGCCTCGCCCACACCACCGATCTGGCCCACCTCCTCGCCGCGCTCCTGCCCGAGGACGTCGCCGAAGGCTCCGTCTCCACCCTGCCGCTCGCCTGGCGGACCGGCTGGACCGCCAAGTCCGCCGCCACCGCCCACACCGCCCTCGCCACCCTCGCCGGCCGCCTCGACGCCCTGGAGGAACTCACCGGGAAGAGCATCAGGATCGGCCTCGAACCGGAACCCGGCTGCACCGTGGAGACCGTCGCCGACGCCGTCGCCGCGCTCACCGCCGCGCCGGGCGTCCGCAGCCGTCGTATCGGCGTCTGCCTCGACACCTGCCACGTCGCGACCTCGTTCGAGGACCCGCGCACCGCCCTGGACTCCCTCGCCGCCGCCGGCATCACCGTCCCCAAGGCGCAGCTCTCCGCCGCCCTCCACGCCGAGCACCCGCACCTCCCCGAGGTCAGAGCCGCGCTCGCCGCCTTCGCGGAACCCCGCTTCCTCCACCAGACCCGCACCAGGACCGCCGCCGGACTGCGCGGCACCGACGACCTCCCCGAGGCCCTCGCCACCCCGAACCCCGGCCCCGGCGAAGACGCCGGCGCCGAACCGGGAGACGGCTCCCGCGGCGCCCCCGAGGCCGGCGGCCCCGGACTCCCCGACGCGACCCCGTGGCGCGCCCACTTCCACGTACCCCTGCATGCTCCCCCCGCTCCTCCGCTCGCTTCCACGCTGCCCGTCCTCCGGGACACGCTCGCCCTCCTCGTCGGCGGTCCGCACCCCCGCACCCGCCACCTGGAGGTCGAGACCTACACCTGGCAGGTCCTCCCTCCCGACCGGCGCCCCCGCACCCGGGCCCGGCTCGCCGACGGCATCGCCGCCGAACTGACCCTGGCCCGCGACCTGCTGACCGACCTCGGCCTGAAGGAACTGCCATGACCGACCTCGGCCTGAAGGAACTGCCATGACCGACCTCGGCCTGAAGGAACTGCCATGACCGACCTCGGCCTCAAGGAAGCCATGACGGACCTCGGCCTCAAGGAACTGCCATGACCGACAAGCGGCCGACCCCCCTCCTGGTCCTCGACGTCGTCGGTCTCACCCCACGACTCCTCCCGCACATGCCCCACCTCGCCGCCCTCGCCCGCGGCGGTTCCCAGGCCCCGCTCTCCACCGTCCTGCCCGCCGTCACCTGCACCGCCCAGACCACCTTCCTCACCGGCACCCTCCCCGCCGAGCACGGCATCGTCGGCAACGGCTGGTACTTCCGCGAACTCGGCGACGTCCTGCTGTGGCGCCAGCACAACGGCCTCGTCTCCGGCGACCGCCTCTGGGACGCCGCCCGCCGCGCCCACCCCGGCTACACCGTCGCCAACATCTGCTGGTGGTACGCCATGGGCGCCGACACCGACATCACCATCACCCCCCGACCCGTCTACTACGCCGACGGACGCAAGGAACCCGACTGCTACACCCGGCCCCCCGCCCTCCACGACGAACTCACTGAGCAATTCGGCACCTTCCCCCTCTTCCACTTCTGGGGCCCCGGCGCCGACCTCGTCTCCAGCCGATGGATCGTCGACGCCACCCGGCACATCCTCCGCACCCGCCGCCCGGACCTCGCCCTCTGCTACGTCCCGCACCTCGACTACGACCTCCAGCGCTACGGCCCCGACGATCCGCGCTCCTTCCGCGCCGCCGCCGAGCTCGACACCGTCCTCGCCCCGCTCCTCGCCGACGCCCGGGCCGAGGGACGCACGGTCGTCGCCCTCTCCGAGTACGGCATCACCCGCGCCGACCGGCCCGTCGACATCAACCGCGCCCTGCGCCGCGCCGGCCTCCTGGAGGTCCACACCCAGGACGGCATGGAGTACCTGGACCCCATGACCTCCCGGGCCTTCGCCGTGGCCGACCACCAGATCGCGCACGTCTACGTCCGGCGCCCCGGCGATCTGCCGGCCGTCCGGGAAGCGCTCGCGGACCTGCCCGGTCTCGACACGCTCCTCGACGACGACGGCAAGAAGGAGCACGGTCTCGACCACCCGCGCTCGGGAGAGCTGGTCGCCCTCGCCGAGCCCGACGCCTGGTTCACGTACTACTACTGGCTCGACGACGCGCGCGCCCCCGACTTCGCCCGGCTCGTCGAGATCCACCGCAAGCCCGGCTACGACCCCGCCGAACTGCTCATGGACCCGCTCGACCCGTACGTCCGGATCAGGGCGGCCAAGGAGATCGCCCGCAAGAAGCTCGGCATGCGCTACCGGCTCGCGGTCGTCCCTCTCGACCCGTCACCTCTTCGCGGCAGCCATGGCCGCCTCCCCACGAGCGAGGACGAAAGTCCGCTCATTCTGTGCTCCACCCCCCGCGCCCTGGGCGGCCGCGTCGCGGCCACCGATGTGAAGAACCTGCTGCTCAGGCTGGCCGGAGTCGCGTGAGGCCCCGACCGGATTCCAGTGAAGCAGACCCCGACGACAGCCAAGGAGTTATCCACAGATGAGTCTCATCCGCCGCACCGGCCGTACCGACACCACCGCCGACCCCGAGCTCGGCCGGCGGCTCAGCAGGCGCAACATGCTGGGCGTGGCCGCCGGCGCGACCGCCGCCGCGCTCCTCGGCGCCGCGACGCCCGCCGTGGCGGCCACCGCGGCCGACCCCGCGACCCAGGGGGAGGGGCTCGGCCGTCCCGTCCTGCCGCCGGGCCGCCTCGGCATCCAGCTCTACTCGCTGCGCGACAAGGTCGCCACCCTCGGATTCGCCGCCGTCTTCGCCGAGCTGCAGAAGTACGGGTACGACGAGGTCGAGTACGCCGGATACGGCCAGGGCGCCGCCGGGCCGCTGACCCTGGCCGAGCTGAGAGGCCTCACCCGTGACCACGGGCTGCGGGCCATCGGCAGCCACGTCGGCTACTACTCGGACGACCCCGCCGCGTACACCTTCGCCCAGAACCTCGACCGGGTCCTCGACGACGCCGCCGCCCTCGGCCTGCCGCACATCGGCACCGCCTCCGGGCCCTGGCGCTACGGAGCCACCGTGGACGGCTGGAAGCGCTGTGCCGAGGAGTTCAACCGGTTCGGCGAGGCGGCGCGCCAGCGGGGCATGAAGTTCTACCAGCACAACCACTCGGAGGAGTTCTCCTTCGCCACCGACCGCCCGGACGTCCGGCTCTACGACGTCCTCCTCGCCGAGACCGACCCCGAGCTCGTGCACCTGGAGATGGACATCTTCTGGGCGTACGTCGGCCAGTACCGCTACTCCGTCCGCCCGGACGGCACCCCCGCGCCGTTCGACCCCCTGGACTACGTCCTCGCCCAGCCGGAGCGCTACCCGCTCTTCCACGTGAAGGACGGGGACCGCGACGACTCGGTCGTCCCCTACGGCTACCGGATGACCGACGTCGGGGACGGGGACATCGACTACCGGCGCTTCATCTCGGCGGTCAACCGCACCCACCGCGGAAGGAACGCCCACCACTGGCAGACCGAGCGCGACAACCCCGTCGAGTCCCTGACCTTCGCCCGCAGGTCCAGCGAGCACCTGCACTCCCTGCGCGAGAAGGGCTGACCGGGGCCGGCGGCCCCCGTCACCCTGCGCGTACGGGGACGAGCACCCCGTACGGGGGATGGGGCGGTCCGGAAGGGATCGCGGTCCATGAGGCCGCCCCACCCCACTGACCATGGAAAACGCTGGTGAAAGGCACCTCGAACCCCTGGTAGAGTTATCTCTGTCGCCGCGGGGGAAACCCCGGAGCGACAGACACCTTGTCCGGGTGGCGGAATGGCAGACGCGCTAGCTTGAGGTGCTAGTGCCCTTTATCGGGCGTGGGGGTTCAAGTCCCCCCTCGGA
>NZ_JBEOVH010000030.1:0-111505 GCF_040295385.1 Streptomyces sp. NPDC002825
GACAGACACCTTGTCCGGGTGGCGGAATGGCAGACGCGCTAGCTTGAGGTGCTAGTGCCCTTTATCGGGCGTGGGGGTTCAAGTCCCCCCTCGGACACCAGCGAAAGGCCCCACATTTTGTGGGGCCTTTCTCGTTACGCTGCAGAACTCACGGCGGCAGGACTCACGGCGACACGATTCACGGCGGTAGGACCCGGTGCGACGCAGAACGAAGGCCCCTTCTTCGCCCCTCCCCCAGCGACACGGGATCGACCCCGTACGGGTGAGGTTGCCGGAGGACCCCGAGGGAGCCTGGGCGACCGTTCGGGAGTATCTGGTCGGGCGGTACGGGGGTGCCGTCGGGGTCGGGCGGGTCGAGGGGATGTTGCGGGAGGAGCGGTTCGTCGGGGTCGACGGGCCCGTCGGCGGAGACGAGCCGTATGTTCCGGGGCGGTATCTCTGGTTCCATCGGGATCTTCCCGCCGAGACGCCCGTGCCCTTCGAGGTCGGGGTCGTGTACCGGGACGAGCGGATCGTGGTGGCCGACAAGCCGCATTTTCTGGCGACCATGCCTCGCGGGCGGCATGTGACGGAGACCGCGCTCGCGCGGTTGCGGCGGGATCTGGGGTTGCCGTTCCTTCAGCCCGCGCACCGGCTCGACCGGCTGACGGCGGGGCTCGTGCTGTTCGTCGTGCGGCCGGAGGACCGGGGGGCGTACCAGACGCTGTTCCGGGACCGGGTCGTGCGCAAGGAGTACGAGGCGGTGGCGCCGTACGATCCGGCCGTCGAGCTGCCCGTCACCGTGCGCAGCCGGATCGAGAAGGAGCGTGGGGTGATGGCCGCCCGGGAGGTGCCGGGTGAGCCGAATGCCGAGAGCCGGGTGGAGCTGGTGAGGCACGCGGGTGGGGTCGCCTCGTACCGGCTCGTTCCCGTCACCGGGAGGACCCATCAGTTGCGGGTTCACATGAACCGGCTGGGGGTGCCGATCCTCGGCGATCCCCTCTATCCCGTCGTTCGTGAGGACGGGCCGGAGGACTTCTCGCGTCCCTTGCAGCTGCTGGCGCGGACGCTGAAGTTCACCGACCCGTTCACGGGCGTGCCGAGGGTCTTCGAGAGTCCCTCCGTCCTCAGTGGCCCCGCTTGATCCACTCCTCCAGGTGCGGGGCCTCCGCGCCGATCGTCGTCGTGTCGCCGTGGCCCGTGCGGACCACCGTCTCCGGCGGCAGGGTGAGGAGCTTCTCGCGGATCGAGTCGACGATCGTCGGGAAGTCCGAGTAGGACCGGCCGGTCGCGCCCGGGCCGCCCTGGAAGAGGGTGTCGCCGGTGAAGACGGTGCCCAGGTCGGGGGCGTGGAGGCAGACCGCGCCGGGGGCGTGGCCCGGGGTGTGGAGGACCTTGAGGTCCGTGCCCGCGATGGTGAGGACCTGGCCTTCGGCGAGGTCGCCGTCCGGGGTGTGGTCGGGGTGGGTCAGCTTCCACAGCGGCTGGTCGGCCGGGTGGAGCAGGATGCGGGCGCCGGTGGCGGCCGCGAGGGCCGGGGCGGCGTCGATGTGGTCGTCGTGCGCGTGGGTGCAGACGATGGCGCGCAGCGCGCGGCCGTCGAGCGCCGCGAGGATGGCCTCGGCGTCGTGGGCGGCGTCGATGACGATGGCCTCGGTGTCGTCGCCGACGATCCAGACGTTGTTGTCGACGTCCCAGGTGCCGCCGTCGAGGCTGAAGGTGCCGGAGGTGACCAGGTGGTCGATGCGGGCGGTCATCAGAGGACCACCACCGAGCGGAGCACGTCGCCCTCGTGCATGCGGGCGAAGGCCTTCTCGACGTCGCCGAGGCCGATGGTCTCGGTGACGAAGGCGGCGAGGTCGATGCGGCCCTGCTGGTGCAGGTCGATGAGCATCGGGAAGTCGCGGGACGGCAGGCAGTCCCCGTACCAGGAGGACTTGAGCGCGCCGCCGCGGCCGAAGACGTCGAGGAGGGGCAGGTCGAGGCGCATCTCCGGGCTGGGGACGCCGACCAGGACGACGGTGCCGGCGAGGTCGCGGGCGTAGAAGGCCTGCTCGTACGTCTCGGGGCGGCCGACGGCCTCGATGACGACGTCGGCGCCGAAGCCTCCGGTGAGCTCGCGGATCGCCTCGACGGCGTCGGCGGTGCGGGAGTTGACGGTGTGGGTGGCGCCCATCTCCTTGGCCTTGGCCAGTTTCCGGTCGTCGATGTCCACGGCGATGATCTTCGCGGCTCCGGCGAGGCGGGAGCCGACGACGGCCGCGTCGCCGACGCCGCCGCAGCCGATGACGGCGACGGTGTCGCCGCGGCCGACGTTGCCGGTGTTGATGGCGGCGCCGATGCCGGCCATCACGCCGCAGCCGAGGAGGCCCGCGACCTCGGGGGCGACGGCCGGGTCGACCTTGGTGCACTGGCCGGCGGCGACGAGGGTCTTCTCGGCGAAGGCGCCGATGCCGAGGGCCGGGGAGAGCTCCGTGCCGTCGAGGAGCGTCATCTTCTGCTTCGCGTTGTGGGTGGCGAAGCAGTACCAGGGGCGGCCCCGCTCGCAGGCGCGACAGGTGCCGCAGACGGCGCGCCAGTTGAGGATCACGAAGTCGCCGGGGGTGACGTCGGTGACGCCCTCGCCGACGGACTCGACGATGCCGGCGGCCTCGTGGCCGAGCAGGAAGGGGAACTCGTCGTTGATCGCGCCCTGCTTGTAGTGGAGATCGGTGTGACAGACGCCGCAGGCCTGGATCTTCACGACGGCCTCGCCGGGGCCGGGGTCGGGGATGACGATCGTCTCGACCCGTACGGGTTCGTTCTTGCCGGGGGCGATGACCCCCTGGACGTGCTGCGGCATCGCGAACTTCCTTTTCTCCGAACGGATCTTGTAAGGCTCTTGCGTACCACTATCTCCTGACAAAAGGCGAGACCCCCGCAGGCCATGCCTGTGGGGGTCCCGCCCTCTCCCTGGGGGAAGTCGTCAGTTCTGCTGGGCCGCGGCGGTCTCGCGGACGCGGCGGCGGACCAGGAACCAGCCGCCGGTGAGCGCGGCCGCGATGAGCGGCAGACAGTTCACGGTGGTGCGGCCGACGCCGCCGTCCATCCACATCAGGACGAGGACGGAGGCGAGGAAGCCCAGGGTGATGATCTGGGTGTACGGGGCCCAGGGCAGCCGGTACGCGGGCCGGACGAGCTTGCCCTGCTCGGCGCGGCGCACGAAGAGCAGCGAGCAGATCATGATCATCGCCCAGGTGCCGATGATGCCGATGGAGGCGAAGTTGAGGACGAGCTCGAAGGCCTCGCCCGGCATCAGGAAGTTGAGGACGACACCGGCGATGCCGAAGCCCGCGGTGAGCAGGATGCCGCCGTAGGGGACGCCGCCCTTGTTCATGACGCCGGTGAACTTGGGCGCGGAGCCGGACAGCGACATCGAGCGCAGGATGCGGCCGGTGGAGTAGAGGCCCGAGTTGAGGCTGGAGAGCGCGGCGGTGAGGACGACGAGGTTCATCACGCCGGCGGCGCCGGGGATGCCGAGCTTGTCGAAGACGGTGACGAAGGGGCTCTGGTCGCCGGTGTACGCGGTGAACGGGAGGATCAGCGCGAGCAGCACGACCGAGCCGACGTAGAAGAGGCCGACGCGCCACATGATCGAGTTGATCGCCTTCGGCATGATCTTCTCGGGGTTCTCGGTCTCACCGGCGGCGACGCCGCACAGCTCGACGGAGGCGTAGGCGAAGACGACGCCCTGGATCAGCAGCAGCATCGGCATGACGCCGTTCGGGAAGATGCCGCCGTTCTCGGTGATGTTGTGCAGGCCGGGGGTGTGGCCGCCGACGTCGTGCGAGGTGACGACGAGGAAGATGCCGACGATCATGAAGGCGACCAGGGCGGCGACCTTGATGATCGCGAACCAGAACTCCATCTCGCCGAAGTACTTCACGGAGATGAGGTTGGCGGCGAGGACGACCGCGAGGGCGATCAGCGCGAGGACCCACTGCGGGATGTCGCTGAACATGGCCCAGAAGTGGGCGTAGGTGGCGGCCGCGGTGATGTCGGCGACGGCGGTGGTCGACCAGTTGAGGAAGTAGAGCCAGCCGGCCGTGTAGGCACCCTTCTCGCCCATGAACTCCCGGGCGTACGAGACGAAGGCGCCGGAGGACGGGCGGTAGAGCACGAGCTCGCCGAGCGCGCGCACGACGAAGAAGGCGAAGAGGCCGCAGACCGCGTACGCGATGAAGAGCGACGGTCCGGCGTTGTGCATGCGGCCGCCGGCGCCCAGGAAGAGGCCGGTGCCGATGGCGCCGCCGATGGCGATCATGTTGATGTGCCGGGACTTGAGGTCCTTGCGGTAGCCGGCGTCGCCTGCGTCGACGTGGGGGGCGGCGGCCGGGTTCGCCGGAGCGGCGGACAGCGGCTCGGCCGCGGTGACGCGGTCAGTCATGGAGTTGTTCGCCTTCGTGAGGGGGAGCTGTGCGGGCCCGGCCGTACCTGGTGGGGGGTGTCCCCATGAAGGGGAGGTGTCCCCGGCACGGCCAGCGGACATCCTCACGGCAACGAGGCCGACTGACTGTGGCGCATGTCACTGAAAGCCCAGATTTGAGCTAGTTCAGAGCTTTACGCAGAACTTACCGGAAAGTAACGGGGGGTTTACGGCCACTCACGGAGCGAGGACGTCCAGTTCCTGCAGTGCGCCGACGGCGATCTGACGGGTGAGCTCCTCGGCGCGGGCCGCGTCCCGCTCGCGTACCGCCTCGGCGACCTGGACGTGGAGGGTGACGGCGGCCGGGTCGGGATCCTCGAACATCACGTGGTGGTGGGTGCGGCCGGTGAGGACCTCGGCGACGACGTCGCCGAGGCGGGCGAACATCTCGTTCCCCGAGGCGTTGAGCACGACCCGGTGGAAGGCGATGTCGTGGACGAGGTACTCCTCCAGGCGCCGGCCGCGTGAGGTGGCGACCATGCCGAGGGCCTGCTCGGTGAGCTCGCGGCACTGCTCGGGGGTGGCGTTCAGGGCGGCCAGGCCCGCGGCGACCGGTTCGACGGCCGAGCGCAGCACGGTGAGCGAGCGGAGCTGGCGGGGGCGGTCGGCGCCGGCGAGCCGCCAGCGGATGACCTGGGGGTCGTACACGTTCCAGCTGGCCGTGGGGAGCACGGTCACGCCGACCCGGCGGCGGGACTCGACGAGGTGCATGGACTCCAGGACCCGGACGACCTCGCGGACGACGGTCCGGGAGACGTCGAAGCGCTGGGCGAGCTCGTCGGTGCGCAGCACGGTGCCGGGCGGGTACTCCCCGGCGGTGATCGCGAGACCCAGGGTGGCCAGGACGTGTGAGTGGAGCCCCTGGGCCGGTGTCGTCATGCCGATCAGCCTATGCGCGCGGGCGCGTGTGATCACACCCGGGAATTAAAAGTACGACTTTTACGTCACAGACTCTTGAATACGTCGTACCCAATGGGTTTCATGAGCGCGACGGATTCACCGAATCGATGTCGAAGAAGACAGCGAGGCACCCCCCATGAGCACCACCCCCCTCTCCGCTCCCCCGGTCGTCGTCGTGATGGGCGTCGCCGGGACCGGCAAGACCACGATCGGTCCGCTGGTCGCGGAGGCGCTCGGTCTGCCGTATGCCGAGGGCGACGACTTCCACCCGGCGGCCAACGTCGCCAAGATGTCGGCCGGCGTCCCGCTGGACGACTCGGACCGGGGGCCGTGGCTCGACGCCATCGGGGAGTGGGCGCACGGCCGGGCCGGACTCGGCGGGGTCGTGAGCAGCTCCGCGCTCAAGCGGATCTACCGGGACCGGCTGCGTGCGGCCGCGCCCGGGGTCGTCTTCCTGCATCTGACCGGTGACCGGGAGCTGATCGAGGGGCGGATGGCCGCACGCAAGGGCCATTTCATGCCCACGGCGCTCCTCGACTCCCAGTTCGCCGCCCTGCAGCCGCTGCAGGAGGACGAGGCCGGCGTCGCCGTCGACGTCTCCGGCACCCCGGAGGAGATCACCGCCCGCGCCGTCGCCGCCCTGCGCGGCGTGGCCGGCTGACCTCTCGCCCGTACCCCCGCATCCCCGTCCCCCTTCCTGCCCGTACGAAGGACACCACCGTGACCAGTCTCAGCGTCGAGGTTCTGGCAGCGGACGCCGCCGAACCGATCACCTCGGCAGGCAACGCCCAGCTCGGGATCGCCGTGCTCGCCGGCATCGCCGTCATCGTCCTGCTCATCACCAAGTTCAAGCTGCACGCGTTCCTGGCCCTGACCATCGGGTCGCTGGCGCTCGGCGCGTTCGCGGGTGCCCCGCTCGCGGACACCATCAAGTCGTTCAGCACCGGACTCGGCAACACCGTGGCCGGCGTGGGCGTGCTCATCGCGCTCGGCGCGATCCTCGGCAAGCTGCTCGCCGACTCCGGCGGCGCCGACCAGATCGTGGACACGATCCTGGCGAAGACCGGCAAGAAGGCCATGCCGTGGGCGATGGTCCTGATCGCCTCCGTGATCGGTCTGCCGCTCTTCTTCGAGGTCGGCATCGTGCTGCTGATCCCGGTCGTGCTCATGGTCGCCAAGCGCGGCAACTACTCGCTGATGCGGATCGGCATCCCGGCCCTGGCCGGCCTGTCCGTGATGCACGGCCTCATCCCGCCGCACCCCGGCCCGCTCGTCGCGATCGACGCGATCGGCGCCAACCTGGGCGTGACCCTCGCGCTCGGCCTGGTCGTCGCCATCCCCACCGTGATCATCGCGGGTCCGCTCTTCTCCAAGTACGCCGCCCGCTGGGTGGACATCCAGGCCCCGGAGAAGATGATCCCGCCGCGTCCCTCCGAGGACCTGGAGAAGCGCCCCGGTTTCGGCGCCACGGTCGCGACCATCCTGCTGCCCGTCGTCCTGATGCTGGTCAAGGCGCTCGTCGACATCGTGGTCGACGACCCCGAGAACGGCGTGCAGAAGGTCACCGACGTCATCGGCTCCCCGCTGATCGCCCTGCTCGCGGCCGTCATAGTCGGCATGTTCACGCTGGGCCGCGCGGCCGGCTTCACCAAGGAGCGGCTGAACTCGACCGTCGAGAAGTCCCTGGCGCCGATCGCCGGCATCCTGTTGATCGTCGGCGCGGGCGGCGGCTTCAAGCAGACCCTGATCGACATCGGCGTCGGTCAGATGATCCTCGACTTCTCGAAGGACTGGTCGATCCCGGCCCTGCTGCTCGCCTGGCTGATCGCGGTCGCGATCCGGCTCGCGACCGGCTCGGCCACGGTGGCGACGATCTCGGCGGCCGGCCTGGTGGCCCCGCTCGCCGAGGGCATGTCCACCGGTGAGATGTCGCTCCTCGTCCTCGCCATCGGCGCCGGTTCGCTCTTCTTCAGCCACGTCAACGACGCCGGTTTCTGGCTGGTGAAGGAGTACTTCGGCATGAACGTCGGCCAGACGATCAAGACCTGGTCGGTGATGGAGACGATCATCTCGGTCGTCGGCATCGTGTTCGTGCTGCTGCTGTCGCTGGTGATCTAGCCGGTCCCGTACGCGCGGAGGGGCCCCGGAACGTCCGGGGCCCCTCCGTCGTGCTCAGCCCCGCAACAGGTCCAGGACCTTCGCTCCGAGCTCCAGGGCCTCGTCGGGCGAGTCGACCGACTGCTGGAGGTCGACGAAGCAGCCGTCGGCGCCGGTGTCACGGACGCCCTCGAGCACGGCGGCGATCGCGTCCGCCGTGGCGCCCGGGGCGGGGTTGTGGCGGATCTGCCGGCGCAGCGCCTCCGGGTCGCGGCCCGCCTCCTCGGCGGCGCGCCGGGCCACGTCCCACAGGCCCTCGGCCGCCCCGGGCGGCAGGACGGCGCCGACCCAGCCGGCGGCCCGGCGGCCGACCCGGCGCAGGGCGGCCGGGCTGAAGCCGCCGAGGTAGACGGGCGGTCCGGCCGGCTGGACGGGGCGGAGGCCCACGTACGAGGCCGGGATCGTCCAGCGGGGTCCCTCGTGGCCGAACTCCTCCTGGGTCCAGAAGCCGTGCAGGACGTCGAGCAGCTCGTCGAGGAGGGCGCCGCGCCGGCCGAAGTCGGCGCCGACGGCGGTGTACTCGTCGCGCAGCCAGCCGATGCCGAGACCGACGTCCAGGCGTCCGCCGCTGACCTGGTCGAGCGAGGTCAGCGAGCGGGCGAGGAGGGCCGGCGGGTACCAGGGGCCGTTGAGGGTGCTCATGCCGAGCCGGGCGCGGGCGGTCGCGCCGGCGGCGACGGTGAGCACGGTCAGCGGGTCCAGGAAGGTCTTGTACTGGCGGGGGTACGGGTTCTCCGGGGTGTGGCCCGGATAGAGGTCGCTGGGGGCGACCGGGGTCAGGGCGCGGTCGCCGACCCAGAACGAGTCGAACCCGGCGTCCTCGGCGTCCCGCGCGAAGGCCGCGATGCGGTCCGCGCGGGCGTGGGTGCCGTACTGGGGCAGTGCGATGCCTATCTCCATGGCCTCATCCTGGGCCGGGGGGCGCCCCGCGACACGAAGGTCTCGGCGTGTGACCCGTACCACACCGCTCGCGTGGGAGCTGTACGTCGCGCCGGGCGGGGTCCGTCAGTTCACCGCCTTCGCCGCCGCCCGGCCCGCCGCGCGGCCCGAGAAGATGCAGCCGCCGAGGAAGGTGCCTTCGAGGGAGCGGTAGCCGTGGACTCCGCCGCCGCCGAAGCCCGCCGCCTCGCCCGCCGCGTACAGGCCGTCCAGCGGTTCGCCGCCCTCCGTCAGGACCCGGGAGTCGAGGTCGGTCTCCAGGCCGCCGAGGGACTTGCGGGTGAGGATGTTGAGGCGCACGGCGATCAGCGGGCCCGCCTTCGGGTCGAGGATGCGGTGCGGGGGCGCCGTGCGGATCAGTTTGTCGCCCAGGTACCTGCGGGCGCCCCGGATCGCCGTGACCTGGAGGTCCTTGGTGAAGGGGTTGGCGATCTCCCGGTCGCGTGCGGTGATCTCGCGGCGCAGCGCGGCCTCGTCGATGAGGGGTTCGCCGGTGAGCGCGTTCATGCCGCGGACGAGGGCGGAGAGGTCGTTCTCGACGACGAAGTCGACGCCGTGGTCCATGAAGGCCTGCACGGGGGCGGGTACGTCGGCGCGGGCGCGGCCGAGGACGTCGCGGACGGACTTGCCGGTGAGGTCGGGGTTCTGTTCGGAGCCGGAGAGCGCGAACTCCTTGCCGATGATGCGCTTGTCGAGGACGAACCAGGTGTGGTCGTGTCCGGTCCGCATGATGTGTTCGAGGGTGCCCAGGGTGTCGAAGCCGGGGAAGAGCGGGACGGGGAGCCGCTTGCCCGTGGCGTCGAGCCAGAGGCTGGACGGGCCGGGCAGGATGCGGATGCCGTGGCGGGCCCAGATGGGGTTCCAGTTCTCGATGCCCTCGGTGTAGTGCCACATCCGGTCGCGGTTGATGTGGCGGGCGCCCGCCTTCTCGGCGACGCCGAGCATCAGTCCGTCCACGTGGGCGGGGACGCCGGAGAGCAGTTTGGCCGGCGGGGTGCCGAGCCGGGCGGGCCACTGCGCGCGGACGAGGTCGTGGTTGCCGCCGATGCCGCCGGAGGTGACGATCACGGCCTGGGCCCGGAGTTCGAAGGCGCCCGTGACCTCGCGGCTCGACGCGGTGCCGCGGGCCGCCGTGGAGGGGGCCAGGATCTCGCCGGAGACCGTGTCGACGGCTCCGGCGGTGCGGCCGAGGCCGGTGACGCGGTGGCGGAAGCGGAGGTCGACGAGGCCGCGGGCGGCGCCCTCGCAGACCTTGCGCTCGAAGGGGGCGACGAGGCCGGGTCCCGTGCCCCAGGTGATGTGGAAGCGGGGTACGGAGTTGCCGTGGCCGTTGGCGTCGTAGCCGCCGCGCTCGGCCCAGCCGACGACGGGGAAGAAGCGCACCCCGCGCGCGTGGAGCCAGGCGCGCTTCTCGCCCGCGGCGAAGTCGACGTACGCCTCGGCCCACTTCCTCGGCCAGTGGTCCTCGCTGCGGTCGAAGCCCGCGGTGCCGAACCAGTCCTGGAGGGCGAGGGCATGGCTGTCCTTGACGCGCATCCTGCGCTGCTCGGGCGAGTCGACGAGGAACAGGCCGCCGAAGGACCAGTGGGCCTGGCCGCCGAGGGACGGCTCGGGTTCCTGGTCGAGGAGGATCACGGTGCGGCCGGCATCGACCAGTTCGGCTGTGGCGACGAGGCCGGCGAGGCCCGCCCCGATCACGATCACGTCAGCGTCGTAGGACATGGACCGCATCTTGGATACACGGATGTATCGAGTCAACCGTCCGGGCCCGGTCGCGGCCTTTCCGTTTTCTAATGCCGAGCATTAATATGACCGCATGGCAAGGACGTCAGGCACCGAGACCCGGGAGAAACTGATCCGCGCGGCGGAGGAGCTCTTCGCCGCACAGGGCGTCGACGGGGCGCAGCTGCGGGACGTCGTGGCGCTGGCCGGACAGGCCAACCCCTCGGCGGTGCAGTACCACTTCGGCTCGCGCGCCGGACTGCTCGACGCGGTCATGGCCGGCCGTCAGATCCGTACGGAAGGGGTGCTGGCCCCGCTGTTCGAGGAGGCGGGCGACGACCTGAAGCAGCTGATCGCCGCCCTCGTCACCGCCGAGGCCAGCGAGCTGCGCACCGACCGTGGCCGCCGCTGCCTGCGGATCTCCGCGCAGCTCAGCCACGAGAGCGGCGTCCGCACCCGCACGCCCCACCCCACGCTCGCCGGCACCGTCTACTGGCGCCTCATCGAGCGGATCGCGGACCGCCTCGCCTCCGGTGGGCTCCCCGAGCCGCTGCTCCTGGAGCGCCTCGACCTGGCGCTGACCGTGGTGGGCGCGGCCATGGCCGACCGAGCCCGGCAGTACCTCGACGGCACCGAGCCGCTCACGGACGAGCCCCTCTTCCTCGCCGACCTCGTCGAGACCACCACCGCGCTTCTCCGGGCCGCACAGCCCCGGAGCGTCTGAACAGCACCCCGAAGACCCCGAAGGGACCTCTCTCATGAACGACCTCACCGGCAAGACCGTGCTCATCACTGGCGGCGCCCGCGGCCTGGGCGCCGAGGCCGCCCGGCTTGCCGTGGCCTCCGGCGCGAACGTCGTGATCACCGACGTCCTCGACGAGGACGGCAAGGCCACCGCCGAGGCGCTCGGCGAGCGGGCCCGGTTCCTCCACCACGACGTGACCTCCGAGGAGGAGTGGGCGGCGGCCGTCGCCTTCGCGGTGGCCGAGTTCGGCGGGCTGCACGGTCTGGTGAACAACGCCGGCATCTCCACCGGCGCGTTCCTGGAGACCGAGTCCGTCGAGCACTTCCGCAGGGTCCTCGACATCAACCTGACCGGTGTCTTCATCGGCATGAAGGCCGCGATCCCGGCGATGAAGGAGGCCGGCGGCGGCTCGATCGTCAACATCTCCTCGGCGGCGGGCCTGATGGGCCTGGCGCTGACCGCCGGGTACGGCGCCTCGAAGTGGGGCGTGCGCGGCCTGACGAAGATCGGCGCGGTCGAGCTCGGCACGGCGAAGATCCGCGTCAACTCCGTCCACCCCGGCATGACCTACACCCCGATGACGGCCTCCGTCGGCATCGAGCGCGGCGAGGGCAAGTACCCGAACACGCCGATGGGCCGGGTCGGCGAGGCCGACGAGATCGCGGGCGCGGTCGTCTTCCTCCTTTCGGACGCCGCCTCGTACGTGACGGGCGCGGAGCTCGCCGTGGACGGCGGCTGGACGACCGGTCCGACCGTCAAGTACGTCATGGGGCAGTGAGACCCGTCCTGTGCCCCGTGCCGCGGTGATTTCATGGGCGCATGAGCGCTGAAGAGATCGTGGACGTCGTCGACGACAACGACCGGGTGATCGGTCAGGCCCCGCGCGCCGAGGTGCACGCGCGGGGCCTGACCCATCGCTGCGTCTTCATCCGGGTCAGGGACGCCGAGGGCCGGACCTTCGTGCACCGCAGGACGGCGACGAAGCTGTCGTACCCCTCGCTGTACGACATGTTCGTCGGCGGTGTCGTCGGCGCTGGCGAGACCTACGACGAGGCCGCGCTGCGCGAGGCCGAGGAGGAGCTCGGGGTCTCCGGACTCCCCCGGCCGGAGCCGGTCCTGACGTTCCTGTTCGACGCCGGGGACGGGGACGGGAAGTGGTGGTCGGCGGTCTACGAGGTCCGCTGCGACCTGCCGGTCGACCCGCAGGTGGAGGAGGTCGCCTGGCACACGTTCCTGACGGACGGGGAGCTGGAGGAACGCCTCGGCACCTGGGAGTGGGTGCCGGACGGCCTCGCCGCGTACGAGCTGCTGCGGGCCCGGAGCGGGCGCACGGAGGGCTGACGGTCCGGCCGCTGCGGGCCCTGAGCGGGTAGACGGCGGGCCGACCGTGCGGCCGCTGCGGGCCCGGAGCGGGCATACGGCGGCCTGACGGTCCGGCTGCTGCGGGCCCGGAGCGGGTAGACGGCGGCCTGACGGTCCGGCTGCTGCGGGCCCTGAGCGGGTAGACGGCGGGCTGACCGCACGGCCGCTGCGGGCCCGGAGCGGGCATACGGCGGCCTGACGGTCCGGCCGCTGCGGGCCCTGAGCGGGTAGACGGCGGGCCGACCCTCCGGCGCGGGAGCCGCTGTCCGGCGGTCCGATCATCCGGCCGTTAGGGTGCACGGGTGAGGGAATTCGTGCAGAGTCTGCGGCTGTGGTTCGCGCCGCAGCGGATCCGGGACGAGGGCGAGACCCCCGACTACCGCTTCTCCCTCGCCAACGAGCGGACCTTCCTCGCCTGGATCCGGACCGCACTCGCCCTGGTGGGTGGCGGCTTCGCCGTCGACCAGTTCCTGCCGGACCTGCGCTGGGGCGTGCGCGTCGGGCTCGCGCTCGCGCTGCTCGCCGCCGGTGTGCTGTGCGCCCTGCGGGCGGTGAACCACTGGGTGCGCTGCGAGCGGGCGATGCGGCGCGGCGAGGACCTGCCGGCCTCCCGGTTCCCCGCGGTGCTCAGCCTCGCGGTGGCCGGGGTGGCGCTGGCGATGGTGGTGCTCGTCGTCTTCGGCTGGGCCGGGCGGTGAGCCAGGCCGCCGAGACCCGGGATCCCGGGCTCCAGCCGGAGCGGACCCGGCTCGCGTGGCGGCGTACGACTCTGTCGTGCACGGTCGTCGCGGTCCTCGCCGTGAAGCTGACCGTCAGCGACGAGGTCACGGCGAGGGAGCTGACCGGGCTCGCGCTGTCGTCCCTGGTGTGGGTGGCGTTCCTGGTGGTGGCCCACCGGCGGATCCGTTCCCTGGGCGCGGCGCGGCCGCTGCCGCTCTCCCACCGGGCCGCGCTGCTCGCTGCGGGGTGCACGATCGCGCTCGCCGTCCTGGGGGCGGCGGTGATCTGGTGAGGCGCGACGCTGCTACGGGACGGTCACCACGACCTTGCCGTTGAGGCCGCCCGCCGCGTTGGCGCGCTGGGCCTCGGCCGCCTGTTCCAGGGGGAAGGACCTGGCCACCCGTACGGTGAGGACGCCCGCGTCGGCCAGGTCGGCGAGGGCCGCGAGGTCGGCCGCGTCCGGGCGGGTCCAGAAGTAGGTGCCGCCCAGGGCGAGGACCTCGCCGTCGGCGATCGACGCCAGGCGGCCCCGCGGGGCGAGGAGCCGGGCGGAGAGCTTCAGGAACGGCCCGCCGATGGTGTCGAGGACGGCGTCCACGCCCTGCGGGGCGAGGGCGCGGACCTGGTCGGTGAAGGTCTCCTCGTCGAAGCGGACGGGTTCGGCGCCGAGCTCCGCCACCCGCTCCTGGCCCGCGTCCCTGGCCGCGCCGATGACCCGGCAGCCGAGGTGGCGGGCGATCTGCACGGCCACCGAGCCGACCCCGCCGGCCGCCGCGTGGACGAGGACGGTGTCCCCGGGCCGTACCGCGAGGGCCCGGTGGAGCGCCTGGTACGCGGTGAGGCCGACGAGCGGGAGGGCCGCGGCCTCCTCGAAGCCGAAGGTGCGGGGCTTGCGGGCGAGGGTGCGGACGGGGGCGGCGACGTACTCGGCGAAGGTGCCACGGGAGAGGAAGTCCTCGCGGACGTACCCCATGACCTCGTCACCCACGGCGAACTCGGGGACGCAGAGACCGAGCCGGACGACGACACCGGAGACGTCCCAGCCGGGGACGACCGGGAAGACCGCGTCCATCAGGCCGTCGAGGTATCCGGCCTGGCACTTCCAGTCGACCGGGTTGACGGAGGCCGCCCGCACCTGGATCAGGACCCCGTCCGGTCCGACCTTGGGCTCGGGAAGCTCGCCGTACTCCAGGACCTCGGGACCGCCGTACCGGCTGTAGCTGATCGCCTTCATATCCCCGACCCTCGGTGCGACGGGGCCGGCCCGCAAGCCGGGGGGCCGTCAGCCGCCGAGGGCCGCCGGCGGCGGGAGCATCTCCCGCGGGTCGCGCCCCGAGGTCCACAGGCCGATGAGGAAGGCCGTCGTCGCCTCCAGGAGGTCCGCGTGGGCCAGCGGGCCCGCGACGAAGGGGGCGCAGCCCAGGTCGGCTGCGAGACCGGCGACGAGCGCGAGGGCCTCCTCGTCGTCCCCGCAGAGCGGGACGGCGACCGGGCCGTCCGCGAAGACGGGCGGGGTACGGCTCCACACGGCGGGCGTGACGTGGTTGAAGGCCTTGACCACCCGGGCGCCGGTCGCGGCGGCGAGGGTACGGGCGGCGCCGGGGCCCTCGCCGGTGGTGAGGACCGGGCCGGGGCCCACCGCGTTGGTGCAGTCGATCAGGATCCGGCCGGCGAACGAACCGACGGGGCCCGCCGCTTCGAGGGCCGGCAGGACGGCGTCGTACGGCAGGGCCAGCAGGGTCGCCTCCCCGAAGCGGGCCGCCTCGGCGAGGGTGCCGGCACGGGCCCCGCTGCTCGCGGCGAGCGCCGCCGTCCGTCGCGCGTCCCGGCCGCCGACGAGCACCTCGTGGCCCGCCGCGGCCCACCTTCCGCCGAGCGCCCGTGCCATCGCTCCCGTACCCAGTACTCCCACCCGCATGGGCGTCCTCCCTCACGTAGCGTTGTGCGTGCTGTCGTGAACGACCATAGACAGGGGGCGACTTACCACATGGTTACCGACCGGGTCCTCGCGGACTGCCGGGCGCGGCTCGGCTTCGACCTGCTGGCGAACACCTGGAACGGGGTCGTCCTGTACGCGCTCGCGGACGGGCCGCGCCGGCCCGGGGAGCTGCGGACGGCGATCGGCGGGATCAGCGCGAAGGTGCTGACTCAGACGCTGCGGCGCCTCGAGGGGTACGCCCTGGTGGAACGGCGGTCGTACGAGGAGACCCCGCCCCGGGTCGAGTACGCGCTGACGGCACTGGGGCGTTCGCTGCTCGGGCCGCTCGAGGCGCTGGGGCGGTGGTCGGCCGAGTACGGGGACGCGTTCGTCGCGGCGCAGGGGTGGGACGAGGAGGAGTGAGCCGTTCCGGGTTTTCAGTGGTGGGCGGCGGCTGGCACTCTTCCCCTGTCCAGTCGGGCTCTCATCCGGGGGAATCCCTTTGTCTGCCACCGATCCCTATGTGGTCACGCTCGCTCCGCACGTGCACGCCTTCGTCCAGCCCGACGGCGGCTGGTGCCTGAACAACGCCGGGTTCCTCGGCGACGCCGAGGAGTCGCTGCTCGTCGACACCGCCGCCACCGAGCGCCGGGCCCTGCTGCTGCGCGAGGCGGTGCTCGCCGAGGGGCTGCCGCTGCCGCGGACCATCGTCTCCACCCACCACCACGGCGACCACACCTACGGCAACGGGGTGTTCCGTCCCGAGGCGCGGATCGTCGGCCACGAGAACTGCCGGTCCGAGCAGCTCGCGGCCGGACACCAGCTCCATCTGCTGTGGCCGCAGACCGACTTCGGGCGCGTCGACATCCTGCCGCCGTCCGTCACCTACAGCGAGCGGCTCACCCTGTACGTCGGCGGCATCGAGGTGCGACTGCTCCACCCGGGCGCCGCGCACACCACCGGCGACTCGATCGTCCATCTCCCCGAGCAGGGCGTCGTCTTCACCGGTGACCTGGTCTTCCACGGCGGGACGCCGTTCCTGCCGATGGGCTCCCTCTCCGGTTCGCTGCGCGCGCTCGACCTGCTGCGGTCCCTCGACGCGCCGACGGTCGTGCCGGGGCACGGGCGGGTCACCGACCCCTCGGCGTACGACACCACGGAGCGGTACCTGCGGTGGGTGGCGGCGCTCGCGGCCGAGGGGTACGCGAAGGGGGACACGCCCCTGGAGACCGCCCGGGCGGCGGACCTCGGGGAGTTCGCCGCGTGGCGGGAGAGCGAGCGGCTGGTGGCGAACCTGCACCGGGCGTACGCGGAGCTGGCGGGGCTGCCGGAGGGGTCGCCGCTGGATCCTGTGGCCGTTTTCGGGGACATGGCGGTGATGAACGGCGGGGTGCCGGTGGCTTGCCACGCGTAGGGCCCCGTTGCGGCGGGCCTTCCGCCCCGTTGTGGGCAATCGTTCCTCCCCCAGACTTCGTCCGGGAGGTGCCCCCAGGGCGGAACGGGTGGGCACAACGGACGGCGCCCTTGCCGGCGCCAGAGGCTCCCGAGCCTGAACCCGCACCACCAGCTCGGTGCACAGGGGGCGCGGGTCCAGGCGCGGAACGCGGAGGCGCCGCTGAGGGCGCCGTCCCGTGTGCCCACCCTCCCCCAAGCTCTCGGCTTCGCTCGAGCAGGGGGGACCCCCATCGCCCCAGCGGGACGATTGCCCACACGGCGGCGGACCGGGGCGCCGCCCGGGCGCGGGCGCGGGTCCCACACGGGGCGGGGGCTACCAGTGGTCTCTGGTCCAGGTGGGGTTGGTGGCTCGCATCGCCGCCGTGTCGTCCCTGTCGCGGTGCGTCCCGTCGTCCTCCAGCCAGCGCCGGTGGAGGGCCGACAGGGCACCACGGTCCAGCTCCACCCCCAGTCCCGGCCCGTCGGAGACCCTGACGCGACCCTCCTGGAAGACCGGGCGCCGCGTCACCACGTCCTCCGTCTGCCACGGGTAGTGGGTGTCGCACGCGTGGTGCAGGCCCGGCAGAGTCGCCGCCACCTGGGTCATCGCCGCCAGGCTGATGCCCAGGTGGGTGTTGGAGTGCATGGAGAGCCCGACCCCGTACGTCCGGCAGAGCGCGGCCAGTTCGCGGGTGCGGTGGAGCCCGCCCCAGTAGTGGTGGTCGCACAGGACGATCCGTACCGCCCCCTTGGCGAAGGCCTCCGGGACCTCCTCGAAGGTGGTCACGCACATGTTGGTGGCGAGCGGAACGTCCGTCCCGGCGGCGACCGCCGCCATCTCCGCCGTGCCGCTCGCCGGGTCCTCCAGGTACTCCAGGACGTCCTCGAGCTCGCGCGCGACGGCGAGCGAGGTCTCCACGGACCAGGCGCCGTTGGGGTCGAGGCGCAGCGGCCGGCCGGGGAACGCCTCGGCGAGCGCCCGGATCGCGGCGATCTCCCGCTCGGGCGCGAAGACCCCGCCCTTGAGCTTGAAGGAGCGGAAGCCGTACGCGCGGTCGAAGCGGCGTGCCTGGGCCACGATGCCGGCCGGGTCGAGGGCCGCGCCCCACTCGTCCGTACCGGCCCATTTGTGGAAGAGGTACGCGCTGTACTCGACCTCGTCCCGGACCTTGCCGCCGAGGAGGGCGTGGACGGGCAGGCCGAGGGTCTTGCCGAGCGCGTCGAGGCAGGCGGTCTCGAAGGCGGAGACGACGGAGAGGCGGAGCTTCTCGGCGGTACGGACCCCGCGCAGGCCGCTCGCGTCGACTCCCTCGTCGGTGTCGGAGTGCGGCGCGCCCCCGGCCTCCTCCGCCAGCGCGAAGAGGCTGTTCACATCCGTGATCGAGCGACCCGGGAGCGCCTCGGCCAGGGGGCGGGCGAGGTCCAGATAGACCGTGTCCCCGTACGTCTCGCCCAGGCCGCTCACCCCTCCCCTGGTGACGACCTCCACCACGAGCCGGGGCGTGTAGGGCTGGTGGACGCCCTGGTTGTTGAGGAGGGGCGGGTCGGAGATGAGGATCGGGGTCAGCCGGACTTCGTCGACGATCAGCTTCGCGTCCATATGTGGACTGTATTCATGGATGCGACCCGGAGCCAGGGGGCCGACCGCGCCTTTCCCCGTACCCCCTGGACGACATACCGACTGGTCGGTCATCATGAACGCCGACCGAAGCCGATCCGGAGGTACGCACGTATGAGCTCCGCCCCGCCGCCAGGACTCGACCCCGAGCAGCTGCGCCGATTCCTCGACCGCGAGCGGCCCGGCCTTGTGTCCGGCCCCCTCGAAGCCCGGTTGATCGAGGGCGGCCGGTCGAACCTGACGTACGTCGTGAGCGACGGCAGCGGCCGCTGGGTGGTCCGCCGCCCCCCGCTCGGCCACGTCCTCGCCACGGCCCACGACATGCGGCGCGAGCACCGCGTCATCAGCGCCCTGGCCGGGACGGGCGTGCCCGTCCCCGGGACCGTGCTGCTCTGTGAGGACGAGTCCGTGCTCGGCGCCCCGTTCTACGTCATGGAGTTCGTCGACGGGACGCCGTACCGCTCGGCCCGCCAGCTCGCCCCGCTCGGCCCCGAGCGCACCCGCGCGGCCGTCCTCGGCCTCGTCGACACGCTCGTCGACCTGCACGCCGTCGACCCGGAGGCCGTCGGTCTCGGCGACTTCGGGCGCCCCGAGGGCTTCCTGGACCGGCAGCTGCGCCGGTGGGGCAAGCAGCTCGACGCCTCGCGCGGCCGCGAGCTGCCCGGCATCGACGAGCTGCACGCCGCCCTCGGGCGGGCGCTGCCCGCCTCTCCCCCGCCGACCGTGATCCACGGCGACTACCGCCTCGACAACGTCCTGGTCGGCGAGGACGACCGGATCCGGGCCGTGCTCGACTGGGAGATGTCCACGCTCGGCGATCCGCTCACCGACCTCGGCCTCCTCGTCATGTACAGCACGCCGCTCGACGTGCCGGACTCCCCCGTCTCCACGACCGCCACGGCCCCCGGACATCCGAGCCCCGCCGAGCTGGTCGAGCGCTACGCCGCCCGCTCGGGCCGCGACACCTCAGGACTCGCCTGGTACACGGCCTTCGCCTGGTTCAAGCTCGCCGTGATCCTGGAGGGCATCCACTACCGCTGGACCCTCGGGCAGACGGTCGGCGCCGGCTTCGACCGCATCGGCGAACTCGTCCCCGTCTTCATCGAACACGGCCTGACCACCCTTCAGGAGGGCTGAACCACCATGGACTTCGCCTACGACGCCCGCACGGTCGAGCTGCGCGAGAAGCTGCTCGCCTTCATGGACGAGCACGTCTACCCGGCCGAGGCCGTCGCCGAGGAGCAGCGCGCCCGGCTCGCCTCCCCGTGGGACACCCCACCGGTCGTGGAGGAGCTCAAGGCCGAGGCCAAGCGGCAGGGACTGTGGAACCTCTTCCTTCCCGATGCGGAGTACGGGGCCGGGCTGACCAACCTCCAGTACGCGCCGCTCGCCGAGATCACCGGCCGCAGCCCCCAGCTCGCCCCGACGGCCCTCAACTGCGCGGCCCCGGACACCGGGAACATGGAGCTGCTCGCCCAGTTCGGCGACGAGACGCAGAAGAAGCAGTGGCTGGAGCCGCTCCTCGCCGGCGAGATCCGCTCGGCCTTCGCGATGACCGAGCCGGAGGTCGCCTCCTCCGACGCGACGAACATCGAGACCCGGATCCGGCGGGACGGGGACTCGTACGTCGTCGACGGCCGCAAGTGGTACATCTCCGGGGCGATGAACCCCGACTGCAGGATCTTCATCGTCATGGGCAAGACCGACCCCGACGGGCCCGACCCCCGCCGCCAGCAGTCGATGATCCTCGTCCCGCGCGACACCCCGGGCGTCGAGGTCCGGCGCGCGATGCAGGTGTACGGGTACGAGGACCACTACCACGGCGGCCACGCCGAGGTGATCTTCGACGGGGTCCGCGTCCCGGCCGCGAACATCGTCGGCGAGGAGGGCGGCGGCTTCGCCATCGCGCAGGCCCGGCTCGGCCCCGGCCGCATCCACCACTGCATGCGGCTCATCGGCATGGCCGAGCGGGCGGTCGAGCTGATGTGCCGGCGCGCCGTCTCCCGTACGGCCTTCGGCAAGCCGCTCGCCCAGCAGGGCGTCGTGCAGAACTGGATCGCCGACGCCCGGGTGACCATCGAGCAGCTGCGGCTCCTCGTCCTCAAGACGGCCTGGCTGATGGACACCGTCGGCAACCGGGGCGCGCACACCGAGATCCAGGCCATCAAGATCGCGACCCCGCGCGCCGTCGTCGACATCATCGACAAGGCGGTGCAGGCGCACGGGGCGGGCGGTGTCTCGCAGGACTTCCCGCTGGCCGAACTGTGGGCGGCGGCGCGGACGCTGAAGCTCGCGGACGGGCCGGACGAGGTGCACCAGCGGTCGCTGGCGCGACGGGAGCTGAAGAAGTACCTCTAGGCCGGAGCCTACGGGCGCAGGGCCCGCAGCAGGAGGTCGGCGAGGTGGTCGGCCACCTGCTGCGGGGTCAGCGGGCCGTCCGGGCGGTACCAGGTGGACAGGTGGTGCACGGAGCCGAAGTGGTAGTCCACGACGAGGTCGGCGGGCGTGGCGGAGGAGAAGACGCCCGCCCGCTGGCCTTCCTCGATCAGGGCCCGGAACCGCTCGTGGTAGTGGCGCCGCTCGGACCGCACCTGCTTGTTCTTCTCGGGGCTCAGGTGGTGCATGGAGCGGAAGAAGATGGCGGCGTCGTCGAGGTTCTCGATGGTGGTGACGACGACGTCGGCGGCGGCGGCGCGCAGCCGGTCCCCGATGGGCTCGTCGGCGTCCGCGAAGGCGTCGAGGCGCTCCTGCTGGAGGCGCAGGACACGGGAGTAGACCTCCTGGAGGAGGTCCTCCTTGGAGCCGAAGTAGTGGTAGAGCGCGCCCTTGGTGACCCCGGCGGCCTCGACGATCTCCTGGACGGAGGTGCGGTCGTAGCCCTGCTCGGCGAAGAGCCGGGTGGCGGCGGCGAGGAGTCGCTGCGGGACGGGGGTGCCGCTCCCGTCGGTCGTCCTGGCCATGCTCCGCCGCCTTCCTCGCTGATCGTTTTCGGTCACGGGAACGCGTTCCCGTGCGTAGATCTTCCCATCTGCCCGGGACTACGGCTGACGGGTGTCCGTCTCCCAGGTCTGCTGGACGTGGTTCATCGTGGTCAGCCACCGTTCGGGGTCGGTGGCGCGATTGCGGTAGTAGCCGGCGACCTCGGGGTGGGGCAGGACGAGGAAGCGGTCGGCCGCGATGGCGTCGAGCAGGGCGTCGGCGACGGCCTCGGGCTCGATGGCCGTGGGGGCGAGGACGAGCTCGCCGGCGGATCCGGCGGCGGTGAGCATGTCCGTACGCACGCCCTGGGGGCAGATCGCGTGGACCTTCAGGCCGCGGTGGCGGTAGGTGAGGGAGAGCCATTCGGCGAAGGCGTAGGCGCCGTGCTTGGAGACGCTGTACGGCGCGGCGCCGATCATGGTGAGCAGTCCGGCGGCGGAGACGGTGGAGACGAAGCGGCCGCTGCCGCGTTCCAGCCAGTCCGGGAGGAGGGCGCGGGCCGCGCGGACGTGGGCCATGACGTTGACGTCCCAGGCGGCGGCCCAGACGTCCTCGTCGGCGAAGGCGTCGCCGGGCGAGGAGAGTCCGGCGTTGGCGCACCAGATGTCGACGGTGCCGCCGAGGGCCTCACGGGCCGCGTCGACGACGGCGGAGGCGTCGCCGGGGACGGCGAGGGCGCCGATCTCCTCGGCGACGGCCTTGGTGCGCCCGGGGTCGAGGTCGTTGACGACGACCCGGGCGCCCTCGGCGGCGAAGCGGCGTGCGAGGGCGGCGCCGATGCCGCCGCCCGCTCCGGTGACGACGACGCCGGCGTCCCGGAGTCCGTTCGTGTCCGCGGTCATGGACGCACCTCTCGGCCGTGCTGGTCAGCTGTCAGGACCCGGACAGACTAACCGGTCGGTATGGACGGGCGGAAGACCCGTTCCGCACGCCTCGTTCCCCGGGGCGGTCAGGAGCGCTAGCGTGCGTGCCCATGTCACTGCGAGGAGGACCCGCATGAGCCTGTCGCGACGGAGTCTGCTGGCCGCCGGGGGCGGCGCCCTCGGGGCGGTGACGGCCGGCGCCGCCACCCCCGCGTCCGCCGCCGGGGGCCACGGCCGGGTGCGGACCGGCTTCGAGCGGCTCGCGGCCGACGGGTACGCGCTCCTCGCGGGCGAGCGGGTCGGCATCGTCACCAACCCGACCGGCATCACGCCCGACGCGCGTCACATCGTGGACGTGATGCACGCCGACGAGCGGGTGGACCTGGTCGCCGTCTTCGGCCCCGAGCACGGCTTCCGGGGCACCGCGCAGGCGGGCGGCTCCGAGGGCCGGTACGACGACCCCGCGACCGGACTGCCCGTCTACGACACGTACCTGAAGAGCGGGCGGCCGCTCGCGGACGTCTTCACCGCCTCCGGGGTGGACACGGTCGTCTTCGACATCCAGGACGTGGGCGCCCGGTTCTACACGTACATCTGGACGCTGTACGACTGCATGGCGGCCGCCGCCCTCGCCGGGAAGCGGTTCGTCGTCCTGGACCGGCCGAACCCGGTGACCGGGCGGGTGGCGCTCGGGCCCGTCCTGGACCGGGCGTTCGCGACCTTCGTCGGCCGGGAGCCGATCGCGCAGGCGCACGGCATGACGGTGGCGGAGCTGGCCGCGCTGTTCAACGGCGAGTTCCTGGCGGCGCCCGTCGCCCTGGAGACCGTACGGACGACGGGGTGGCGGCGGGCGGAGTTCTTCGACGCGACCGGGTTGCCGTGGGTGCCGCCCAGCCCGAACATGCCGACGCCGGAGACCGCGCTCGTCTACTCCGGCACCTGCCTCTTCGAGGGCACGAACCTCTCCGAGGGCCGGGGCACCACCCGCCCCTTCGAACTGCTCGGCGCCGAGGGGATCGACCGGCGGTGGGCGGAGGCGGCGAACGCCCTCGGTCTGCCCGGGGTCCGGTTCCGCGAGGCGTACTTCGCCCCGACCTTCTCCAAGTTCCAGGGGAAGACGGTCGGCGGAGTGCAGCTGCACGTCGACGACCGGGAGTCCTTCGACCCGGTACGGACGGGCATCGGGCTCCTGATCACCGCACGGAGCTCCTGGTCCGGCTTCGCCTGGCGGGCGGACAACTGGATCGACAAGCTGACCGGTTCGACCCGGGTGCGCACCCTCATCGATGCCGGCGCGGGTGTCGACGAGGTCGTCGGGGCGTGGGAGACGGACCTGACGGCCTTCCGTGCGGTGCGCGAGGAGTATCTGCTGTACCGCTGAGGGGGGTTGGCCCCCGTACGAGACGGGTGCGGGCGGGATGTCCCCCCGGGCGTCCCGCCGACCACGCTGGACCCATGAACCCCTCCTTACGACGCCGTTCGCGCCGGCTGCCGCTCGTCGGCCTCCTGCTCGCCGCCTGCCTGGGCGCCCTCGCTCCCGCGGCGGGCGCCGCCACCGCCCCGCCCGCACCCGATCCCGCGCGGGAACTCGCCCGCTCCGCCCGGCCCCTGACCGATCTGCGCCCCCTCGACCGGATGATCGGCCCGGCCAAGGTCGTCGGCATCGGTGAGGCCACCCACAGCTCGGCGGAGTTCTTCGAGGCCAAGCACCAGGTCTTCGCCCACCTCGTGGAGTCCAAGGGCTTCACCGCCTTCGCCCTGGAGGCCCCCTGGTCCACCGGGCTCCTCGTCGACGAGTGGGTCCGCACCGGCAGGGGCGACATCCGGGCGATCATGCGCGACGAGTTCCAGGAGTCGTACCGCCTGTGGAACACCGAGGAGTACCTCGACCTCTTCCGGTGGATGCGGGGGTACAACCGGCTTCACCCCGATCGCCCGGTGCGCTTCGTGGGGAACGACCTCGGCTACGCGGGACCGAACCTCTTCGACACCGTCACCTCCCACGTCGCCCGCGTCCAGCCGGAACTCCTCCCCCGCTTCCGCGAGCTGTACCGGGACTCCCGGCCCACCGGCGAGGTGGAGGCCTGGATGAAGGGGTACATGGAGCGGCCGCGCGCAGAGCGTCAGCGGATGGCCGGCGAGGTGAACCGCGCCCTCGCCCTCCTGGAGCGGCAGAGCCCGGGCAAGGGTCCCGGGGCGCGGGAGGCGCACCTGTGGGCGGTGCAGCACGCGCGCGCGATCGCCCAGGTCGGCACCGAGTACGCCCACGACCTGGCGACGCCGGAGGGGCTCGCCGCCGCGATGCTCTACCGCGACCGCGTCATGGCCGAGAACACCGTGTGGTGGCAGCGGCGGACCGGCGACCGGATGGTGCTCTCCGCGCACAACGGGCACGTCGGCTACGAGACGCCGAACCCGGAGCAGTACCCGCGGCTCCAGGGCGCGTTCCTGCGGGACGCCCTCGGCCGGGACTACGTGAGCGTGGGCACCTCCTTCGGGCAGGGCTCCTTCAACGCCCACGACACCGGCGCCCCCGGCGAGCCGCTCCGCCCCTTCACGGTCGGCCCGCTCGGCCCCGACAGCAGCGCCCACACCCTGGACCGGGTCGCCTCCGCCCCCTTCTATCTGGACCTCGGGCGTACGACTCCGGCGGCGCGCGACTGGCTGGCCTCCCCCCGGCCGTTCCGGCAGATCGGGACGGTGCACCCCTGGCCGGGCGACGTCGTGCCCGTACGGCTCTCCACCGCGTACGACCTGCTGATCCACTTCCCCCGGGTCTCGGCGGCGCGGCTGCGCTGACTCTCCGTCGGAGGTCTGGACGGGGCCGCGCGCGGGCATCCTTGCTGAGGAGCCGCCGCCCGCGCACGGGGCGCACTCGGCGCTGCGGCCCCCTCGACGTGGAGGGACGGGTCTGGCCGTGACCGGGATGAGTGTGGAGCCGTACCGGGAGATCACCTTCGACAAGGACGGCGACGGGCCACCGGGGCAGGCCTCGGAACTCGCCGCGCTCGCCCGGCAGGGCGTCGGCGACCTGGTGGTGTTCGCGCACGGGTGGAACAACTCCCCGTCCGGCGCCACCCGGCTCTGCTCCGACTTCTTCGCGCCCTTCCCCGGGCTGCTCGCGCCCGGGGTGGAGGCGGGGTACGCGGGGCTCGTCTGGCCCTCGATGATGTTCACGGACGAGCCGGTGCCCGACTACCGGGCCCTGGTGACGGTGCTCCCGGAGAAGGAGCCGGTCATCGCGCGGCTCACGGAGCTCCTCGCCGCGGCGCCGGAGTCGGAGGCGGCGTTCGAGGAGTTCGGGGCGCTGCTGCGGGAGCTGACGGACGTGGGCGTGGAGCCCGTGCGCGCGGAGTCCGTGGCTGTGGGGCCGGAGGCCCTGGAGTCCCTGGCCGTCGTGGAACCGGTGCCGGAGTTCCTGGTCGCGGACCCGGTGGCGGTGTGCGCCCTGTTCACCGAGGCCGTCGAATCCGCCGACGGGGTCCCGGTGGAGAGCTTCGGCGTGGGCCTGAAGAAGTACTGGAAGGGCGCCAAGGAGGCGCTGCGGCAGGCAACGTACTACGTGATGAAGAAGCGGGCCGGGAAGGTCGGCGAGCACGGGCTCGGGCCGCTGCTCGGCGAGGTCGCGCGCGCCGCCCCCGGGCTCCGGGTCCACCTCGTGGGCCACAGCATGGGCGCGCGGCTCGTCGCGTACGCGCTGCGGGGACTCCCCGGCGGGGCCCGGCCCGTCGCCTCCGTGACCCTGCTTCAGGGTGCCTTCTCGCACTACGCGTTCGCCTCGCGCCTGCCGCACGACCCCGGGCGGTCGGGTTCACTGCGGGACCTCCAGCTCCGGGTGCGGGGGCCGGTGGTGGCCTGCTACTCGCGGCACGACTCGGCGCTCGGGGTGATGTACCCGCTGGCGTCCCGGCTCGCGAACGACTCCGAGTCGCTGGCCGGAGCGACGGCGGGGCTGCTCGGCGCGGACGATCCGCGCTGGGGCGCGATCGGGCACGACGGCGTCCAGGCCGTGCCCGGGGCCGTGCGGCTGAGCCTCGCGGAGGCCCTGCGCGACGGGGTGCCGGACTCCGGATGCGTGAGTGTGGACGCGGCCGAGGTGGTCCGCTCGCACAGCGACATCCTCCGTGCCGAACTGGCCCGGCTCGTGGTCTCGGCGGCCCGGGCGGGCCGGTAGAACCCACCGGACGCGCTGGTTCCGCCGGGTGACGGACGTCTCTTCCACCCCGTTGATGGCTGCCATCGGAATTTCGATGGAACACGGCGGGGTTCCCGTTCGTCCCTCTGATAGCGCGGAAGGACCAGCGGCGGAGGTGGCGAGGGATGGCCGGTTTCCGGAGTCTCGCGAGACAGGTGCGCGATCCGGGGTGCGACACGGCGCTGCGCAGATACTCACTGCGCAAGTGCCTGGAGAGGTTCGCGCCCTACGGGCACCGCGCGACCTGGGACCATCTGTGCCGTCGGCACAGGTTCGGTCCCGAGGACCGGGAGCTCGACCCCGGGCGCCTCGTCGCGGCGCTCGACGAGCTGGAGGAGGCGCGGGTCGTGTGGCTCGCGTACGAGGAGCGGTTCGCCGCCCGGCGGCGGCGCGAGAAGAGCGAGGGGCTGCGCGGGCTCGGCGCGCTCGACGACTGGCACCGGCGGGTCTGGGGCGGCAACGGCGTGGTCCGCTGCGGCGACCCGGCGGTGCACCCCTCGGACCCGCTGCCCGAGGTGCTGCGGCGGCTGATCGGCGCCCTGGAGCGCGGGCCGGGCGAGGCGTGCCCGGTGTGCGCGGGGCCACGGATCGAGTGGCCGGGGCCGGGTGACCCGTACGAGCCGTGGCTCGGTCCGGTCTGCGGGGACTGCGGGGTGAGCGTCCCGCGGGCGGTGCTGACCCCGGGGGCGCTGGCCCGGGCGCGCGGGGACCGGCGCCGGCCGCTGGCCTCGGCGGCGTGAGCGCCGCACGCGCGGTGCTCCAGGTGTGTCTCAACGGCTCGCGGGGGCCCGGGGACTCGGCGGCCGTGCCGATGACGCCGGAGTCCCTGGCGGAGTCCGCGGCGCGGTCGGTGGCGGCGGGGGCCCGGGAGGTGCGGGCGCATCCCCGCACACCGTGTGGGGGCACGTCGCTCTCGCCCCTGGTGCTCGGTCCGGTCCTGACGGCGATCGGGGCGACGGTGGACACTCGGGTGCGGGTCACGACGGCGGCGTCCGCCGAGCCGGACCCGGACCGCCGGGTCGAGCGGATCCGCTCCTGGACGGTGCTTCCCGGTCTGGTGTCGGTCGACTGGCACGAGCCGGGCGCGGAGGAGGTGGCGAGGGCCCTGCTGGAGCGCGGGATCGGGGTGGAGGCGGCGCTGTGGTCCGGCACGGCGGGCCCTGACGGGTTCGCGGGCTCGCCGCTGGCGCGGGAGGTGGAGCGGGTCCTGGCGAAGGTGACCGGCCCCGACCTCGTCGCGAGGGCCACCGGCCCCGAGCCGAAGGCCCCGAGCCCCGACCTCGTCGCGAGGGCCACCGGTCCCGACCCCCTCTCGCAGGTGACGAGCCCTCACGGTGATCCCCTCGACGCCGCCCGCGCCCTGCTCGCGGAGCTCGCCGTGCCTCCCGGGGTCCCCGTCCTCCTGCACGGCGTGGACGACGGCGCCTGGCCGGTGCTGGGGCTCGCCCGCCGCCTGGGCCTCCATGCGCGGATCGGTCTGGAGGACACCCTGTTCCTGCCGGACGGCACCCGGGCGCGCTCCAACGCCGAACTGGTCGCGGCGGCCCTCGCGTAACTAGTCGGTGGCGTCTTCCGCCGGGCGGCGGACCGGGAGCAGGCGGGAGCCCGCCATCTGCTCGCCGAAGCGGTCGTCCGGGTTGGACAGCACGCAGGTCTCCAGGGAGAGACACCCGCAGCCGATGCAGTCCGTCAGATGGTCGCGGAGCCGGCCGAGCTGCTTGATGCGCTCGTCGAGTTCGGTGCGCCAGGCCCCGGAGAGCCGGGCCCAGTCCTCGTTCGTCGGGGTGCGCTCCTCGGGGAGCTGCGCCAGTGCCTCCCGGATCGTGGCCAGCGGGATGCCGACCCGCTGCGCGGCGCGGACGAAGGCGACCCGGCGGAGCGTGTCGCGGCCGTAGCGGCGCTGGTTGCCGCTGGTGCGGCGGCTGCTGATGAGGCCCTTCGCCTCGTAGAAGTGCAGGGCGGAGACCGCGGCCCCGCTACGGGCGGAGAGCTGGCCGACGGTGAGTTCGTGGATCTTCTCTGGAATCTGCGGCACCCGTCGAACCCTACTGGTCCACCGCCTGCGGCCGTTGACAGCGGCCCCCGCACCCCACATGCTGAGCAAGCGCTTGGATACCGACCATTGGGTATGCCGTACCAGAAGGGACGAGGAACATGGCCGAGCCGAGGATCTTCACCTCCGCCGAGGAGCTGCGCGCGGGGGTCGGGGAGCAGCTGGGGCACAGCGACTGGCTGGAGATCGACCAGAAGCGGATCGACCTCTTCGCGGAGGCGACCGGGGACCACCAGTGGATCCACGTGGACCCGGAGCGCGCCGCCGACGGCCCGTTCGGCTCGACGATCGCGCACGGTTATCTGACCCTGTCGCTGCTGCCGCTGTTCGTCCCGCAGGTCCTGCGGGTCGAGGGCATGAAGATGGGCCTCAACTACGGGACGGAGAAGGTGCGTTTCCCCGCTCCGGTCCCGGTGGGCTCGCGGCTGCGCGCCACCGCCGTCCTGACGAAGGTCGAGGAGGCGGGCGGCGGCGTTCAGGTGACGGCGGCGGTGACCGTGGAGCGCGAGGGCTCCGAGAAGCCGGTCTGCGTCGCCGAGTCGGTCTCCCGCTACTACTTCTGAGCGCCGACCATCCGGAGGACGAGGTCGGCGTAGAGCACGCCGATCTCGTCGGCCGTCCGGCGGCCCTCGGTGTTGAACCAGCGCGAGACGTCGATGCAGAGGGAGAGCACGGCGACCGCGGTGCCGGACACGTCGAGCACGTCGAACTCGCCCGCCGCCGCGCCCTCTTCGAGCATGCGGCGCACGGTCGCGTCGGACTCGCGGCGCAGCTCGATGATCTCGGCGCGGTGCTCGGGGCCGAGGGCGTCGAGCTCGTACTGGACGACGCGCGCGGTCGTGTGGCGCTCGGCGTGCCAGCGGACGAAGGAGCGCACGGCGTCGGCGAGCCGCTCGGCGGCGGTGCCGTCGCCGTCGGCCGCGGCCCGGAGGATCTCCAGGGCCTTGTCGTGGCCGATGCGGCTGATCCGGTGGAGCAGCTCTTCCTTGGTCTTGTAGTGGATGTAGAGCGCGGCGGGGCTCATGCCGGCGCGGCCCGCGATGTCGCGGGTGGTGGTGGCGTGGTAGCCGCGCTCGGCGAACGCCTCGACGGCGGCCACGAGCAGCCGCCGGGCCGCCTCGGGCGTGACCTCGCCCCAGGGCATGTCCTCGGCCCCGGGCGTCTCCTCCGCCGCGCTCATCCCACACTCCTTCTCGGACCCCGTCAGGACGAACACCATACAACGAGGGTGAGCAAGCGCTTAGATCCTTCGGGTGCTCATCCCAGCTTCTGGAAGGGATCGTGCTCGGCCAGGAGCTTCTCCAGGCGGGCCTGGTCGACCCGGCTGACGATCTGGCCGGCCTCCTGGCGGTCGCGGACGACCTTGGCGAGGGTGAAGGCCGAGGTCGTGAGGTAGAGGACGGAGATCGCGAGGAAGGCGCGCACCCAGCCGCTGGCGTCGAGCTGGTAGATCCCGATGGCCACGGCCGCGATCGCGATCCCGAAGGAGATGACGGCCTGCATGTAGTAGGCGGCGGTGTTCTGCTGCTTGACCGGTGTGTCGCTCATGCCGCACAGCATCGGACGGATGTGGCGGGCGCCACATCCGTCCGCGTACTCAGCGAGGTACTCAGAAGGCCGAGACCCCTGTCAGCGCCCGGCCGATGATGAGCTTCTGGATCTGGCTGGTGCCCTCGTACAGGGTCATGACGCGGGCGTCGCGGACCAGCTTCCCGACCGGGTACTCGTCGATGTAGCCGTAGCCGCCGAAGACCTGGAGGGCGTTGTTCGCGGCGCGGACGGCGGCCTCGGAGGCGAACAGCTTGGCCTGGGAGGCGGCGGTGGCGAACTCCTGGCCGCGGTCGACGAGGTCGGCGACCCGCCAGGTGAGCAGCCGGGCGGCGTCCACGTCGACGGCGATGTCGCTGAGGAGCTCCTGGACCAGCTGGTACGAGGCGATGGGCTTTCCGAACTGCTCGCGCTCCCCCGCGTACCGCACGGCGGCGTCGAGGGCGGCCTGGGCGATCCCGACGCAGCCGGCGGCGACCGACATGCGCCCCTTGGCGAGGGCGGACATGGCGACGGCGAAGCCCTTGCCCTCGGGGCCGAGCAGGGCGGCGGCGGGGACGCGGACGTCCTCGAGGACCAGTTCGGCGGTGGCCTGACCGCGCAGCCCGAGCTTGCCGTGGACGGGGCGGCGGGTGAGGCCGGGGGTGTCGGTGGGGACGAGGAAGGCCGAGACGCCCTTGTGGCCGGGGGTGTCGTTCGTGCGGGCGAAGAGCAGGACGACGTCGGCCCAGGTGCCGTTGGTGATGAACATCTTGCTGCCGTTGACGACGTACGCGTCGCCGTCCCGCACGGCGCGGGTGGCCAGGTTCCCCGCGTCGGAGCCGGTGCCGGGCTCGGTCAGCCCGAAGCAGCCGAGCGCCTCGCCGGCCGCGAGCCGGGGCAGCCACTCCCGCTTCTGCTCCTCGCTGCCCCAGGAGGCGATGGTCTTGGCGACCAGGCCGAGGGAGACGGAGACGATGCCGCGCACGGAGGAGTCCCCGCGCCCCAGCTCCTCGGTGACGAGGCAGTACGCGAGGTGGTCGCCGCCGGACCCGCCGTACTCCTCCGGGATGGTGAGCCCGAGGAAGCCGACGGCGCCGAGCTTCTCGACGATGCCCCGGTCGACCTCCTCGGCGCGGTCCCACGCGGTCGCGTGCGGGGTGACCTCGCGTGCCACGAAGTCCTCGGCGAGCCGCCGTACGGCCTCCTGCTCCTCGCTCAGTTCCAGATTCATGCGGTGCCACCCCACTCGGCCATTTAATTACCACTGCTAGTTTTCTGTGCGCGGGCCTACTATGTGCGCCATGGCCCGACCGCGCAAGCCCCTGCTCAGCCGAGAACGCATCGTCGAGACGGCGAGCGCGCTCGTGGACGCGGAAGGGCTCGCCGCGCTCTCCACCCGGCGGCTCGCCGCGGAACTCGGGGTGAGCGGACCCTCGCTCTACAACCACTTCCGGACGAAGGACGAGATCCTCGACGCGGTCGCGGACGCGGTGAGCGCGAAGATCGACCTGTCGATGTTCGCGGAGGACGACGGCCGGGACTGGCGGACCGCGCTGCACGACTGGGCCGTCTCCTACCGCGCCGCCCTCGCCGACCACCCGCACATCGTCCCGGTCCTCGCCCAGGGGCCCGGCCGCCGCCCGGCGGGCCTGAAGGTCGCCGACGCGGTCTTCGGCGCGATGGTCCGCGCGGGCTGGCCGCCGGCCCAGGCGACCTCCATCGGCGCGCTGATGCGGTACTTCGTCACCGGCTCCGCCCTCGGCTCCTTCGCGCGCGGCTTCGTCGACGACGAGACGGCCTACGACCCGGCCGACTACCCCCACCTCGGCCAGGCCCACCTCCTCGCGGAACACCGCCAGAAGGTCGACGAGGGCGCCTTCGAGACGGGCCTGCGGGCGCTGCTCGACGGGCTGCGGCTCCAGTACGAGGCGACCCCCGCGAGGACTGCTCACAGTTCGGCCGGCGCCGAAGCGTGAGTGGGGCAGGCTTGCCGTATGGCAGCCAGTGATCTCGCCGCGCTCGCGGCGCTCTTCGCGGACGAGAGCCGCGCCGCTTTCCTGCTCGCCCTGCTCGACGGGCGGGCCTGGACCGCCGGGGAGCTCGCCCGGCACGCCGGGGTGGCGCCCTCCACCGCCAGCGAGCACCTCGGCAAGCTCGTCGCGGGCGGGGTGCTCGCCGAGGAACGGCAGGGCAGACACCGGTACGTACGCCTCGCGGACCCCGGGATCGCGCACCTCGTCGAGGACCTGGCCGCCCGCTCCGAGCCCGAGGTGCCCGTGCCGCCGCGCTCGCTGCGGGCCGCGAGCGCGGGGCAGGCGATGGCGCGCGGCCGGACCTGCTACGACCACCTCGCGGGACGGCTCGGCATCGCGATCACCGAGGCGATGACGGAGCGCGGACTGCTCCGCCAGGACACCGGGTTCGCGCTCACGGACGGGGGCCTCGCCTGGTTCGACGAGCAGGGCATCGCCCTCGTACGGAAGGGGCGGCGGCCCGTCGCGCGCGGCTGCCTCGACTGGACGGAGCGCCGCCCGCACCTCGCGGGGATCGCGGGCGCCGCGCTGTGCCGGCACGCGCTCGACGCCGGGTGGTGCGTACGGATCGGGTCGGAGCGGGCGGTGAAGGTGACGGCGGAGGGCGAGACGGCCCTCGCGGCGGGGCTCGGCATCGCGGCGGCGGCGCTGCGGTAAGGGTTTTTCGGGGAATGCCCCGGCATTCTTTGGCGTCCTGCGGTGGAAGTCCCTGACTCGTCCCCGTCCCCACCCCGCGATATTGCGGTGAGCGCCGAAGGGTTCGCGCCCTACGGTCGGGGCATGCAGAAGCAATCCTCCCGGCTCGCGCTCGCCGCCGCCGGTGTCACCGTCGTCCTGTGGGCCTCCGCCTTCGTCTCCATCCGCAGCGCCGGGGCGGCCTACTCCCCCGGCGCGCTCGCGCTCGGCCGGCTGCTCGCCGGGTCGCTGGTCCTCGGGGCCGTGCTCCTGGTGCGGCGCGAGGGGCTGCCGCCGCGGGCGGCCTGGCCGGGGATCCTGGTCTCGGGTCTGCTCTGGTTCGGGGTGTACATGGTGGTCCTGAACTGGGGCGAGCAGGAGGTCGACGCGGGCACGGCGGCGATGGTCGTGAACATAGGGCCGGTCCTGATCGCCCTGCTCGGCGCGCGGTTCCTCAAGGAGTCGCTGCCGCCCCGGCTGCTCGCCGGCATGGCGGTCTCCTTCGCGGGGGCGGTGACCGTCGGCCTGTCGATGTCCGGCGGCGGCTCCGGCGGGCACGCCTCGGTGCTCGGGGTGGTCCTCTGCCTGCTCGCGGCGATGGCGTACGCGGGCGGGGTCGTCGCCCAGAAGCCGGCGCTCGCGCACGGCAGCGCGCTCCAGGTGACGGCCTTCGGGTGCCTGGTGGGGGCGGCGGTCTGTCTGCCGTTCGCGGGGCAGCTGGTCGAGGAGGCGGGGCGGGCGCCGCTGTCGGCGACCCTGAACATGGTCTACCTGGGCGTGTTCCCGACGGCGCTCGCGTTCACGACCTGGGCCTACGCCCTGGCCCGTACGACCGCGGGACGGATGGGCGCCACCACGTACGCCGTGCCCGCCCTCGTCGTGATCCTCGCGTGGGTGTTCCTGGGTGAACTGCCGGGCCTGCTCACGCTCGGCGGGGGTGCGCTGTGCCTCGCGGGCGTGGCCGTATCCCGCTCCCGGGCGCGGGCTTCCGTGACCGCCGGAACGGCTGAATCCACCTGACAGGGCATACCCCCGGTTCCGGTCAGTTCGCGGGCGATCCGTGCGGGACGGGCGCCCGCGACCTGGGGGGAAGACGGACGTCAAGCCCCAGTTCCGGCCTGACGAACAAGAAGACACGTTTCGCCGCCCCTCGGCCGGATAGTTTCGAGTCGGTCACAGGCGCGGGCCGGAACAGACCGCTCCGGCCCCTTCTCGCAAGCCCACGGGGGAGCTATGGCGATTCAGCAGCGGGCGGAACGGACGAGACAGGAGATCCTGTCGTCAGCCGCGCGAGTCTTCGACAGAGTGGGCTACGAACGGGCCTCCCTGGCCCGGATCGCCGGAGAGGCCCGGGTGACGACCGGCGCCCTGGTCTTCCACTTCGCGACCAAGTCGGACCTGGCGACCGCGGTGCGCGGGCGGGCCCGCGCGGTCACCCGGGTCACGGTCGAGTCGGCGTGCTTATCCATGGACGGCGTCGGCGGCACCGCCATCGACAAGCTGGTCATCACCACCCATGCGCTCATCCGGCTCTTCGAGACCGACTCCATGGCGCGCGCCGGTGAACGGCTCGCCCGCGAGCTGCAGTCGACGGACCCCGGGCCCGGGCAGGAGTGCCCCTGGCGGCGCGAGGTGGGCCGGCTCGCGCGGTTCGCGGCGGCGGAGAAGGCCCTGCGGCCCGGCGTGGACGCGACGGCCGTCGCGGCGCTGATCGGTTACGTGATCACCGGCGTGGAGCTGGAGATGCGCGTCCCGAGCGCGCCGGCCGACGAGCTCTGGCCCGCGCCCGCCGAGCACAACCCGGCCGGCCCGTACCCCCCGGCCCGCCTGCACCAGCCGGCCGAGGAACGGCTGGGCCGCATCTGGGAGTTGATCCTGCCGGGGCTCGTGCACCCGTCCGCGCAGACGGCCCGGACGACGTCACAGGCGGCCTCGCAGGCGATCTCGACGCCCGCGCCGAAGACGACCTCGAAGGGGCGGTCAGCGACCGCCTCCTGACTCCAGCAGCTGACGGGCGAACGCCGTCAGTGAACGCCCGATGCGCTCGGCCGACAGCCCGAGTTGATGCCGCTGGAACTGGAAGAGCTCGGGCGACAGCGGACTGAGCGCGATGTCGATCAGGGGGTCGGGGTCCTCGACCCCGTGGTCGACCAGCAGCGTCCGGACGTGGACGCGCCAGAAGCCGTAGGCGCCCGTCCGGAACCGCGCGGGGCCGGTCTCCGCCCCCAGGGCCAGCGGCAGATGCCGTTCGAGCAGATCCAGCATCGCGAGGTAGAACGCGGCGAGCCGCTCCCCCGCCGGCGCGCCGGGGCCCAGCGGCGGCGGCCCGTAGATGAGCTGCCCCTGCAGCCGGCGCTCGTGCTCGTCGAGCAGCGCCACGGCGACCGAGGACGGATCGGGGAAGCTCCGGTAGAGCGTGGCGCGGCCCACGCCCGCGGCCTTGGCGATCCGGTCCATGGTGACCGACCGCGGGTCCTGCTCGGCGAAGAGCCGCTCGGCCGCGGTCAGGATCTGGGCACGGTTGCGCTCCGCGTCCGCGCGTCTGCGCGGCGCGACCGGCTGCTCGTCCGCGGCCTGAAGATCACCGAGGAGTCCGCCGACCCGGTGCACGGAGGCGGCTCCCCGACCTCGCTGCTCTTCCTCGCTCATGGATCAGACCTTACTTCCCCCGGGGCTAAGTGGACACCTTGTCCGTTTGCCATCTTCCGTGGCATGCTAAACGGACTCAGTGTCCACTTATCCGCTCGCCATCCCGCCCCAGGGAGATCCAGATGCACACCGCGCTCCTCGCCGCGGCCCTGCTGGTCGGCTGCCTCCTGGCCGTCCAGGCCTCGGTGAACCTCCAGCTCAACTCGGCCGTCGGCACCCCGTACGGCGCCTCCACCATCCAGCTCGGCGTCGCGACCACCCTGCTCGTCGTGCTCGCGGTGGCGGCCGGCGCGCTCGGCGCGCTCGGCAAGCTGCCCGACGTGGAGCCCTGGCAGCTCCTCGGTGGTCTGGCCAGCCCGCTCTACATCACCAGCGGCATCCTGCTGTTCCCACGGCTCGGCGCCCTCGCCGCCGTCGGACTCTTCGTCACCGGCCAGATGTTCGCCTCGCTCGCCCTCGACCTCTTCGGCCTCCTCGGCCTGAAGCAGAAGGACCTGAGCGTCGGCATCGTCCTCGGCGCCCTCGCCGTCCTCGCGGGCATCGTCGTGATCATCCGGGGCATGAAGGCCGCGGCCCCTCCCGGCGCCCCCAAGATGTCGAGCGCCGGCCGCATCGGCTGGCTCGCCCTCGGCATCGTCGCGGGCGGTGTGCTGCCGGTGCAGGGCGCGGTCAACGCCCAGCTGCGCGCCCAGCTCAAGGAGCCCATCACCGTCGCCGTGATCAGCTTCGCCGTGGCGACCTTCACCATCGCCGTCGTCCTGCTCGTGCTCTACGCGACCCGCAAGACCCCGAAGCCCAAGATCGCCCCGCTGAAGAAGATGCCCTGGTGGGGCTGGCTCGGTGGCGCCTGCGCCGCCGCGTACGTCACCGGCACCTTCCTGCTCATCCCCACCATCGGCGCGGCCGTGACCATCGCCCTGACCGTGACCGGCCAGCAGCTGACCTCGGCGCTGATCGACCACAAGGGCCTGTTCAAGCTCCCGCAGCGCTCCCTGACCAAGCCGCGCGCCCTGGGCCTCGCCCTGCTGATCGCCGGCTCCCTGACCATCCAGCTCGTCTGACCGGGGCCGGCGCCTCCCCCGGGCCCCGCCCGGGGGACCCCCCGGCCCGCTCGGTGCCTCATGAAAGGCTGCTCGTGAAGACGTCCTACACCGCCGGGCCGGACATCCACGTCCTCCCCTCGGCCCTGCCCATCCCCGGTCTCGGCGACCAGCCGGTGAACGCCTTCCTCGTACGGTCCGGACAGCCGCTCCTCGTGGACACCGGCATGCCCGTCGACCGTGAGGGCTTCCTGGACTCCCTCTGGTCGCTGATCGACCCGGCCGACCTGCGCTGGGTCGTCGTCACCCACGACGACCGCGACCACACGGGCTCCCTCGCCCGCATCCTGGCGGAGGCGCCGCACGCGAAGGTGCTCGCCAACGCGATATCAGTGACGCGAATATCGGAAGAGTTCAGCATTCCGCAGGATCGGGTGGTGACCGCGAACCCGGGAAGTCGCGTGAAAGTCGGAGATCGCGAGCTGAGTTTTCACCGGCCACCCACCTTCGATTCACCCGGCACCCTCGCCGTGTTCGACCATTCCGATGGCACGCTCTACAGCTCCGACAGCTTCGGCACCGTCGTCGAAGAAATTCGCCAGGACTTCACCGAGCTTTCCGAGGAGGAATTCTTCCACGGCTTCGAGGTACTGAACCGTGCTATCGCCCCGTGGACCGCCCTGGTCGACGAGGCGAAGTTCCTCCGCCCCGTGCACGAGCTGGCCGCCCTGCGCCCCGCGCGGCTGCTCAGCGCGCACGGGCCGACCGTCGAGGAGGCCGCCGTACCCCGTCTCTTCGACGCGATGGCCCGCATCCCGTCCCTGCCCGCCTGGCTGCCCGGCGCCGACCTCGACCTCGAGGCGGCACTGGACGCCCACGAGTCCACCGCCGGCTGAGCACCCTCCGGCCCGCGCCCCCGAACCGAGGAGAACCATGTCCGACCCGACCACCGCCGATCTGACCCCGCCGCGCGGAGTCGTCACCGTCTTCTCCGACATCTGGTGTTCCTTCGCGCACATCGCCATCCACCGGCTGCACACCACCCGGGCCCGCCTCGGCCTGGAGGAGCAGGTCTCCTTCGACCTGCGCGCCTTCCCCCTGGAACTCCTGAACGACGCCCCGAGCCCGCGCCCCGGCACGGACAGCGAGGTCGCCCGGATGGCCAGCCTGGAGCCGGCCGCCGGCTGGCAGCTGTGGCAGGCCAAGGACTGGCTGTACCCCTCGACGACGCTGCCCGCCCTGGAGGCGGTGCTCGCCGCGAAGGAGCAGAGCCTGAACGCCTCCGAGCAGCTCGACCTGGGGCTCCGCCGGGCCTTCTGGGCCGAGTCCCGCTGCATCAGCCACCGCAAGGTGATCCTGGACGTGGCCGCGGAGACGGGCGCCGTCGACGTCGACGCCCTCACCGAGGCGCTGGACGACGGGCGTGCCCGCCGGTCCCTGGCCGACCAGGCGGCGCTGTCGAAGAGCGACCGCGTGAACTGCAGCCCCCACCTGTTCCTGCCCGACGGCTCCGACCACGCCAACCCCGGCATCGACGTGGGCTGGGAGGGCTCGTACGGCATCGGCTGGCCGGTCATCGCCTCGGACGACCCGAAGGTGTACGAGGACATCCTGCTGCGGGCCGCCACCGAATAGTCCGACAAGCCGCCGAAAGCGGCCGCATAAAAGGAACGACGGTCAGGCATTCCTATTCGAGGAATGCCTGGCCGTCGTTCCCTTTTTCCTTCCGCAGAACATCGCGGTGATTATTAATTGCGTGACCCGGCCGTTATTCGCAAGGCCGCTCGAACCTCCTACAGTCGATTGCGCCGCCGGAATTCCGGACGGGTTTCGTATCGACATCAGGAGTTCTTCATGTCGTTGACCGACAAGGCAGACGTCAGCACCTTCGTCGACCTCACGCAGCACGAGATCGAGGCCCTGAAGACCCGGTTCAACCTGGCCGACGCCCACACCCACCAGCGTCAGTCCGCCTCGCAGGAGCGGATCGTCTCGCGGCTTCCCGAGCTCTGGCACGAGTCCGAGTCGAAGCAGCAGGCCCACTTCGAGCGCCAGTTCATCGACGCCTTCTTCCGCCTGCACCAGCAGCCCACCGCCCGGGCGATGGACCGCACGCTCCTTTCGTACTCGGCCAGCGTCTCCACGATGGTGGCCGGCATGTTCCTCAAGCAGCGCGGCATGTCCGTGCAGCTGGTGGAGCCCTGCTTCGACAACCTGGTCGACCTGCTGCGCAACATGCAGGTGCCGCTCGGACCCGTCGACGAGTCGGTGCTGCACGACAAGGACACCATCTACGAGCGCCTGGCCGAGTCGATCGACGCGGACGCGATCTACCTGGTCGACCCCAACAACCCGACCGGGTTCACCCTGCTCGCCGAGAAGCTGGAGGGCTTCGCCGAGGTCGTGCGCTACTGCGTGGACCACGACAAGGTCCTGGTGATGGACTTCTGCTTCGCCTCCTTCGCGCTGTGCGACGAGGGCATCGGCCGCGTCGACATCTACAAGCTCCTGGAGGAGTCCGGCGTCACCTACATGGTCATGGAGGACACCGGCAAGACCTGGCCGATCCAGGACGCCAAGTGCGCCATGATCACCGCCAGCCGGGACATCCAGGAGGAGGTCTACAACCTCCACACCAGCGTCCTCCTGAACGTGTCGCCCTTCGTCCTCAACATGGTCACGCAGTACGTCGAGGACTCCATCGAGGACGGCTTCGCCTCGGTCCGCGACATCATCAGGACCAACGGCGAGGCCGCCCGCGCCGCCCTCAGCGGCACCATCCTGGAGTTCCAGGAGCCGGTCGTCGGCACCAGCGTCGCCTGGTTCCGCATCACGGACGAGAACCTGACCGCCACCCAGCTCCAGGCCGTCCTCTTCGACGAGGAGGTGTACGTCCTGCCCGGCACCTTCTTCTACTGGAACACCAAGGAGAAGGGCGAGCGCTTCGTCCGCCTCGCCCTGGCCCGCGAGCCCGAGGTGTTCGCCGGCGCGATGGAGCGGATGCGGAAGGTGCTCGAGCGCTATGCCGGCTGACGCCGCCCCCGAGGCCGTCGAGCACGCCCCCACGGTGTTCATCGACGCCACCCTCTTCATGGGCATGCACAGCAAGGACGACACCGTCCGCGTCGCCGCCAAGTCCTTCTTCGCGGCCCGGCTCGCCGCCGGGGAGGCCGGCCGGGTCGTCATGAACTGGGAGCAGGTCGGCCGCTGCGACGACCTCGTGTGGGGATACGAGCGGGGCGTCCAGGACGACTACTACCCGTTCATGGACGTCCTCCACACCGACCTGGCCATCGACCGGATCCCGTACGACGAGGCCGACGTCCGGCGCGCCTTCACCGACCCGGCGCTCGACGGACTGCCCGCGCACGAGCGCCTGCTGCTCGCCCAGGTCATCGGCCGAGGGGGCGTGCTGCACACGGCGAGCCCCCGGCTGCTCAAGGCGGCCGACGGTCTGCCCGTCGTCCCGCTCGGCGCCGGCGCGGAGCCCTCGTTCCCCGCGTACCTGGAGGACCTCTACCGGCGCTCGCTGGTGCTGACGGTCGACTCCGACACCCTCTGAACACATTCCGAAGGGCACTCCACTCATGCCTGACACCTACTCCGGGACCGTCGTCCCGCTGATCACCCCCCTCGACGAGCACGGCACCGTCGACGAGCAGAGCGTCGTCCGGCTCCTCGACCACATCCGGGCCGAGGTCACGGGCCTCATGCCGGCCCTGACCTCCGGCGAGGGCTGGAAGCTCGACGCCCGGCAGTGGCAGGACGTCGTCACGTACACCGTCAAGCACGCCGGCGGCCTGCCGGTGCTCGCCGGGATCCAGCTCCCCGACACCGCCTCGGTGGTCGACCGGGCCCGCACGGCCGCCGAGATCGGCGCCGACGCCGTCGTCGTCACCACGCCCTTCGGCGCCGACGTGACGCAGGACCAGATCGTCGAGCACTACCGGGCGATCCGCGCGGCCCTCGACATACCGATCTTCCTCTACAACGAGGAGGCGCTGTCGGGCAATCGCATCGAGTTCGAGACCCTGATCCGGATCTGCAAGGAGATCCCCGGGATCGTCGGCATCAAGGAATCGAGCGGCGACGCCGCCTTCACCCGCCGGATGGCCGAGGCCGGCACCGGCATCCCGGTCTTCGAGGGCTGGGAGAACCTCCTCGTCGACGCCCGTGGCATCCAGGGCTTCATCGGCCCGCTGGCCAACCTCGAACCGGGTCTGTGCAACGCGATGCTCGTCGACCCGACCCCGGACCGCCAGGCCGAGATCAACACCGTCTGCGAGAAGTACGGCGTCTTCAAGGACGACTGGTACCGCTGGGTCAAGAAGGAACTCCACCAGCGCGGCGTGATCAGCTCCCCCACCACCCACGAGGAGGCGAAGGCGGCATGAGCACCACCCCCGCCTCCCCCACCGCCTCCTCCGTCCCGGTGGCCGCGCACTCGATCGCGGCCCCGGCCGCGACCGCCCAGCGCGAACTCCACGCCCTCTACCGGCGGGTGCCCAACCTCGGCGACTACGGCTCGATGACCGCGATCGAGGAGCGGTGGATCCTGCCGAAGGCACGCGCCTACGAGGCCTCCGCGCCGAACTTCGGCTCGGCCGGCGAACTGCTCCAGGCGCTCAAGGAGTTCCTCGCCGAGGAGGAGGCCGCGCTCCCCGAGAGCGCGACCTTCCTCGCCGAACACGCCACGCTCGACCAGTTCAAGGTGATCGTGCGGGAGTTCGCGCTCGACGGGCTCACCGAGTCCGAGTCGCTGCTCCCGGTCGTCCCCCGGCTGCCGTACCGCTCGGCGATGGCGGTCTTCCGGGTCCTCATCGACGAACTCGGCTGCGGCAACGAAGAGCAGGCGCACTCCCAGCTCTACCGGGACCTGCTCACCGAGCTCGGCATGAGCCTGGACCTCGACGACTACCTCGACGACACGTCGCCGGAGTGCTACGCGTACGTCAACATGTTCCACTGGCTGGCGAGCCGGGCTCCGTCCCCGCAGTACTTCCTGGGGGCCTACGCCTACTTCGAGACCAGCGTCCTGTACGCCTTCCAGAGCTTCGCCCGCGCGGCGCGCCGGCTCGGGATCGTCCACGACGCCTACTACACCGAGCACCTGTACATCGACTCGTACCACAGCAACCACATGCGGACGGCGATCCGCGCGCTCGAAGAGCCGGACTTCGCGAAGATCTGGGCGGGTGTGCGGCTGGCCTCCGACATCGTCGGCGAGGCCCAGGAGACGGCGATCGCGCGGGCGCGGGAGACCGTCGCATGACGGCCGTGCCCGCCGGGCGGCGGGGCTCCGGCGAGCCCGTCGTCCGCCAGGTGACCGAGGACCTGGTCCTGGTCGAGGTCGGCGGCCGCAAGGTCCTCGCGGCCGCCGTCTGCCCCCACCGCGGGGGCCGGCTCAAGTACGGCAGGGTCGACGGGGACAGGCTGCGGATCACCTGCCCCCTGCACCACACGACCTTCGACCTGACCAGCGGCGAGCGCACCTCGGGGGCGGCCTGCGCCGCCCTCCGGGTGGTCGACGTGCTGCCCGGGCAGGACGGTCCCGAGGATTTCGCCGGGGGCGCCTCATGACCACCACACCGACCGGGGCGGCGTCCACCGTGACGCCGCCCCGTGCGGCGGTCGACCACGACGGCATCGCGCCGGTGCCGGAGGCCGAGCGCACCTCGACGCCGGGCGACTTCGGCTGGATCTGGCCCTCCGCGCAGTTCTCGTTCGGCACGGTGGTGCTGGGCGCGCTGCCCGTGGTCTTCGGTCTGGGCTGGTGGGCCTCGGCGAGCGCGATCGCGGCCGGCGTCGCGGTCGGGACGGCGCTGCTCGCGCCGCTCGCCCGGTTCGGCGTCCGCACCGGCACCAACGACCCGGTGGCGAGCGGGGCGCACTTCGGCGTGCGGGGCAGGGTCGTCGGCAACCTCATCACGGTGGTGACGGCGCTCGGCTTCTTCGCGATCGCGGTGTGGACGGGCGGCACGGCCGTGATGGTCGCGGGGCACCGGCTGCTGTCCACGCCGACGGGTCCCGGCGCGCTGACCGTCGCGATGTTCGTGACGGCGGCGGCGGTCGCGCTGGTCGCCGTGCGGGGCCACGAGACGCTGGTCCGCACGTACCGGATCACCGCGGTCACCGGCGGGGCGGTCCTGCTCGGCACCGCCCTCGTGCTCGCCCCGCGGTTCGACGCGGGGTACGCCGGTGGGCCCCTCGCCCTCGACAGCACCCTGCACACCTGGCTGCTCGCGGCGACCGCGTCCGCGACCGTGCCCCTGTCGTACGCCACGTTCCAGGGCGACTACACCCGCTACATGCCGGCCACCACCCCCACCGGCCGGGTCGTGCGGGCGAGCGGCATCTCGATGTTCCTCAGCAGTCTCGCGGCGCTGCTCACCGGCGCGTACGTGACGACGCTGTTCCCCGTGCCCGACGAGCCGTGGCTGCAGGGCCTGACGGACGCGGTGCCGGGCTGGTTCGCGGTGGCGGTGGTCGTCTTCGGCTTCGCGGGCACCCTGCCGCAGGCCGGGCTCTGTCTGTACGCGGCCGGGCTCTCCGCCAACTCGGTGTTCTGGCGCTCCTCGCGGGCCGCCGTGACCACCGTGGTCGCGCTGCTCGCGGCGGCCGTGCTGTACCTGGGGGCGGTGGTCTACGACGCCATGGACGCCATGTCGGCCTTCGTGACGCTGCTGCTCACGGTCGTGGCCCCGTGGGCGGCGGTGCTCTCCGTCGGGTACGTGTTCCACCGGGGCCGGTACGACGCGGAGGCGCTGCGGGCGTTCGCCACGGGCGGCGGCGGTCGGTACTGGTACGCGGGCGGGGTCAACCCGAGAGCGGTCGCGGCCTTCGCGGTCGGCTCCGTCGTGGGCGTCCTGTGGGTCAACAACCCGCTGTACACGGGCCCTTTGACGGGTCTCACGGCCGGGGTGGACCTGAGCCTGCCGGCGTCCTTCGTGGTCGCCGCCGTGCTGTACGCGGCGCTGTGCCGGGTCTGGCCCGAGCCGCTGCTTCCGCCGTCACGAGCTTCGAGGTGATGCCATGTCTGTGCCCACGGGTCGGCTGACGGTCCGGTCGGTCGTCGAGGAGGCCGAGGGCGTACGGGGGCTGCTCCTGGCGGATCCCACGGGCGCCGAACTCCCGCCCTGGGAGCCCGGCGCGCACCTGGAGGTGACGCTGCCGTCCGGGACGGTCCGGCACTACTCGCTCTGCGGCGACCCGGCGGACCGCGGCACGTACCGGATCGGGGTGCTGCGCGAACCGGCGGGCCGGGGAGGCTCCGAGGAGCTCCACACCGCGGTCGGCGAGGGCACGGTGCTGGGGGTGCGGGGCCCGCTCAACCGGTTCCCGCTGGTGCCCGCCGAGCGGTATCTCTTCGTCGCGGGCGGCATCGGCATCACCCCGCTGCTTCCGATGGTCCGCTCCCTGCCCACGGGCTCGTGGTCGCTGCTGTACGGCGGGCGCAGCCTGGCCTCCATGGCGTACCGCGAGGAGCTCTCCGCGCTCCCGGGGGTCACGCTCGTCCCGCAGGACACGGAGGGGCTGCCCGACCTGGACGCCGTCCTGGCCGGACAGCCCGCCGGGACGGCCGTGTACTGCTGCGGCCCCGAGGGGCTGCTGCGGGCGGTGCAGGAGCGGTGGGACGGACCGCTGCATGTGGAGCGGTTCGGGGCGGCGGAGGCTGTCGGGGAGTCGCCCGGCGAGGGCGGTTTCGAGGTCGAGCTCCGGCGGACCGGGCGGGTGCTGCGCGTGGAGGCCGGGCGGAGCCTGCTCGACACCGTCCGGGAGGTGGTGCCGGGTGTCGCGTACTCCTGTGAGGAGGGCTGGTGCGGCACCTGTGAGACGAAGGTGATCGCCGGGACGCCCGAGCACCACGACTCCGTCCTCGGCGAGGACGAGAAGGCCTCGGGGACGACGATGATGATCTGCGTGGGGCGCTCGCGCGGCACGCGTCTCGTCCTGGATCTGTGACGTGCGCAAGCCCGTACCGGCATGCCTCGCCGGTACGGGCTTCCGCGTTCCGTCAGGGGAAGACGACCAGCGCGCGGCCGCCCTTGCCCGCGAGCATGTTCTCGAAGGCGCCCGGGATGCCGTCCAGGGTGATCCGCTCGGTGACCAGCGCGCCGAGGTCGAGCCGGCCGGCCCGGATGTGCCCGGCGAGCACCGGCAGGTCCTCGGCCGGGTTCGAGTTGCCGTAGACGCAGCCGGCCAGGGTGCGGCCCCAGTGGAAGAGTTCCAGGGCGTTGAACGTGACCTGCTGGTCCTTGCCTCCGATGCCGACGACCGTGGTGCGGCCGCCGCGCCGGGTGGACTCCCAGGCGGTCCGGATGGTGACGGCGCGGCCGACGCACTCGACGGCCACGTCGACGCCGTGGCCCCCGGTCAGCTTCCGGATGTCCTTGGCCGTGGTCTCGGAGGCCACGACGTACTCGGTGGCGCCCGCCGCCCTCGCGAGCGCCTCCTTCTCCGGGGACACGTCCACGGCGACGATCGTCGAGGCACCCGCGATCCGGGCGGCCTGGAGCGTCGCGAGTCCCACCCCGCCGACGCCGAAGACGGCGACGGTCTCGTTCTTCCGGACCCGGGCCGAGTGGTGGACCGCGCCCCAGCCGGTGAGGACGGCGCAGCCGAGCAGGGCCGCGTCGGTGAGCGGCACGCCGTCGGGGACGGGCAGGACGCAGTTCGCGGCGACGACCGTCTCCTCGGCGAAGGCGGCGACGTTGAGCCCGGGGTGGAGCTCGGTGCCGTCCTCGGTGCGGGCGTGGATGTTCGCGGTGCCGGTCAGGGCGTTCGCGCAGAGCCAGACCTCGCCGAGCGAGCAGGGGTGGCAGCTGCCGCAGGACGGCGCCCAGTTGAGGACGACGCCGTCGCCCGGGGCGACGTGCGTGACGCCTTCCCCGACGGAGACCACCGTGCCCGCGCCCTCGTGGCCGAGGACGGCCGGGACGGGCACGCGCATGGTGCCGTTGGAGAGGGAGAGGTCGGAGTGGCAGACCCCGGCGGCGGCGAGCCGGACCCGGACCTGGCCGGGTCCGGGCTCGGGGAGTTCGATGCCGGTGATCTCCAGCGGAGAGCCCACGGCGGGCAGGACGGCGGCGCGGATCACGCTGTTCGCTCCTTCTGCGCTCAGGACTGTCAGAACTGCAGGGACTTGGTCTGGAGGTACTCGGCGAGGCCGTGCGCGCCGAGCTCCCGGCCGACACCGGACTGCTTGTACCCGCCGAAGGGGGCCAGCGGGTTGAAGCGGCCGCCGTTGATGTCGACCTGGCCGGTGTCCATGCGGCGCGCGAAGGCGATGGCCTCGGACTGCTCGCCCCAGACGGCTCCGGCGAGGCCGTAGACGGTGCCGTTGGCGATGGCGAGGGCCTCGTCCTCGTCCTCGTACCGGAGGAGCGAGACCACCGGGCCGAAGATCTCCTCCTGCGCGATGGTCATCTCGGGCGTGACGTCGGCGAAGACGGTCGGCGAGACGTAGTAGCCGGTCTCGCGCGGGGCCTCCGGGCCGCCGGCGACGAGCCGGGCGCCCTCCTCGATCCCCTTCTCGATGTAGCCGCGCACGCGCTGCTGCTGCTTGGCGTTGACGAGGGGGCCGACCCGCTCGCCGGGGACGTACTTGGCGACGGCCTCGGCGGCGAGCGCCACCGCCTCCTCGTACCGGTCGGCGGGGATCAGCATCCGGGTCCAGGCGCTGCACGTCTGGCCGGAGTTGGACATGACGTTGGCGATGCCGACGGCGACGGCCCTGGGGAGGTCGGCGCTCGGCAGGATCACGTTGGCGGACTTGCCGCCGAGTTCGAGGGCGACCCGCTTGACCGCGCCGCCCGCGAGCGCGCCGATCCTCCTGCCCACCGCCGTGGAGCCGGTGAAGGAGACGAGGTCCACGTCCGGGTGCTCGGCGAGCGCCTGTCCGGCGACCGGGCCGAGACCGGTGACCAGGTTGAAGACGCCGGCGGGCAGGGCGGCCTCGTGGACGGCCTCCGCGAAGAGCTGGGCGGTGAGCGGGGTGTCCTCGGCGGGCTTGAGGACGGTGGTGCAGCCGGCGGCGAGGGCCGGGGCGACCTTGGCGACGATCTGGTGGAGCGGGTAGTTCCAGGGGGTGATCGCGGCGACGACGCCGACGGGCTCGGCGTAGACGGTGGAGTTGCCGACCTTCTCCTCGAAGGGGTGGGTGGCGGCGAGTTCGGCGTACGAGCCGGCGACCGCGATCGGCAGTCCGGCATGGACGGCGGCGGCGAGCTGCGGCGGGGCGCCGAGCTCGGCGGTGACGGTGGCGGCGATCTCCTCCGCGCGGGCCGCGAGCGCGTCACGCAGCGCGGCGATCCGGGCCCCGCGCTCGGCGGGCGGGGTCGCGGCCCAGCCGGGGAGCGCGGCGCGGGCGGCGCGGACGGCGGCGTCGACGTCCTCGGCGGTGCCGGCCGGGACGTGGCCGATGACCTGCTCGTCCGCCGGGTTGATCACCGGGATGGTCTCCGTGGAGGAGGCGGGACGCCACTCCCCGCCGATGTACATCGCGTCGTGGGCCTTCATCCGCTGTCTCTCCTCACGTGGCGGCTTCCTCGTCCGCCCCAAACTAGCGCTGTTAGTTTTCCGGCGCCAGGGTCCGCCGGGGTGCGCCGCCTCACGGCCGGCCCGGGGCCGCGCCCGTGCTGGGCGGAGCGCCGGTCCGTTGCCGTGTGGACCCGCGCCCGCGACGGGGCGGTCGCCACCGCCCGTGTGGGCCCGCGCCCGCGACGGGGCCGTCGCCACCGCCCGTGTGGGCCCGCGCCCGCGACGGGGCGGTCGCCACCGCCCGTGTGGGCAATCGTCCCGCATGGGGGTCCCCCCAGGACGAAGTTCTAGAGGGAGGGACGGGTGGGCACACGGGACGGCGCGCTCCAGCGGCGCCTCCGCGTTCCGGGCCTGGACCCGCACCACCCGGGACGGCGCACACGGGGTGCGGGTCCAGGCGCGGGAGCCTCAGGCGCCGGCAAGGGCGCCGTTCCGTTGTGCCCACCCTCCCCCAAGCTCTCGGCTTCGCTCGAGCAGGGGGGACCCCCATCGCCCCTTGCGGAACGCCTGCCCACAACGGGTCGGAAGCGCGGCCCACAACGGCGCGGGGCCCCAGTAATTCCCCAGTAACGCCCCGCCCCTAGCGTCGCCGACCGAGCCCGCCCCGCCGCCCCCGGGCCCTGGAGGCGGCGGGGCGCCGGCTTCCCCCGTACCAGCGATGGAGGAGCCACCCACATGCACCCGCCCCGCTCGCCGCTCCGGTCCCCCCTCCGGCGCGGAACCACCGCCTGGGCCGCGGCCGCCGCCACCGCCGCGGCCCTCCTCGCGGCGCCCGCCGCGACGGCGGCACCGGCGTCCACACCGACCTCCGCACCCGCCCCCCACGCCACCGTCGACCCCGCGGTCACCGCGACCGTCGACGCGGGCGGCGAGGCGACGTTCTTCGTGGTCCTCGCCGAGCGCGCCGACCTCTCCCGGGCCCGCGCCCAGCACGGCCACGAGAACAAGGCCCGGACCGCCTTCGAGGCCCTGCGCGCCGAGGCCGGCCGCAGCCAGGCCCCGCTCACGCGCTTCCTCGACCGGGCCAGGGTCGGCTACGAGTCGTACTGGATCGCCAACGCCGTCAAGGTCACCGGCGGCAAGGCCCTCGTCGAGCAGCTCGCCGCCCGCCCCGACGTGGCGGCCCTCCGCCAGGAGCGGCACTACACGCTCGACGCCGTCGAGCAGGCCTCCACGGCCGCCGAGGAGGCCGTGACGCCCGAGTGGGGCGTCAAGGACATCAAGGCCGACCAGGTCTGGTCGCAGTACGACAACCGCGGCGAGGGCATCGTCGTCGCGAACGTCGACTCGGGCGTGCAGTTCGACCACCCCGCCCTGAAGGGCAACTACCGGGGCAACCTCGGCGACGGCACCTTCAGCCACGACTACAACTGGTACGACCCGACCGGCCAGTGCACCGGCGGCACGCCCTGCGACAACAACGGCCACGGCACCCACACCATGGGCACCATCGCCGGCGCGGGCGGCATCGGCGTCGCCCCCGGCGCGAAGTGGATCGCGGCCAAGGGCTGCGAGGCCCGCAGCTGCTCCGACTCCTCGCTCCTCAAGTCGGGCCAGTGGATCCTGGCGCCGACCGACCGCAACGGGCAGAACCCGCGCCCGGACCTGGCCCCGGACATCGTCAACAACTCCTGGGGCGGCGGGAACACCACCTTCTACCAGGACATCATCACCTCCTGGAACGCCGCCGGGATCTTCGAGGCCTTCGCGGCGGGCAACGCCGGCAACGGCGTCAGCTGCTCCACCACCGAGGCCCCCGGCGCCCAGGCCCCGGCCTACGGCGTCGGCGCCTACGACGCGAACGGGAAGATCGCCGACTTCTCCGGTTTCGGCCCCTCCCTCGTCGACGGCTCGATGAAGCCGAACATCTCGGCCCCGGGCGTGAACGTCCGCTCCTCCTGGCCCGGCGGCCTCTACCGCGCGATCTCCGGTACGTCGATGGCGACCCCGCACGTCGCGGGCGCCGTCGCCCTGCTCTGGTCCTCGGCGCCCTCCCTCATCGGCGACATCGAGGCCACCCGGGCGGCTCTGAACGGCTCCGCCCGTGACGTCGACGACACCCACTGCGGCGGCACCGCGGCCGCCAACAACGTGTGGGGCGAGGGCAAGCTGGACATCCTCGCCGCCGTCGACCGCGCCCCGCACAGCGCGGCCACCGTCACCGGCACGGCCACCGACCGGGCCACCGGCGCCCCGCTCGCCGGAGTCACGGTCACGGCGGCCGCCGAGGGGACCCGGCGCACGGTGACCACCGACGCGGCCGGCGCCTACCGGCTGACGCTCCCCGCCGGCACGTACACCCTCACCGCCGGCGGGTACGGCTACCGGAACCTCACCGAGAACGGCCTCACCGTCACCACGGGCCAGGCCCTCTCCCACGACCTCGCCCTGGACGCGGTCCCCACGCACGCCGTCACCGGCACCGTCCTCGACGTCACCGGCAAGCCCCTGAAGGGCGCCACCGTCCGCTTCACGGACGCGCCGCTCGCCGCCGTCGTCACCGACGCCTCCGGCGCCTTCCGCTTCCCGGCCGTCGCCGAGGGCTCCTTCACCCTCACCGCGACCCCGGCCGCGCCCGTCCTGTGCAACGGCGTCTCCACGAGCGTCCTCACGGTGGACGGCGACGAGAACGTGACGGCCGCGCTGCCCGCCCGTACCGACGCCTCCGGCAACGGCTGCCTGCCCGCCCCGTACGCCTGGAGCACCGCGTCGACGAAGCTCGCGCTCTCCGGCGACGAGAACGCGAAGACGATCGCCCTGCCGTTCCCCGTCTCCTTCTACGGCGTCACCTACGACCAGGCGAGCGTCACCACCAACGGCCTGGTCAACTTCCTGGCCCCGCGGCTCGGCGACTACGCCAACACCGCGCTGCCGTCCCCGGGCCAGCCGAACGGCATCCTCGCCGCCTACTGGGACGACCTGACCCTGGACGCCAAGTCGGCGGTCAGGACCGGGACCAGCGGGACCGCCGGGCAGCGCAGGTTCACGATCCTCTGGGAGAACGCGGCCTTCGCCGCCGACACCACCAAGCGCGTCACCTTCGAGGCCGTCTTCGAGGAGGCGACCGGCGCGATCGTCCTCCAGTACCAGTCGATCGGCACCGACTCCCTGGAGGCCGGCGGCGGCGCGACCGTCGGCATCGAGAACCAGGCCGGGACGGACGCCCTGCAGTACTCCTTCAGCGAGCCGGTCCTGACGGACCGTTCGGCCCTCCGCATCTTCCCGAAGGCGGCGTGATGACCCACCGTTCCCGGCGCGGCGTACGCCTCGCCTCCGCCCTCGTCGCGGCGGGCCTCGCCCTCACCGCGCTCCCCGCGACCACCGCCATCGCGGCCGGCGAACCCGTCACCCCCGACGGCGCCCGCATCCTCACCGACGCCCAGGCCGACGCCCTGGAGCGGCGCGCCGAGGCCCCGGAGCCCCTCGACGTCACCCCGCAGACCGAGCAGCCCACCGCGGCCGCGGCGGCCGAGACGCAGGACACGTCGGCCTCGGGTGTGAGCCTCACCGCGGCCTCGGCCCTGGAGACCTACCGGGGCCAGGCGGACACCGCCCAGCTCGACGGCGGGCACGGCGACTTCCTCGCCGTGCACAGCCTCGGCACCGTCACCCGGCTCGCCGCGGACGGCCGCACGGTCTGGAAGCGGGACAACGCCTCGCTCTACGCCGACTGGCAGGTCAAGAACATCCGCCCCTGGCAGTCCGAGCCGTACCCGGCGCGGATCACCACCGGGTTCCACGCCAACAGCCCCTTCGCGGACACCTCCGACCGGGGCTGGGCGCAGGGCGACCTCACGGGCGACGGCGTCGCGGACATCGTCTTCACCGCCGATGTCGGCACCAGCCCGTACCGCCCCTTCACCTCCCCGGGCTCACCGCTCAGCACGGGCACCTTCGTCACCGTCCTCGACGGTGCCACCGGCCGCACGCTGTGGTCGAAGCTCTTCGCGGACGCCCAGCAGGTCACGCTCGTCGGCGGCGTCCTGCTCGTCGGCGACCAGCCGTCGACCAACCTCAACGCGGCGAAGGACGCCACCGCGTCGCTCCAGGCCTACCGCTTCTCGTACGACGGCACGAGGCTCTCCCCGTCGGCGGCCTGGACGTACGAGACGGGGCAGCGCAACGGCCGGTGGGGCTCCACCGTTCCCCTCGGGGACGGCCGCGTCGCGGTCTCCTGGTACGTGAAGAAGACCGCGACGGCCCCCGCCACGGGCCGCACCCTGGTCCTCGACACGGCCGACGGCTCGGTCGTGTGGCGGACCGACAACGACCTGTACTCCCGTCAGCTGGCCTACGACCCGGTCCGCCGGCGTCTGGTCGCCCTGGAGCAGGCGGACTACCGGGACGGCGTGCGGTACGAACTCGCCGGCTACGACCCGGCCGACGGCACCCGCACCCCCCTCGACACCCGGGTCAACGCGCTCGGAACCGGGCTGCGGATCGGCCAGCTGCGCGGGGACGAGGCGCCGGAGTACGCGATCAGCGAGTCGACGCTCGACGAGTACCAGTACGTCAACACCGCGACCGTCCGCGCCCTGGACGGCGCCGACGGGGCCGAGCTGTGGTCCCAGACGGTGAAGCGCGGCGCGGACAACTTCAAGGACGGCGACTCCGCGCTCGGTCTGAAGATCGTCGACGGCAAGGTCCTCGCCTCGTACTTCACCACCGAGGGCAAGGAGACCGCCGCCAACCCGGGCGGCACCCGCTTCGGCACCCTGACCGCGTTCAACGGTCAGGACGGAAAGGTGCGCTGGCAGCACAAGGGCGCGGACGCCTCCCCGATCTACGCCCAGCCGTACCGGGAGGGCGACGAGTGGCGGGTCAGGACCGTCGACAACGAGCAGAACATCCGCTCGTACACGCTCGGCAGCGGGCACCAGACCTCCGTGATCCCGCTCCAGGCGAACCTGAGCACGGGCCTCGCGGCCGACGTGAACGGCGACGGGCACAAGGACGTGGTCGTCGGCGGCCAGTCCCAGGGCCTGTGGGCCTACGACGGCCCGTCGCTCGCCGCCGGGAAGCCCCGGATGCTGTGGCGGACGACCCTGCCGGGCTCCGTGCAGGGCGACATCCGGATCGCCGACACCGACGGCGACGGGCGGCGTGACGAGCTGGTCGTCGCGGCCGACACGGCGGCGGTGGTCGTCGACTCCGCCACCGGCCGGGTCCGCAGGACCATCGACGGCAAGGGGCAGTTCGTCCGCTCCGTGTCGGTCGGGGACGTCGACGGGAACGGCGACGACGAGATCCTCGTGCCGACGGACGCGGTGCGCGCGTACGCCGGCGACGGACACCAGCTCTGGGAGTACGCGCCCGCGGCCGGCCTGGTCTTCTCCGACCTCGCCGTCGCCGAGGGCAAGGTCCTCGGCTCGTACCAGACGCGCGGTGCGCTCGACGGGACCGGCCGGGTCGGCGGGACGGCGCTCGACGCCCGTACGGGCGAGGTCCTCTGGTCGGCGGACCCGACGTGGACCGGCGACGTGGACACGAAGGTCTACGCGGCGCAGCTCTACCACGGGGTGTACGCCTCGCCCGGCATCCCGTACGCCGACGGGCACGCGGTCGTGTACTCGTGGATCGTGCGGGAGGGCCAGTTCTGGAGCACCTACTTCGAGTTCCGCGACCTCCGTACGGGCAAGGTCGTCCGTACCGGGACCGGCGGCGGGTCCTGGACGATCGGCAACTGGTTCACCGGCGACGAGGGCCTCGTCCTCGCCGGCACGGCCTCGCTGCGGACCTTCGCCAAGGACGGCCAGGAGTACGGGGTCTACACCCTGCCGACCCTGCACCGGGCGGAGTTCGCCACGGGCCCCGGCGGCCGGCGGCTCATCATCGGCGGCACCGAGGGCGCCACGTACGTGTGGGACCCGGCGGTGCTCACCGCCGGCCGGAACTACCCCGACCACCTGACCAAGCTGGTCGGCTACGCGCAGCAGAACCTGGTCGTCGCGGACCTCGACGGCGACGGGGTGGACGAGGTCGTCGGCCTCGGCAAGGACGACACGGGCTTCGACCGGACGATCGAACTGTCCGGCGGCCGCTATCTGCTCCAGGACGACGCGATGCACGGCATGGTGACGGGCCGCCTGACGGCGGGCTGACCCCCCGGCCCGAGACCCCCGTCCGCACCGCCGGGCGGGGGTCCCCGCGTTTTCTGGACCGCGCCATTCCGGTGCACGGGGCACCCATTACAGTGGGCGCCCTCATGAGCGCAGACATACCAGCGGGCGCACCTCCGGTGCTGCGGGTGCACCTCCTCGGCGGGTTCCGGGTGGACCGGGACGGCGGGCCGCCGCTCTCCGAGCGGTGGCCGCGCCCGAGCGCCCGGACGCTGGTGAAGCTGCTCGCGGTCTCCCCCGGGCACCGTCTCCACCGTGAGCAGGCGCTGGAGATCTGCTGGCCGGACGCGGACCCGCAGGCCGCGCTGGGCAGTCTGCGGGTGGCGCTCCACGCGGCCCGCCGGGCGATCGAACCCGAGCTGGCGCCCCGGGCGGCGTCCTCCTATCTGACGGGCGAGGGCGCGCTGCTGCGCCTCGATCCTCGGACGGTACGGATCGACGCCGACGAGGCCGAGGCCCTCGCGGAGGCGGCGCTCGCCGACGGCGGGCGCGCCGGACTCGCGGCCGCCGTGGAGGCGTTCACGGGCGACCTGCTGCCCGAGGACCGGTACGCGCCCTGGGCGGAGGCCCGCCGCGAGCGGCTGACCGCCCTGCGGGAACGCACCCTGGTCGCCCTGGCCGCCGCCCATCTGGCGGCCGACTGCCCGGAGGAGGCGGTGGCGGCGGCCGAGCAGGTCCTGGTGGCGGCTCCCGCCGAGGAGGAGGCGCACCGGCTCCTGATCGAGGCGTACGTCCGGCAGGGGCTGCGCCGGCGGGCGGTCGCCCAGTACCACCTGTGCCGGGAGGCACTGGACGCGGAGTTCGGCGTGCGGCCCGGACCGGAGACCGAGCGGCTGCACCGGGCGGCGCTCGCCACCACCCCGCCGGCCTCCCGGTCGGTGGGGCCCACGCTGCCGGCCGTGGTGCGCCGGCCGCCCGGCACTCCGCTGCGCGGCCGGGACGAGCTCCTCGCCCGGCTGCTCGCCGCCGGCTCCCCGCCCGTACTGCTGCTCACCGGGGAGGCCGGGCTCGGCAAGACCCGGCTGGCCGGGGAGGTGGCCCGGCGGGCGGCCGCCGAGGGCACGGCCGTGCTATGGGGGGCGGGCCACGACGCGGAGGGGCACACGCCGTACGGCCCGTTCGCCGAGGCGCTGGACGGCTGGCTTGCCGGCCGGCCGACGGCGGAGCGGGCCAGGACCGGGACGGAGTATCCCGAACTGGCGGCGCTCCTGCCGTCCTTGGGGCGGGTGCCCGCCGGGAGTGGGCGGAGTCCCGAGGAGGAGCGGGACCGGCTGTTCCGGGCGACGGCGGGGCTGCTCGGTGAACTGGCTGCGGAGCGGCCCGTGATGGTGGTGCTGGACGACCTCCACGCGGGGGACGCGGGCTCGTTCCAGCTCCTCGGCCATCTTGCCCGGCGGGCCGGGGAGTCCGGAAGGGCCTGGCGATTTCTCGCCACTGTGCGCCCGGAGGAACTTCCGGCCGCCGACCCGCGCCGCCAGGTCCTCGACCTGCTGCTCCGCCAGTCGCTCGCGGCCGCGGTCGAACTCCCCCGGCTGTCCCGCGAGGCCTGTCTGGCACTGACGGCCGACGCCCTGGGCACCGAGAGTCCCGCCCCCGAGCGGGTCTGGGAACTGTCCCTCGGCAATCCGCTGTTCGCCCTCGAACTGGCGCGTGCGGTCCGGGACGGGGACGGCCCGGCCGGCGCCCCTGAGGGCGTGCGCCAGCTGGTGGCCGAGCGGCTGGCCCGGCTCGCGCCCGCGGCCCGCCGGGTGGTCGACGCGGTCGCCGTCGCCGGTCAGGACGCGGCCCTCACCGAGGTCCTCGACGTGGCCCGGCGCGGCGGGCATCCGCGGCTCTCGGCGGCCGAGGCCACGGAGGCCGTGGAGGCGGCCGTCGCCGCCTCGGTGGTCGAGGAGCGCCAGGTGGTCTCCGAGGGCCGGCCCGTCGCCGGGCTCGCCTTCCGTCACCCGCTGGTCCGGCTGACCTGCTACGAAGGCCTGTCGGCAGCCCGGCGCCGGCTGCTGCACTCGGCGTACGCGGAGGCGGTGCTCCGCCGCCGCCCGGAGGCCGTGGACACGCTGGCCGCCCATCTGACCCGGGCGGACGACCCGCGCGCCACCGGCTATCTGCGGCAGGCCGCCGAGCGGGCGGCGGCCCTCTACGCCAACGACACGGCCGACCGCTACTACGCCGAACTCACCGACCGGCTCGACGCGCTGGCCGCCGACTCCGCGCGGGCCCGCATCGACCGCAGCGCCGTGCTGCGCCGGCTCGGCCGGTTCGACGAGGCGGCGCGGCTGCTCGGCGAGGCGCTGGACGAGCTGGGCCGGCGCGGGGACGCCGACGGCCGCGTCCTGGCGGCGGCGCGGCTCGCGGAGCTCATGCCGAAGACGCGCGGCACGGAGGAGGGCTTCCGGCTGCTCGACTCCTGCCCGCCCGGTCCCGACACCCCGGCGGCGGTGGCGAGCGCCCACCATCTGTCCCGCGCGGTGCTGTGCTTCGTCGCGGGCCGGTACGACGAGGGGGTGGTCGCCGCGCGGGCCGCGGAGGACGCGGCGCAGGCGGTGACCGGACCGGAGCGGCGCGGGCTGCTCGCCAGGGCACTCGCCGCGCAGGCGACCTCGCTGGGTCTCGCGGGGCGCTTCGGGCAGGCGGGGCCGGTCGCGGACCGGGCGCTGCCGCACGCGGAGGCGTACGGCGATCCGCAGCTGCTCGCCTCGGTGCTCTCGGTGCTGCGCGAGACCGCCCGGCGGGCGGGGCGGCTGCGGGAGGCGATCGAAACGGGCCGCCGGGCGCTCCGGTTGGCGGAGCGCGCGGGCGATCCGACGGCGACGGTCTTCGAGCGGGCGAACCTCGCGGAGCTCCACCTTCTGGTGGAGGAGGTGGAGGAGGCGCGCGAGCTGGCCGAGACGGCGGTGCGGGACACCGGTTCGCACGCCGGGTGGTGCGCCCCGTACGCCCTGGTGGCGCTCGCCCGGGTCCGTATGCGGGCGGCCGAGCCGGGCGGTGGTGAACTCCTCGATCCGGCCGAGCGGACGGCCCGGGCCCAGGGGGACCACCAGGCCGGGTACGAGGTGCGGTCCGCGCGCGCCGAACTCGCCGTGCGGGAGGGCAGACCCGAGGAGGCGCTGCGGCTGCTCGCGGACTGCCGGGAGACGGGCGCCGCGCATCTGGCGGCGTGGGCGCTCCTGGCCTGCGGCCGGGCCGCGGAGGCCGCGGAGACCGCGGCGGGCGAGGCGGAGCGGGCGGAACGGGCCGGGGAGCGGCTCGCGGAGACGGAGGCCCGTACGGCGCACGCCGCCGCGCTCGCGGCGCTCGGCCGGGAGCGGGAGTCGGCGGCGGGCTTCGCCCGGGCGACCGCCCTGGCGCAGACCCTGCCGTATCCGGCGGGGGCGCGGCGGGTGGCGTGGGCCCGTGGGGCGGGGTGGACGGACGGCGCGCCGGGGATGGTCTGAATCCGGCGCGGGGGCACGGGCGGTGCGCCGGGGACGGCCTGATCCCGTGGGCGGGAACGGGACGGCGCCCCCAGGACGGGCTGATCCGGCTCACGGGGAAGGACGGAGGATCCGGAACGGTCCGGATCCAGCGCACGGGGAAGGACGGAGGATCCGGAACGGTCCGGATCCCGTGCACGCCCCAGCCGGCGGGCGGCTGGATTCCGTCGGCGGGGCGTGGGTCGGTGGCGGTGGTCAGATCTTCTGGGCGATCTCGGTGAGATGGGCGAAGACGACGATGTTCGCCTCGTAGCCCTTGCCGCGGTCGAAGGTTCCCCCGCAGGTGAGCAGACGGAGTTCGGGCCGCGTGCTGTCTCCGTACACCTCCTTGTCGGGGAAGTCGCTCTTGGCGTACGTCCGGACCCGGTCGACCGTGAAGACGGCGACCTTGCCGTCGGCGCGGGCGACCCGGACGGTGTTGCCGGCGCTGAGCGAGTTGAGGTTGAGGAAGACGGCGGGCCCGGTGCGGGTGTCGCGGTGGCCGACGACGACGGCGGTCCCGCGCTCGCCGGGCGTGGGCCCCTTGGCGTACCAGCCGACGACCCGGGGGTCGTCGACGGGCGGTGTGCCGAGCCGCCCGGTGGCGTCGAGGGCGAGGTCGATGACGGGGGCCTCGATGGTGATGGCCGGGACGGCGACGGTGACGGGGCGCGAGCGGGCCAGCGGCGCGGGCGGGGGCGCGGGCCGCGGCTTGGGCGTGGCCTTGGGCAGCGCCCTGGTCTTCGCCTTGTGGTCCAGGGCGGCCGGTGCTCCGGCCGCCGCCCCGGTCCGGCCGTGCGTGGCCGGACCGGGGGTGGCCGGGCCTGCGGCGAGCGGCGGGTCGGCCGGTTCCTCGTCACCGGCCCACCAGACGCCCCCGGTCACCAGGACGGTGGTCACGACCACCGTCCTGGTGAGCCGGAGCAGACGCCGCTGCCTGCGCGTGAAGCGGGACCTACGCGGCGCCATTGTCGCGGCGGCGCGAGCGGCGGATCAGGACCAGTCCGGCCGTGCCGGCGAGGCCGGCGGCGACGGCCGCCCCGACGCCGAAGGCGGAGGAGTCCTCGGCGGCGAGCTGTGCGCTGCCGCCGCCGCCCGCGCCGACCGGGCCGTGCGGCCTGCCGTGGCCGTGGCCGCCGTTGCCGCCGTTCCCGTTGCCGCCGTTGCCGTTGCCTCCGTTGCCCGGGCCGCCGTTGCCGTTGTCCCGGCAGGCGCTGATGACGTTGAAGACCTTCGACTTGGGTGCGCCGAGCTTGCCTTCCCACGTCCACTCGACCTTGTACATGCCGATCGGCAGGGAGATCGGTCCGGCTGCTCCGTCACCGTTGGTGTTGAGGACGACCGTCCCGGACCTGAGCGGGTTGCCCTGGTTGTTTCCGGGCGGGCCGGGCTGCGGATAGATCGCGTAGTCGATGCTCGGGAGTCCGTCGAAGTTGAGGGCGGCGAGGCGGAACGGGCAGTCGACGCGGGGCTCGTTCACCGGGCTGGTGTCGGCCGTGGTCGACTGGTGCACCTTGACGTCGCCGTCGTCCCCCGGGGCGGCGAGGGCCGTCTGGGCTCCCCCGAGGGTGACGGCGCTGAGCGCCATGGTGGCGAGCACGGCGCGAAGAAGGGTACGGGTGGGGGGTGTCGTCATCGTGGAGGTCCTCCAGTCGTGAGCACATCGGGCGCTACTGCGATAATCCGACTATCTGTCACAACATGGACACGGAGGGTGGCGACCCGTCGCGCCACCCTCCGACTTCCACCCGTCCGGCTCACTCCCCGGCACCGCGCGTGACCAGGGACGGAGCCGTCCGGGTCAGATGATCCCGAAGAGGATCCCGGCCGCGAGCACGACCAGCGAGGTCAGCGCGGCCCACTTCACCGTGAACCTGGTGTGGTCGCCGAACTCCACCTTCGCCATGCCGACGAGCACGTACACCGCGGGCACCAGCGGGCTCGACATGTGCAGCGCCTGGCCGACCAGCGAGGCCCGGGCGATCTCCAGGGGCGACACGCCGTGCGCCGCACCCGCCTCCGCGAGGACCGGCAGCACGCCGAAGTAGAAGCCGTCGTTCGACATGAAGTAGGTGAGCGGGATGCTCAGGACGCCGGTGACCAGCGCCATGTGCGGACCCATGCCCGCGGGGATGGCGCCGACGAGCCAGTCGGCCATGTGCTTGACCATGCCGGTGCCGGTGAGGACGCCGGTGAAGACGGCCGCGGCGAAGACCATGCCGGTGACGTTGAGGACGTTGTCCGCGTGGGCGGCGATGCGCTCCTTCTGCTCGGCCATCTTCGGGTAGTTGACGGTGAGCGCGAGGGCGGCGCCGAGGAGGAACAGCACCGGGATCGGCAGCAGTTCGAGGATCATCGCGGTGAGCAGCGCGGCCGTGAGGCCGGCGTTGAACCAGTACAGCTTGGGCCGCAGCGTCGTACGGTTCGGGTCGAGGCCCTGGAACCCGTCACCGATCTCCGCACCCGTACCCGTACCCGTACCGCCCGCGGCGCCCGACGCGTTCCCGGTTCCGACCGCGCCCTTGCCCTTGCCGGTCCCGCCCGTGCCGCCGCCCGCCGTGACCAGCACCGCGTCGGTCTCCGGGGTCAGGACCTCGTCGAGGGTCAGGTAGCCGATGCGCTTGCGCTCCCGGCGGCCGAGCACGTACGCCAGGGCGAAGACGAAGAGCAGGCCCACACCGAGCGCGGGGATCATCGGCACGAAGATGTCGCCGGCGTCCAGCTTGAGCGCGGTCGCCGCGCGGGCGGTGGGGCCGCCCCACGGCAGCGTGTTCATGACGCCGTTGGCCGTGGCGGCGACACCCGTCATGACCACCAGGCTCATCTTGAGCCGCTTGTAGAGCGGATACATCGCCGAGACGGTGATCATGAACGTGGTGGAACCGTCGCCGTCCAGGGAGACGATCGCGGCGAGCACCGCCGTACCCACCACGACCCGCACGGGGTCGGCCTTGCAGAAGCGCAGGATGCCCCGGACGATCGGATCGAAGAGGCCGACGTCGATCATGACGCCGAAGTAGACGATCGCGAACATCAGCATCGCGGCGGTCGGCGCCAGCTTGCCGACGCCTTCGATCACGTAGTCGCCGAGCTGGGCCCCCTGCCCGACCGCGACGCAGAACAGCGCGGGAATCAGTACGAGCGCCGCGATCGGCGACATCTTCTTCAGCATGATCAGGACCAGGAAGGTCGCGATCATGGCGAAGCCGAGGACGGTCAGCATGGAGGACACCTCACGTTCACCCTTGAACTGCCGCCGAGCGGCGGTGCGGATGACGGTAGGTGCCCTCTTCTGCCGTTAACAAGATGTTGACGCGTGAGCAATACGAGCAAAACCCCAGGTCACGGCCATGGCGACGGGTGGGGCCGGGCTACAGGGGCAAGACCTCCACCGGGAAGCCGTTCAGGACGGCGGTGCCGGAGAGCGGGTCGATCCGGGACCCGTCGAGCAGCTGGTTGACGTTGACGCCGGGGCGCGCGGACGCGACGGCGAGCCGGGTGCCCGGCCGGTCGTGACCCCAGCCGTGCGGAAGGCTCACGACCCCCGGCCGTACGCCGTCGGTGACCTCCACCGGCACCTCCAGCTCGCCGCCCTCCCCCTTGACCCGGGCGAGCCCCCCGTCGGCCAGCCGGAGCCGCTCCGCGTCCTCCGGGTGCACCTGGAGGGTGCAGCGGTTCGAACCCCCGCCCAGGGCGGGCGTGTTGTGCAGCCAGCTGTTGTTCGAGCGCAGGTGCCTGCGCCCCACGAGCTGGAGGGTCCCCGGCTCCGGTACGGCGTCGAGGGCGGCGCGCAGCCGGGGCAGGTCGTCGGCGAGCGGCTCCGGGAACAGTTCGATCCGTCCGCTGCGGGTCTTGAGGAGCCCCGGCAGGCGCGGCTTCAGCGGCCCGAGGTCGATTCCGTGCGGCTGCGCCTTCAGCTCGTCGAGGGTGAGGCCGTACGGGCCGAGCCGCAGCATCAGGTCGAGTCGCCGCTCGGCTCCGGTGGCCCCGGTGAGCCGGGCGGCGAACTCCTTGGGGTCCGCGCCGTACGCCGGCGAGTGCTCCTGCGTCACGGCCTTGGCGAGCGTGGTGTCGATGGCGAGGTCGTCGACGGCGGACGGCGGGGCGCCGTGCATCCCCGTCACGGCGAGGATCAGCCGGGCATGGATCTCGCACTCGTCCATGCGGTCCGCTTCGAGGGGGACGGCCGCCGGGGTGTAGCGGGCCTGGTCGCGGACGGCGAAGGAATTGAAGGCGAAGTCGAAGTGGGCGCTCCGGGAGGGCGGCGGCGGGGGCAGCAGGACGTCGGCGTGGCGGGTGGTCTCGTTGAGGTACGGGTCGACGGCGACCATCAGGTCGAGCGAGCCGAGGGCCGCGCCGAGGCGGTCCCCGTCGGGCGCGGAGAGGACGGGGTTCGCGGCGACGGTGATCACCGCGCGGATGCGCCCCTCCCCCGGCGTCTCGATCTCCTCGGCGAGGGCGACGAGCGGCAACTCGCCCTTGACTTCGGGGTGGTGCGAGACCCTGCTGTGCCGGCGGCCGAGGGCGAAGCCCCTGCCCGGCCCGGCGGGGCGCGGGACGGGCGCGGTGGCGGAGAGTGGGAAGAGCGCCCCGCCGGCCCGGTCGAGGTTGCCGGTGAGGACGTTGAGCACGTCGACGAGCCAGTTGGCGAGGCTGCCGTACGCCACGGTGGAGCTGCCCATCCGCCCGTAGACGGCGGCGGTGGGGGCGGCGGCGAGCTCCCGGGCGAGGGCGCGGATGGTGTCCGCGTCCACGTCGCAGGCGGCGGCGACCGCCTCGGGGCTGAACTCCCGCACCGCTTCCCGCACCTCCTCGACACCCTCCACGTGGGCGGCGAGCGGGCCGAGGTCGGTGAGCTCCTCCTCGTAGAGGGTGTGGACGAGGGCGGCGAGGAGCAGTGCGTCGGCGCCGGGGCGGATCGCGACGTGCCGGTCGGCGAGGCGGGCGGTGCGGGTGCGCCGGGGGTCGACGACGGTGAGGGTGCCGCCGCGCCGGCGCAGTGCCTTGAGCCTGCCGGGGAAGTCGGGGGCGGTGCACAGGCTGCCGTTGGAGTCCAGGGGGTTGGCTCCGAGGATCAGCAGGTGGTCGGTGCGGTCCAGGTCCGGCACGGGGACGGCGAAGGGGTCCCCGAAGAGCAGTCCGCTGGAGACGTGCTTGGGCATCTGGTCGAGCGTCGAGGCGGTGAAGAGGTTCCTGGTGCCCAACGCGCCGATCAGCAGGGGCGGGTAGAGGGCGCCGGCGATGGTGTGCGCGTTGGGGTTGCCCAGGACGATGCCCACCGAGTCCGGCCCGTACTCCTCGATGAGGGGCCGGATCCGGGCGGCGATCGTGTCGAACGCCTCTGCCCAGGTGGCCTCCTGGAGTCTGCCGTCCTTGCGGACCAGCGGGGTGCGGAGCCGGTCGGGGTCGGCGTCTATCTCCGGGAACGAGGCTCCTTTGGGGCAGATGAACCCCTTGCTGAAGACGTCGTCGCGGTCGCCGCGCGCCCCGGTGACGCGGCTTCCGTCGAGCGTCAGGGTGAGTCCGCAGGTCGCTTCGCAGAGGGGGCAGATGCGCAGGGCGGTGGGCATGGCGTCTCCCTGGGTGCGTCGGGTGACGCCGAGCCTACCGACCAGTAGGCACGTGCGGGAGGGGCCTGCGGAAGATCACGCGAGCGAGGGCGCCAGGTAGGCGTGGAGCAGGCACCGCGTCTCGGCGACGAGCGCCGGGTCTCCGGCGGGGTCCGCGCGGAAGGCGAGCCGTACGAGGGCGTCGGCGGTCTCGACGCCGACGAGCACCTTCCGGTGCAGGTCCTCGTCGGCGGCGCGGCCCAGGTGGCTGGCGAGGAGCGCGCAGATCCGTTCGGCGACGAGCCGGTTGGGGTCGTCCATGACGGCGTCGGACGAGCCGTCGGCCGGGCCGCCCTCCGCGGCTTCTCCGGGTGCGGCGGCGGGCACGCCGAAGTCGACGAGCGCGAAGCCCGGGACGGTCCGCTTCATCTCGATGAACTCGTCGAGGACGCCGTCGATCGCACCGTGCGCGTCGAGGATCGGCGCCCCGGCGAGCCGCTCCGAGACCCGCTCGGCGTACCGGTCGAGGTTCCGGTGGGCGAGGGCGGCGACCATGGCCCGCTTGTTGCCGAAGAAGCGGTACACGGAACCGATGGGGACGCCGGCACGGTCGGCGACGGCCCGGGTGCTCAACTGCTCGTACCCGGTCTCGTCGAGGAGTACGGCACAGGCGTCGAGGATCCGGGCCAGCCGCTCGGCGCTCCGCTGCTGCACGGGGGCGCGGCGGAGGGCCGGCTGGGTTCGGGCAGGGGTCTGGGGCACGGGGTCCATGATGCCGCTCCGGTCCGGTTCAGGCGATCAGCAGTCCGGCGCCGGCGCCCCCGTCCGCGTGGAGCCGGACGGTCGGGCTGTGGGCGCCGGGCAGCACGTAGTCCCGGGGGCCGTACAGGCGGGCGGTCTCCCGGCCGTCGACGAGGAGGCGGGCGGGGCCGGAGCCTTTTTGGACCCCTCGTGCACGCACCGAACGGCCGGCCGGGGGCAGATGCCCCGTTGACGTAGGGCGCGCGGAATCCTACGGTCATCCATAGGATTCCCTTGTGGGCTCAGGACAGGAGCGGTCGATGACCACGGAGCAGGCCAGGAAGACGGCCGAGGCGCTCACCTACAGCACCGGTTTCGGCAACGAGCACAGCTCGGAGGCGGTCCCCGGCGCACTGCCGGACGGCCGTAACTCGCCGCAGCGCGCCCCCCTCGGCCTCTACGCCGAGCAGCTCAGCGGCAGCGCCTTCACCGAGCCGCGGTCCCACAACCGCCGCTCCTGGCTCTACCGCATCCGCCCCTCGGCCGCGCACCCGCCGTTCACCCGGATCGACAACGGCGCGCTCGCCGGCGCCCCCTTCACCGAGACCGTGCCCGACCCCAACCGGCTGCGCTGGAACCCGCTGCCCGAGCCGGCGCCCGGCACCGACTGGCTCGCCGGCCTCTGGACCCTCGGCGGCAACGGCGACGCGACGCAGCGCACCGGCATGGCCGTGCACCTCTACCACGCCAACGCCTCCATGGAGCGGGTCTTCGGCGACGCCGACGGCGAGCTGCTGATCGTCCCCGAGCGCGGCGGCCTCCTGCTGCGCACCGAGCTGGGCCTGCTCGCCGCCCACCCGGGGGAGGTGGCGCTGATCCCGCGCGGCGTCCGCTTCCGCGTCGAGCTCCTGGACGAGACGGCCCGGGGTTACGTCTGCGAGAACTACGGCGCTCCGTTCCAGCTCCCCGACCTCGGCCCGATCGGCGCCAACGGTCTCGCCAACGCCCGTGACTTCCGCGCCCCCGTCGCCGCCTACGAGGACGTCGAGGGCCCGGTCGAGGTCGTCAACAAGTACTGCGGCAACCTCTGGTCGGCGACGTACGGCCACTCGCCGCTCGACGTCGTCGCCTGGCACGGCAACCACACCCCGTACGTCTACGACCTGCGCCGGTTCAATGTCATCGGCACCATCTCGTACGACCACCCGGACCCGTCGATCTTCACGGTCCTCACCTCGCCCTCCGACACCCCGGGCCTCGCGGGCGTCGACTTCGTCGTCTTCGCCCCGCGCTGGCTGGTCGGCGAGGACACCTTCCGCCCGCCGTACTTCCACCGGAACGTGATGAGCGAGTACATGGGCCTCATCGAGGGCGCCTACGACGCCAAGACCGCCGGAAAGGGGGGCTTCGTCCCGGGCGGCGGCTCGCTGCACAACATGATGTCCGCGCACGGTCCCGACCGGGAGACCTTCGACAAGGCGAGCGCCGCCGAGCTGAAGCCGCAGAAGATCGACGACGGTCTGGCCTTCATGTTCGAGACCCGCTGGCCGGTGACCGCGACCCCGCAGGCCGCGACCGCCGACCACCTGCAGAAGGCATACGACGACGTATGGCAGGGTCTTGAGCGCCACTTCCGGCCGTAATGTCTCGGCCGTACGCCCGTAGCCTTCGTACGGAGAACCCGTGACCGCCTTCGCTCCCGACTCGCTGGTCCTGAACCGCAAGCTGCCGCTCTGGTATCAGGTCTCGCAGTCGCTGCGCGCCTCGATACTGGGCCGCACGCCCGACGCCTCGCTGCGGCTGCCCACCGAGGAGCAGCTCGCCGCCCACTACGGCGTGAGCGTGCTGACCATGCGCCAGGCCCTCAAGGAACTGGAGGAGGAGGGCCTGATCAGCCGGCACCGGCGGCGCGGGACCTTCATCGAGCCGGGCGCGCGGCGGTCCACCCCGCGCCGGCTGCTCGGCTCGATCGACGCGATCGTGGCCCAGCAGTCGGGCGAGCGGACGACGGTCCTCGGGCACGGCACGGAGCCGGTGCCCGGGGAGCTCGCGGAGTACTTCCCGGACGTGCCGGAGGTCGTGGCGTACCGGCGGCTGCGCAGCGACGGGGAGAGCGGCGAGCCGACGAACTGGGCGGAGAACGCGGTGCGGCCCGAGCTCGCCGCCGCGATCGACCCGGCCGATCTGGAGCGCTGGCCGATGACGAAGGTGCTGCGGGACGTGGTCGGGGTGCGGATCAGCCGCATCACGGACACGGTCGAGGCCCGGCTCGCGGACCCGGAGACGGCGGGGCTGCTGCAGGTCCCGCTGCTCTCCCCGATCCTCCACTACACGGGCGTGACCTACGACGAGGACGGCCGGGTCGTCGACGTGGCCCGCATCCGCTACCGCGGCGACCGCTTCTCCTTCACGGTGACGGTGGAGGCGCACTGACGCCCGCGGGGCGCTGGTGCCTGCCGGATCCGGGCGGGGACGGCGGCGACACCGAGGGGCCGGACCGCGGGCCGCCGCCGTGGGCGCCGCTGACGGGTCCGCCCCGGGGCGCCCGACGCCGGCACCGTACGGACGGCGCTCGTCTAGCATGCGGGGCGTGACGGAATCCCCCGGAGCTGTCGACGACGTGCCCCTCCTCGACGAGCTGATGCCGTGGTCCGTGGCCCCGCTGAGGTTCGGGCGGTCCTGGATCGTCGCCCCCGACGCGCGCACCCTGCGGTCCCGCTGGGAGCGGCTCGTGGCCGCCGAGGGCGCCGAGCGGGAGGCGCTGTTCCGGCCGAGCCGGGCGCGGAGCCAGGCGAGCGCGGTCGGCGCGCTGCCCGGTCAGCGGACCGGCACCGCGCGGTTCGCCCGCGAGTCGGGGCCGTGCCCGGAGCCGGTGCGGGTGGCGCACGGTCCGTTCGACGAGCAGTGGCTGCTGCCGGACCACCGGCTGATCGACACCGCACGGCCGGAGCTGTGGCGGGTCGCCGGGGAGCCGCAGCTCTTCGCCGTCGAGCAGGGGTACGTGCCGGGGGCCGCCGGTCCCGCGCTCCTGGTGACGGCGGCGCTGCCGGAGGGCCGCTCCCCGGCGGGCCGGCCGGGCCGCATCCGGCCGCTGTTCCGGCGCCCCGACGGCCGGGAGCCGAATCTCGCGCCCGGCCTCCTGGGCTTCCTCGGGAAGCGGTACGGGGGCGAGGTCGACGCCCACGACTGGCTGGCGTGGACCACGGCCTCGGCGCTCCCCTCCCCCGCCGGCTGCCGTGTCCCGCTCCCCGCGGACCCGGAGGTGTGGGCGGCGGGCGTGGCGCTCGGCCGGGAGCTCGCCGACGTGCAGCTGCGCGGCGCCCTGAGCGGGACGAGGCCCCGGCTTCCGGGCGGGCGCCGGCCCTACGTACGCGCGGCGGTCCCCGCGCGGCCGACCACGATGACGTACGACTCCGAGGCCGAGGTCCTCGACGTCGGCGGGGGCCTGATCTCCCCCGTACCGGCGGAGGCCTGGGAGTACCGGGTCGGCGGGGTGCGGGTCCTGGAGCAGTGGTTCGCGCACCGGACGGCCCCTGCGGAGCCCGGCTCCCTGGAGGCGATCGGACCGGCCGCCTGGCCGCAGGAGTGGACCTCGGAGCTGCTCGAACTGATCACGGTGCTCGCGCTGCTCGGGGCGCGGGAGCCGGAGCGGGCGGCGCTCGGAGACGGAGCCGGAGGCCTCGGCAGGGCGGCCCTCGCAGCGGCCGGAATCCTCCCCGTGCCGCCCTGGTCCCGCCGTCCCGCCTCCGTCCTGGACCATCAGGAGGAGGGTCCGGAGGGCCAGTTCATGCTGCTGTGATCACGCGCCCGGGGCGAAGGACTCCAGGAGGCGGGCGATGGTCATCGCGAAGATCTCGTCCGCGTCGACGGGCGCTGCGGGCGCCTCGGCGAGCAGCGCGGCAAGGTGCGGGTACGCGCCGGTCGCGACCTGCCCCATGAGGTAGGCACCGCGCACGGCCTGCTCCTCGGCCTCGGACCAGGGCAGTCCGCGGGCGCGTTCGGCGATGGCCTGCTCGTTGGCGACGGTGGCCATGACCGTGCCGTTGACCATGGCGATCAGCTGCATCTTGAGGCCGGCGGGCTGGTCGAGCGGGGCGAGGCAGCCGAGGCACCACTCCAGGAACCGCAGGGCGTTGGGGCTGAAGCCGTAGGCGGTGGTCATCACCCGGGCCAGCCAGGGGTGGCGGTACATGATCGCGCGGGTCTGGTGGGCGATCGCGGTCATGTCGGCGCGCCAGTCGCCGCTCGGCTCCTCGGGGAGCTCGTACTCGCCGCTGACCGCGTCGACCATCAGCTCGTACAGGTCCTCCTTGCGGGGGACGTAGTTGTAGAGCGACATGGTGCCGCAGCCGAGTTCGGCGGCGACGCGGCGCATGGAGACCGCGTCGATGCCGTCGGCGTCGGCGATGCGGACGGCCGCGGCCACGATGTCCCGGCGGCTGTAGGCCGGTTTGGGGCCGCGGCCCGTGCGCTCAGGGCGCGCCCAGATCACTTCCGGTTCGGCCGCTCGGCCCGCCATGGATCATCACCTCGCTCACCATCGTAGTTACGTACGCCGTACGTAGTGGGGTAGGGTCGCGCCATGACGACTACGTACGCTGTACTTAGTGAAGGCCTGCGGAAGCGTTACGGCGACGTCCACGCCCTGCGCGGCCTCGACCTCGCCGTCCCCGAGGGCACGGTCTGCGGTGTGCTCGGCCCCAACGGCGCCGGCAAGACCACCGCCGTCCGCGTCCTCACCACCCTGGTCGCCCCCGACGCGGGCAGCGCGACGGTCGCGGGACACGACGTGGTGCGCGACCCGGCGGGGGTGCGGAAGCGGATCGCGGTCACCGGGCAGTACGCCTCCGTCGACGGCGACCTCTCCGGCGCCGAGAACCTGCGGCTCTTCGCCCGGCTCCTGCGCGCCCCGTGCTCCCGCGCCGACGAACTCCTCGACCGCTTCGGCCTGACCGCCGCCGCCGGACGGCCCGCCCGCACCTACTCCGGCGGCATGCGCCGCCGCCTCGACCTGGCCGCGAGCCTCCTCGTACCGCCGCGCGTGCTCTTCCTCGACGAGCCGACCACCGGACTCGACCCCCACAGCCGCAACGGGATCTGGGACGCCGTACGGGAGTTGGCCGCCGAGGGCACGACCGTACTGCTGACCACCCAGTACCTGGAGGAGGCCGACCAGCTCGCCGACGACATCGTCCTGATCGACGAGGGGCGGGCCGCCCAGCGCGGCACCCCGGCCGAACTGAAGGCCCTCGTCGGCAGCTACGCCGAGGTCGTCGTCGCCGACCCGTCCGCCCTCGAAGCGGCCGCGGCCGTCCTCGACCAGCTGACCGGTGCGGCCCCCGTCCTGGACGCCGAGCGGCGCACGGTCGGCGCGGTGACCACGGACACCACCCTCACCCTCCCCCGGATCGTCCGGGAGATCGACGCGGCCGGGGTCCACCTCGTCGACGCCTCCCTGCGTCCGCCCACCCTCGACGAGGTGTTCCTGCGCCTCACCCACCGGAAGGAGCTCGTCGCGTGAGCGCCCTCGTGCACGACGGGACCGCCGTCCTCGGCCGCCACCTCCGGCGGATCCGGCACGCCCCCTCGATCACCGTCATGACGCAGACGATGCCGATCGTCTTCCTGCTCTTCTTCGGCTACGTCTTCGGCAGCGCGCTCGCCGCGCCCGGCCCGGAATACCGGGCCTTCCTGGTGCCCGGCATGCTCGTGGCGACGGCGGCGGGCGGCCTGATGACGGGCATGTTCCAGGCCGCGCAGGACGCGCACCGGGGTGTCATGGACCGCTTCCGGACCATGCCGGTGAGCCGGGCCGCCGTCCCCCTCGGGCAGGCACTCGCCGACCTCCTCGCGAGCGCCGTCGGCACGGTCCCGCTGATCCTGGTCGGCGTCGCCATGGGCTGGCGGACCGAGGGCACGCTCCCCGAGGCGCTGGGCGCCTTCGGCCTGCTGCTCCTCTTCCGCTTCGCGACGACCTGGATCGGCATCCTCCTCGGCCTGGCCTCGAAGAGCGAGGAGGCGGCCGGGCAGCTCGGCAGCGCCACCTTCATGCTGCCGCTGCTCTCCAACGCGTACATCCCCACGGACGGCATGCCCGACTGGCTGCGCACGGTCGCCGAGTGGAATCCCCTCTCGGCCGTCACCACGGCGGTCCGCGAGCTCTTCGGCAACGCGCCCGCCCCGGCGGACGCGGCCTGGCCGGTGGCCCACCCGGTCGCGGGCGCGCTGCTCTGGTCGCTCGGCCTGCTCGCCGTCTTCGCTCCGGCGGCGGTGCGCAGGTACGCCCGGGGGTGACGCAGCCCCTGATGACAAGGACCGGCCGGGCACGGTAGGCAGAACGGTCATGAGCACCCAGCCACTGCCGCACGGCACTCAGCCGCTCCCCCTCGCCGGGGTCACCGTCGTCGCCGTCGAGCAGGCCGTCGCCGCGCCCTTCGCCACCCGCCAGCTCGCCGACCTCGGCGCCCGCGTCGTCAAGATCGAGCGCCCCGACGGCGGGGACTTCGCCCGCGGTTACGACACCGCCGCCGGGGGCCTCGCCTCGCACTTCGTGTGGTGCAACCGCGGCAAGGAGTCGGTGGCGGTCGACCTCAAGGACCCCCGGGGCCTGGCGCTCGTCCGGAAGATGGTGGCCGGCGCCGACGTCTTCGTACAGAACCTGGCGCAGGGCGCGGCGGCCCGCCTCGGACTCGACGCCGCCACCCTGTGCGCCGCGCACCCGTGGCTGATCGCGGTGGACGTCTCGGGGTACGGGGCGGAGGGACCGTACGCGCACAAGCGGGCGTACGACATGCTCGTCCAGTGCGAGGCGGGGCTCGTGTCGGTGACCGGCACGCCCGAGCAGCCCGTCAAGTCGGGGATCCCGGCCGCCGACATCGCGGCCGGGATGTACGCGTTCTCCGGCGTCCTCGCGGCCCTCGTCCGGCGCGGCACGACCGGCCGGGGCGGTCCGGTGGAGGTCTCGCTGCTCGACTCGCTGGCCGAGTGGATGGGGCATCCGCTGCACCACGGGATGCACGGGGGCACTCCCCCGGCGCGCACGGGGCTCGCGCACGCGGTGATCGCGCCGTACGACGCCTATCCGACGGCGGACGGCGGCCTGGTGCTGCTCTCCGTGCAGAACGACCGGGAGTGGCGGCGGCTCGCCGGACAGGTCCTCGGCCGGCCCGAACTCGCCGAGGCCCCGGAGTTCGCGACGAACACGGCGCGGGTCGCGGGGCGCGGGGCGACGGACGCGGTGGTCGCGGCGGCGCTCGCCCCGCTGACGGCGGACGAGGCGCTGGCCCGGCTGGACGCGGCGGGCATCGCCTGCGCCCGGCTCAACTCGGTGGCGCAGCTGGCGGACCATCCTCAGCTGACGGCCCGTGACCGGTGGCGGGAGGTGGAGTCGCCGGTGGGGCCGCTGCGTGCGCTGCTGCCGCCGATCGTGTTCCCGGACGCGCCGGAGCCACGGATGGACCGGATCCCTGCGCTCGGCCAGGACACGGACGAGGTGCTCACCGAGCTCGGGGTGCCGGAGGCGGAGCTGAAGGAGCTGCGGAGCGCGGGGGTGATCGCCTGACGGGGAGCGGTGCGGGCCGCTCCGGGCACGACGGAGGCCGGACGGGCGGGGACACGTCCGGCGGGGTCGTGGTCGGGGCCGTACGGGCGGCCGGGAGGTTCGGGCTAGCGGCGCGTGCCGAAGAGCGAGCGGCGCAGGCGGCGGAGCGGGGCGAAGAGCGAGACCCGCGCGCTGCGGCTGCGGTGACCGTGCACCGGCGCCTCGTGCGTACGCGTCGTCAGTTCCCGCATGAGCAGCGTCGCCTCGGCCACGTCGCGCTGGGGCACGGCGGGGCCGCCGAGCACCGCGAGATGGCGGTCGAGTCGCGAACTGGTCGCGCTGCTCCCGCAGGTGATGGCAGGCACTCGCGGCCTGCTGCGCATTGCTATCTGTTCCATGTCACTCCCCACCCGTACAAGGGCACCCGGCCCGGGCAGGTTAACCCTATCGCCCCATCGTGACACCCGTGTATCCCGGCGGCGGGATTCACCGCACTCGTACGGGGGTTGACGGTCACTGTCCGAATCCATCTGATTCCAGGGCGAGTTGGACAGCACTCGAACACCTGCCGAACCATCACGAACCATCCTGCACCCCGGACCGTCATCCACGGACACCCGGACGGGTGTGATCTCCACCACCAAGATCGTCCGGACCGTCCGGCGAGGGACCCGCGCCGGACGGGGGCCGTGCGGACGCCCCTCGGCTACCGTGGATCCATGACGGTGATCGCGGGTCGTTACCGGCTTCTCGACGTCCTCGCCGAGGGGGCTACGGGCACCGTCTGGCGTGCCCTGGACGAGACGGACCGGCGCGAGGTGGCCCTCAAGGAGCTCCGCGCCCCGGCCGGGCTGCCGGCGGACGAGGTGCCCCTGTTCCACGCGCGGCGCGAGCGGGAGGCGCGGGCCGCCGCCCGGATCTCCCACCCCTCCGTCGTACGGGTCCTCGGTGTGGTCACCGAGGACGGCCGGCCGTGGGTGGTGACGGAGCTGGTCCGCGGCCTCACCCTCGCCGAGACCCTGGACGCGGACGGGCCGCTGCCCGCGCGGGAGGCCGCGCGCGTCGGCGCCGAGGTCCTCGCCGGCCTGCGGGCGGCGCGGGAGGCGGGCGTGCCGCACCGGGGCGTGACGCCGGGACAGGTGCTGCTCTCGAACGACGGGCGGGTCGTGGTCACCGGCTTCGGCGGCGCGCCGGACGAAGACGCCGGCCCGGAGGCGGAGCTGCGCTCCGTCGGGGCGCTTCTGGAGGCCGCGGCGGACGACCGGTCGGGGCCGCTGGGCGCCGTGCTCGACGAACTGACGGGCGACGAACTGGCCGTGACGGCCGATCAGGTGGAGCGGGAGCTGCGCCGGGTGGCGGAGGGCGGTGCGCCGAGGACCGGGGAGACGGTGGACGCCTCGGCCCCGCCCCGTACCGGCGGGGGCGACGACGGCACCGCCGGGACGTCGCCCGCGCCTTCCCGGCCGGCACGCCCGGCGCGGACAGCGCCCCGCCGGTGGCCCGTCCTGGTGGCCGGGCTGGTCGGGGCGCTGCTGATCGCGGGTGCGTTGACGTATCAGGCGGTACGGGACGACGGGCCGGGGACCGGGCCGGAGCCGGGCGGTGCCACGAGCACCGCTCCGGCGGAGCCCGGCGGGCCGGCTACAGCACCCCGTTGAACGAGGGCAGGTAGCCGCCGGACTGTCCGGCGGCGGTCGGGTGGTACGACTCGCCGATGTTGAGCCAGTTGACGCTGTGCAGCCAGGCGGAGCCGGAGCAGATCTCGTGTCCGGTGAAGGCGGGGACGACGCTGGCGAAGGTGAAGCCGTGGTCGGCCGCGCGCTTGGCGGTGGCCGCGTTGAGGTAGTCGGCGGCGTTGTTGATGGCGCTGCGCTCGGTCTCGCTCAGGCCGGCGATGCAGCTGCCGCCGAGCTGGTAGAAGCGCGGGTAGCCGAGGACGACGACGTGGGCGGCGGGCGCCTTGCTGCTGATGGCGTTGTAGACGGAGTCGAGCTTGCCGGGGAGCGTGGAGTCCACGTAGGCCTTGGCCTGATTCACTCGGTTGATGCAGGTGGACTCGGACTGGAGCACACAGGTCGTCATGACGTCGGCGAAACCGGCGTCATTTCCCCCGATCGTGATGGAGACCAGGTCGGTGGCGGCCGAGAGGGGTCCGAGCTGATTCGCGGTCACATCACCCGTTCGGGCGCCCGAGCAGGCGGTGAAGGCGAACGAGGAGGGGGCGTTCGCGTTCTTCCAGAGGACCGGGTACGCCTTCGTGGAGCGCTTGCAGTCGCCGCTGGCGCTGTCGTAACTCCCGGCGCCGACACCGGAGGAGTACGAGTCCCCCAGGGCCACGTAGTCGAGTGCGGCGGTCTCGGCGGCCTGGGCGGCGCCCGCCCCGGTGAGGGCGAGGACGGCACCGAGGAGGAGCGAGGACGAAAGGGCGGCAAATCGGGACAGTCTCATGGAACCTCCCTGTAGCAGGATCTCTGCGTTACCAGGTAGTAGCATCGGATCGGTCCGGCCGGAAGTGTTCATGTCAAAAGTGGGAGTGGGTCGCGGCTGATCCTCCGTCAGGGAGCATCGATATCCGGCCATTCGGGGCGCCCGCAAAACCCGGTGCGCGCCCCCGACGCTTGCCCGATCATGAGCGTCATGTCCGACACCCCCGCCGCACCGTCCACTCCCCACCCGCCGACGCCCGCCGCCTCACTGCCCGTCATCGTCAACCTCGACGACAGCGACTCCCCCGGGGACGTCCTGGACGCGCTGTTCCTCGACCGGTTCGCGACCGGCGAGCAGCCGCACGCGCACAGCACCACCGTGGACCCGGCGAAGACCGACGCGACGCTGCTGCCGGACGGCGCCAGGGTGCTGCGGGCGGCGAAGGAGGACGACCGCAGCTCCGTGCTCGCCGAGGGCGAGGGCTGGACGATCCTCTCCTCCCGCTGGAACCGGCGCGCGCACGTGACCGTGACCGCGACCGACCCGGAGCTCGCCCAGCGGATCCTCGCCGAGGCCACGAAGGGCGCGAAGGACGAACCGGAGCCGGAGCCCGACGACGTGACGATGGGCTTCTGGTACGTGGCTCCGCAGCGCGGACCGCGCCGGATGACCCGCCGGATCAGCGCCGGGACCTGGGGGGAGGTCCGGCCCAACTACTCGGCGTCCGTGGCCGAGTCGATGGACCGGCTGATGAAGGTGACCCCGGAGGACATCACCGGCCGGCTCCTGCTGCTCCACGGCCCGCCGGGCACCGGCAAGACCTCGGCGCTGCGGACCCTGGCCCGGTCCTGGCAGGACTGGTGCCAGGTGGACTGCGTGCTCGATCCCGAGCGGCTCTTCAACGACATCGGCTATCTGATGGACATCGCCATCGGCGAGGACGACGGCACGTCGGAGCGCTGGCGGCTGCTGCTCCTGGAGGACTGCGACGAGCTGATCAGGGGCGGGGCGAAGCACACCGCGGGGCAGGCCCTGTCACGGCTGCTCAACCTGACGGACGGGCTCCTCGGCCAGGGGCGCAACGTCCTGGTCGGCGTCACCACCAACGAGGACCTGGAGCGGCTGCACCCGGCGGTGGTCCGGCCCGGCCGCTGCCTGTCCCGCATCGAGGTCGGACCGCTGAGCCGGGCCGAGTCGGTGGAGTGGCTCGGCCACGAGGAGGGCGTGCCCCGCGAGGGCGCGACGCTGGCGGAGCTGTTCGCGCTCCGCCGCGGCACGCCCTCGGCGGACCTTCCGGAGCCCCGTACGGCGGGGGCGGGTCTCTACCTGTGACCGTCGGTCGTCGTCCGCCGCCGGTAGGGCCTCACTGAACCGTCGGTCGGCGTACGCCGCCCGCAAGGGCCTCGCTGAACCCGTCAGTCGGCGTACGCCGCCCGCAAGGGCCTCGCTGAACCCGTCAGTCGGCGTACGCCGCCCGCAAAGGCCTCGCTGAACCCGTCAGTCGTCGTACGCCGCCCGCAGGGCCTCGCTCAGCGCGGCTTCCGCGGCCTCGCGGCTGAGGCCCAGGCGGCGGGCCTCCTCCGCGAACTGGGCGGCGGCGGTGGCGGCCCGGCGGGTCGCCGCGTCACCCGCGGCGGCGACGAACGTGCCGTGCCGGCCGCGCGTCTCGATGACTCCGTCCGCCTCCAGGGCCTTGTACGCCTTGGCGACCGTGTTCGCGGCGAGGCCCAGCTGCTCCGCGAGCCCCCGTACCGTCGGCAGCTTGTATCCGACCGGCAGTCTGCCCGACCGGGCCCGCTCCGAGATCTGGGCTCGCAGTTGTTCGTAGGGAGCGGTGGTGGATCCGTGGTCCACAGCGATGGTGAGTGTCACCCCGCCGATTCTGCCCCCACCCCACCGGAAAATGGGAGGCGGCCGTGCGTCAAGCGCCCGTAGCGTGCCACCCCATGACTGTGATCGTCCGTGATGTACGGGCCCCGGACGCCGAGGGTTTCGCCCGGGTCCGCCGGGCAGCGCTGCCCTTCATGCTCGCGACCGCCGAGCAGCTCGCCTTCGACTGGGCGCACGCCCACCCCGACAGCCACTACCGCCCGCTGGTCGCCGTGACCGAGGACGGCGGGATCGTCGGGACCGCCCAGGTGGGCATCGCGCACGACGCGCCGAGGCCCGGCATCGGCTACGCCAACGTGTACGTGGACCCCGCGCGGCTGGGGCTCGGCGCGGGGACGCTGCTGCTGCGCGCCGCCGAGGAGTACCTCGCGGAGCGGGGCGCGCGGACGGTGTACAGCTGGGTCCTGGACGAGCCCGCGAACCACGCCTGGGCCGGGCGGCGCGGCTACACGTCCAGCCGGTCCGCGCACTTCCTCCGGCTCGACCTGACGACGGCCGAACTGCCGCCGCTGCAGGACCCGCCGGCCGGTGTCGAGCTGCGCACGGCCGAGGACTTCGCCGCCGACCCGCGGCCGCTGTTCGAGCTGGACGCGGTGACGACGGCGGACGAGCCGGGCGACGTGGGCGTGGAGCTGGCGGACTACGCGCACTGGCGGGAGACCACCTGGGAGCATCCCCTGCTCGACCGGGCTCTGACGACGGTCGCGCTGGTGGACGGGGTGCCGGCGGCGTTCAGCGCGGCGCAGACCGACGGTCTGGGCCGGTACGCCTCGGGGATGACCGGCACCGCGCCGGCGTTCCGCGGGCGTGGGCTCGCGAAGCTCGCCAAGAACGCCTCCCTGCACCGGGCCAGGGCCGCGGGCTGCGTGGAGGCGTTCACGGGGAACGACGCCGGTAACGGGCCGATGCTGGCGATCAACGAGTGGTTCGGTTACGAGATCGGCGCGACGGAGGTGCGGTATGTCCGGACGATCGGTTGAGATCACCCTGACGAAGGCGGGCCGGACGAAGATCCGCTACCCCGCCGAGGTGCTCAGGGAGGAGGGCGCCCGGCTCTCGGTGCGCGCCCCGTGGGCGGCCGAGGGGGTGCGGGACTTCGGCTTCGTGCGGTTCGAGCCGGGTGATGTGTTCGTGGAGCACTACTGGCGCGACCGCTGGTTCACGGTCAAGGAGGTGTGGTCGGCCGACGGCGCCCTGAAGGGGTGGTACTGCGACATCACCCGGCCGGCCGTGATCGACGGTTCCGGGGTGGTGGTCGAGGACCTGGACCTGGACCTGTGGGTGTCGGCTGACGGCAGCGAGGTGCTGCGGCTCGACGAGGACGAGTTCGCGGCGAGCGGTCTCGCCGCCTCCGACCCGGAGGCGGCGGCCCGTGCCGTGGTGGCCCTGGACGAACTGGAGGTGCTCGGCCGTGAGGGCCTGATCGAGCTGCTGGGCTGACGCGGAACGACGACCGCCCGCTCGACGTGCGGACCTGGCGGGGACGGAGACGAGCCGCTCGACCCGCCTGCCCCACGCGGTCCGACGACCGCCCGCTCGACCCTCCCCGCTAGCGCAGTTCGACGTCCGCCTGCTCCCGGGCGAGGAAGCCTGGGAGCGGCAGGCCCGACTCGCCGGCCCTGAGCTGCAGCAGGGTGGCCTCGACCCGGGCGGCGCCGGGCCGGTAGGCGGGGTCCTTCACGACGGCGCTGTTGGCCCAGCTGTGCAGGTGCCCGTCGCAGACGGCACGGGTGCCGCCGATGCCGGTGGAGCGGCTGCCCTGCTTGAGGGTGGAGCTGACGAAGACCGGCCCCTCGCTGTCGTCGAGGCAGCGGTACGTACCGGAGACGGTGACCGTCGCGTCGGCCGCGAGGGTCCCGTACGTGTCGACGGTCAGGCCGTCGGCCCCTCCCGCGTGGGCGAGAGGGGCGACGGCGGCGGTGAGCAGGGCCGCGGCGGCGAGGACGAGGCGGACGCGCATGGGTGGGGTCCCTTCGGGTGTGGGGGGAAGAGGCTGCCCGCCAGGGATACCGGATCCGGCCGCCGACCGTCCGAAACTCACCCCATCGGGGGCGAGTTGGAACGCCGGTACGCATACGGTCGTACGGTCAGTGCGCGGTGCGCCCGGCGCTCGCCCTCCTCACCAGCGGCCAGGCGAGCAGCACCAGCACGACCGTGTAGACGGTGACCGAGAACGGGGTGTTCACCAGGCCCGTCAGGGCGCCGTCACTGATCTGGAGGGCGCGGCGCAGCTGCTGTTCGGCGGCCGGGCCGAGGATGACGCCGATGACCGCCGGCAGCACCGGAAGGCCGTAGCGCCGCATCCCGAGGCCGATCAGACCGATGACGAGCAGCACGATCAGGTCGAAGGCCTCGCCGCCCACCGCGTACGCGCCGACGGCGGCGAAGAAGAGGATGCCGGCGTACAGGTAGGGGCGCGGGATGCGCAGCAGCTTGGCCCAGACGGGCGCGAGCGGCAGGTTGAGCGCGAGCAGCAGCACCATGCCGACGAACAGCGAGGCGATCAGGCCCCACACCAGCTCGGGTTCCCGCTCGAAGAGCAGCGGCCCGGGCTGGATGCCGTACTGCTGGAACGCGGCCAGCATCACGGCGGCGACGGCCGTCGTGGGCAGCCCGAGGGTCAGCATGGAGACGAGCGTGCCGGCGGCGGAGGCCGAGGCGGCGGACTCGGGACCTGCGACGCCTTCGATGGCGCCCTTGCCGAACTGGTCCTTGTGCTTCGAGAGGCGCTTCTCCGTGACGTACGAGAGGAAGGTCGGGATCTCCGCGCCGCCGGCCGGGATCGCGCCGAACGGGAAGCCGATGAGCGGGCCGCGCAGCCAGGACTTCCAGGTGCGGCGTACGTCGTCCTTGCCGAGCCAGGGACGGCCGACCGGGATGGCCTCCCCCGAGGTGCGGCGCAGGTGCGCGGCGACCCAGAGGGCCTCGCCGATCGCGAAGAGACCGACCGCGACGATGACGACGTCGATGCCGTCGGCGAGCTGGAGCGAACCGAAGGTCAGGCGCTGCTGGCCGGTCATCTGGTCGAGGCCGACCAGACCGATCGTGAGGCCGATGAGCAGCGAGGCGAGGCCGCGGATGCGGGAGGAGCCGAGGATCGAGGTCACCGCGATGAAGGCGAGGACCATGAGGGCGAGGTAGTCGGGGGCGCCGATGTCGACGGCGAGCGCGGCGACGGTCGGGGCGAGGACGACGAGCAGGATCGTGCCGATCATGCCGCCGGCGAAGTGACCGACGGCGGCGGCCGCGAGGGCCTGGGCGCCGCGCCCGGACTTGGCCATCGGGTTGCCCTCGATGGCGGCGACGACGGCCGCGCTCTCACCGGGGGTGTTGAGCAGGATCGAGGTGGTGGAGCCGCCGAACATGGCGCCGTAGTAGATGCCGGCGAACATGATGAACGCGCCGGTCGGTTCGAGCCCGTACGTCACCGGCAGGAGCAGGGCGACGGCCATGGCGGGGCCGATGCCGGGCAGGACGCCGATGGCGGTGCCGAGGAGCACGCCGATGGCGGCCCACAGCAGGTTCATCGGGGTGAGGGCGGTCCCGAAGCCGTCGATGAGGGAGTTCAGGGAATCCATGGGTCAGATCACTCCCATCAGCGGGCCGCCGGGCAGCGGGACGCCGAGCAGCTGGTCGAAGACGGCGTAGGTGAGGAGCGAGAGGACGGCGGCGATCAGCGGGTCGCGGTGGAGGTGGCGGCTGCCGAGGGCGTAGGCCGCGCCCCAGAAGAGGAGGGCGCCGGCGATGGGGAAGCCGAGGGGGCCGATGAGGACGGCGAAGCCGAGGAAGACGCCGGTGAGGAGCAGGACGGTGCGCCAGTCGGCGGGTTCGGTCAGGTCGATGTCCTCGCCGCCCTCGGCCTCGCCCCGGCCGCCGCGGAGCACGTCGACGGTGAGGAGGACGGCGACGGCGAGGAGGCCGCAGCCGACGACGAGGGGGACGGTGGCGGGTCCGACGGGGCCGCGTCCCGCGACGTCGGCGTCGAGGGTGAGGGCGTCGGTGAGGACGAGGATCCCGAGGAGGAACAGGAGGGCGCCGACGCCGAGTTCGGAGCGCCCGCGCGGCAGGGTCCTCTTCGCCGGGGTCGTCACGGACGTCTTCTCGGTGGTGGTCACAGCCCCAGCTCCTTGAGGACGGAGCCGACCCGGCGGTCCTGCTCGGTGAGGAAGGTGCCGAACTCCGCGCCGGGCAGGAAGGCGTCGTTCCAGCCGTGGGTCTTCAGCGACTCGCGCCACTGCGGGGAGCCGTGCAGCCCGGTCACGAGGGCGACGAGCTTGTCGCGTTCGGCGTCGGAGAGGCCGGGCGGGGCGACGATGCCGCGCCAGTTGGTGAACTCGGTGTCGAGGCCGGCCTCGCGGAGCGTGGGGGCGTCGAGGCCCGGCACGCGCCGGGGGCCGGTGACGGCGAGGAGGCGCAGCTCCCCCGCCTTGATCTGGTCGAGGTACTCGCCGACGCCGGAGACGCCGAAGCCGACCTTGTTGCCGAGGATGGAGGCGAGGAGCTCGCCGCCGCCGTCGAAGGGCACGTAGTTGACGTCCTTCGGCGCGATCCCGGCGGCCTGGGCCATCAGCATCGGGGCGAGGTGGTCGGGCCCGCCGGGCGAGGAGCCGCCGCCGACGGGCAGCTTGCCGGGGTCCTTCTTCCAGGCCGTGAGGAGGTCCTGGATCGTCTTGTACGGGGAGTCCTTGCCGACCACGACGATGTCCTGCTCCTCGGTGAGCCGGGCGATCGGAGTGGTGTCGGCGAGGGTCCTGGGCGTCTTGTTGGTGTGGACGGCGCCGACGACGCCGAGGCCCATGGACATGGCGAGGCGGCCGTTGCCGCGTTCGCCGACGAGCCGGGTGAGGCCGACGGTGCCGCCCGCGCCGGGCAGGTTGAAGACCTCGACGTCGCCGGTGAGGCCGGCTTCCTCGACGTTCTTCGCTGCGGTGCGGGCGGTGATGTCGTATCCGCCGCCGGGGGTGTTGGGGACCATGAAGCGCAGGCCGGGTATCGCGGTGCCCGTGTCGGAGCCGGTGCCCGGGCTGAGCAGCGGCGGGCCGACGAGCACCAGGAGAGCAGCCCCGAGGAGGGCGAAGGGGGTGCGCAACCGCACGTGTGCCGCCTCTCAGGTAGGAGGGAAATGGGGGTGTGAGGTGGCCCACATGTTGCCCTCGCGTTAAGAAGCTGTCTCTCTTCCGCAATCAACGGACGTTGTGGTCGTTGTGGTCGGGACCTAGCGTGGGTCGGCGTGACGAAGGTGCTGGTCGTGGACGACGACTTCATGGTCGCCAAGCTGCACTGCCGCTACGTGTCGGCGGTGGCGGGCTTCACCGTGGCCGGGGTCGCGCACAGCGGCGCCGAGGCGCTCCGCGCGGCCGAGCGGCTCCGCCCCGACCTGGTCCTGCTCGACGTCTTCCTGCCCGACATGGACGGGGTCCGGGTGCTGCGGGAGCTGCGCGCGGCGGGTCTGGGCATGGACGCGCTCTTCATCACGGCCGCCCGTGACGTGGGCACGATCCGCTCGGCCCTCCGTGCGGGCGCCCTGCACTATCTGATCAAGCCGTTCACCCAGGCCGCCCTGCACGAGCAGCTGCGCCACGTCGCCTCCCTGCGCAGCCGCCTCGACGAGCTCGACGAGGCCCGCCAGGAGGACGTCGACCAGATCTTCGGCACGCGCCCCCGCGGCTCCCGCGAGCTCCCGAAGGGCCTCGCCGCGCACACGGCCGACCTGGTCGACTCGGTCCTCCGCGCCCACCCGGAGGGCCTCTCGGCCACGGAGTGCGCCGAAGCGGGCTCCCTGTCCCGCGTGAGCGCCCGCCGCTACCTGGAGTACTTCGCGGAGACGGGCCGCGCGGAGGTCACCCTCCGCTACGGCGGCACGGGCCGCCCGGAACGCCGCTACCGACGGCTGGGCTAGCAGTTCCTGAGAGGGCTCTTACGCCCGCCTTAACGCGGCCCTAAGGCCCGTCTTCCGTGCTTCTTCCGGGGCTAGTTTGCTCGGCAACCCCCCACTCACACCCTCGTGAAGGAGTTGTCCCCCCATGACCTCTCGCCGTACGACGACAGCCGCCGCCACCGCCGCTCTGGTCCTGTCCGGGCTCGCCGTCGCGCCCGGGGCGTTCGCGCACGGGTCGATGACCGATCCGGTGAGCCGGGTCGCGGCCTGTTACGCGGAGGGGCCCGAGGCGCCGAAGTCGGCGGCGTGCAAGGCGGCCGTGGCGGCGAGCGGGGCGCAGGCGTTCTACGACTGGAACGCGGTGAACATCGCCGACGCCGCGGGGCAGCACCGGCAGTTGATCCCGGACGGCAAGCTGTGCAGCGCGGGCAACGACAAGTACCGGGGCCTCGACCTGGCGCGGGCCGACTGGCCGGCGAGCGCCATGACCTCCGGATCGCACACGTTCCGCTACAAGGGGACCGCCCCGCACAAGGGCTCGTTCGCGCTGTACGTGACGAAGGACGGGTACGACCCGTCGAAGCCGCTGAAGTGGTCGGACCTGGAGGAGCAGCCGTTCGTGACGGTGACCGACCCGGGGATGCAGAACGGGGACTACGTGTTCCGGGGGACCGTGCCGAAGAAGTCCGGCCGCCATCTCATCTACTCGATCTGGCAGCGCTCCGACTCCCCCGAGGCCTTCTACACCTGCTCGGACGTGGTGTTCGGGCAGGACGGCGGCGGTACGGCCCCGGCGACCGCCGCCCCCGCGCCCGCGTCCTCCGCGCCCACGGCCTCCGCACCCACCGACGAGCAGATCGAGGCCGGCGAGGGCGAGTCCTCCGTCGAGCACGGCGGGCACGGCGGGCACACGAGCGGCGGTGACGCGGCGACGGCGACCACCGCCCCCGCTCACGAGCCGGCTCCCAACGCGCCCGCCCCCGCCGCCGGTTCGGGTTCCGGTGTGGAGCTCGCCGAGACGGGCGGCGACGCCACCACCCCGTATCTCGCGGTCGGTGGCGCCGCCGTGCTCGCGCTCGGTGCGGCGGTGCTCTTCGGCACGGCCCGGCGGCGCCGGACCCGCTAGCCGACGACCGAGAGGCAGGTGGTCGGGGTCGCGTGGGCCGGGTCGAGGGCGTTGGCGACCTCGTGGAAGGTGACCCGGTCCACCGTGCCGATCGCCACGTGCTCGGACAGGTCGAGCGCGCACTTGTCCTGGATGAGGACGTTGGTGACGTTCGGGCCGGTCAGGAACTGGGAGCGGTACGGGGTGACGACCTCGTCGTACTGGCTCGCGATGACGTGGTACCGGACGCCCGGCACGGTGTCGCCGCCCTCGTTGAGCTGGGTGATGAAGGCCGAGCCGGCGATCTGGTCGGCGAGGCCCGGGGTCGTGGAGCTGATGAGGTCCTCGGCGCCGGGGAAGTACGGCAGGAGCTTGGTGAGGCCGAGCAGGGTGGTGCCGTGGTTGTCGGGGGCGATGCCGACGAGCGTGTTCACCTTCTCGGCCCCGCCGAGGAACTTGAGGTACCAGCGGGGCATCATGCCGCCCTGCGAGTGCCCGACGAGGTCGGCCTCGGGGGCGCCGGTGGCGGCGAGGACCCGGTCGACGTAGGTGTCGAGCTGTCCGGCGGAGGCGGCGATGGGGCCGAGCCCGTTGAAGAAGGGGACGCCCGGCAGCTGGCCGTAGTCGAGGGAGAAGACGCAGTAGCCCCGGTCGACCAGGTAGGGGGCGAGGGCCAGCCAGTTGTCGACGGAGTTCCCGAAGGTGCCGTGGACGAGGACGACGGGCCGCGGGTGCGCGGCGGACGGCTTGCAGGAGAAGTCGTTCCAGCCACGGCTGGGGGCGGTGTCCGCCTGGGCGGCGGCGGTGGGAGCGAGGGTGGCGGCGGCGGTGAGAAGCAGGACGGACAGCGCTCTGACCGTGCGCTTCCAGGACTTCGCGGGCAGCATCGGGCGATCTCCTTGCGGCTCAAGGGGAAGGTGGGGGTGCTGTGCCCTGCGGTCCGGACCACAAGTGGGGATGCTCTCCAGCCAAGCTACGCACGGGTAGCCTCGGCTGGGAAGTTACGCGTCGGTAAAAAGTGATGTGTCGTCACCGTCGTGCGGGGCGGCACTGTCCTGGCCCCGGAACGCTCAGGCCGCCAGTGAGCCCGGGAGGATCGCCCGTGGCCCGTACTTCGCCCGGGCCCGGTCCGCCACCGCCTCGATCCGCCGGGTCTTCTCGTCCGTCGGGTCGAAGGTCAGCTGGTGGGTGGCGTGTTCGGCGGGGGCGAGGCCCTCGGCGCGCAGGGCGATGCCCCGTACCCGGGCCCGCTGGAGGCCGAAGGAGTCGTGGATCGTGTAGGCGAGGGCGGTGAGCGCCGCCGAGTGGGCGGTCGGTTCGGGCAGGGTGCGGCTGCGGGTCGTGGTGCTGCGGTCGGCGTACCGCACGGTGACCGCGAGTCCCCGGCAGATCTGGGACTCGGTCCGGAGCCGGGCGCCCAGTTCCGTGGCGAGGGAGAGGAGGGCCCTGCGCTGCTCGGTGCGGTCGGTCTCGTCGTGCGGGAAGGCGCGCTCGGCGGCGATCGACCGGGAGGCCGCGTTCGGGACGACGGGGGTGCGGTCGATTCCCCGGGCCTTCTCCCACAGCTCGCGGCCGGCCTTCGCGCCGACGAGCCGCTGGAGCACGGCGAGCGGCGCGTCGGCGACGCGGCCCGCGGAGTCGAGTCCGTAGCCGCAGAGGGTACGGGCGGTGGCGCGGCCGACGCCGTCGAGGGCGACGACCGGCCGGTCGCGCAGGAAGGCCGCCGGGTCCTCGACGACCAGGGTGACGCCGGGCCGGGCCTCGCGGGCCGCGAGCCGGGCCAGCATCGGGTTGGGGCCCGCGCCGATGACGCAGTCGACGCCGTACAGGGCGAGGGCGCGGACCCGGATGACCGAGGCGAGTTCGGCGGGGCCCTGGCCGAAGTACCGCAGCGCGCCGCGCACGTCGGCGAGCGCCTCGCAGGGCGGGGCGGCCTCGACGACGGGGGTGAACTCGCCGAGGAGGTCGACCAGTCGGGGCAGGAGCGCCTCGTCCGTCGGCTCCAGGCGGAAACGTACGCAGAGGATCATCCCGCGCTCCCCGGGCTGCTGTGCCAGAGCTTCCGCGACGGCGTCGCGGCGCCTTCCCCGGCCGGCTGGAGGTCGGCCCAGGGGTTCATCTCGTAGCCGGTGGGCATCGTGATCCGGCGGCCGCTGTCGGCGCTCCGCCCGGCGGGCGCCGTCTCGGCCAGCCGCTCCCCCACCGCCTCCAGGCCTCCGGAGGCCCGCAGTTCGGCCAGTTCGGCGAGGTTCCAGGCGGCGGAGCCGACGACGCTGAGGCTGCGCGGGCCGCGCCGCTGCACCACGCCCCGGACGAGCAGCAGCCAGGAGTGGAAGACGGTGTGGGCGCAGGCCTCGTGGGCGTCGTCGAAGAAGGCGAGGTCGACCAGGCCGGTGCCGTCGTCGAGGGTGGTGAAGATGACGCGTTTCCCGGAGCGGATGGGCGGGGTCTGGGTGGCGGCCTTGGCGCCGGCGACGAGGACGGTCTGCCCGTGGGCGGCGGAGCGCAGCCGCTGGGCGGAGACGACGCCGAGTTCGCGGAGGAAGGCGTGGTGGTCGCTCATGAGGTGGCGGGAGGCGTCCATGCCGAGGATGCCCAGCTCGGCGCTGAGGCGTTCGGTCTCGTCGAGGTCGGGCAGGCCGACGGGGGCGGTCTTCCCGCCCTGGGCGAGCGGGAGCTGGCCGCCGTGGGAGGCGGCTCCCCGGTGGATGCGGCGGAGTTCGGTCAGATGGAGCAGCAGGTCGCGGCGGTTGGCGCCGAAGGCGTCGAGGGCGCCGACCTGGGCGAGCCGTTCGGCGACGGGGGTGCGCGGGCGGGCCCGCTCCCAGAAGTCGAGCAGGGAGGCGTAGGGCTGTCCGTCCGCGATGCGGGCGCTCTCGGTCTCGCTGATGCCGTGGACGTCGGCGAGGCCGAGCCGGAGGCCCCAGACCGAAGGATTCTCGGACACCAGTTCGATACGGTGGGCGACCGCCGAGCGGTTCACGTCCAGCGGCAGCACCGGCACCCCGCGCCGCCGCGCGTCCGCGAGCAGCAGCCGCTTGGGGTACATGCCGGGGTCGTGGGTGAGCAGCCCCGCGTAGAAGGCGGCCGGGTGGTGCGCCTTGAGCCAGGCCGACTGGTAGGTCGGCACGGCGAAGGCCACCGCGTGCGCCTTGCAGAAGCCGTAGGAGCCGAAGGCCTCGACGATCTCCCAGGTGTGGGCGACGACCTCGGGGGCGTATCCGCGCGCCGAGGCCCGCTGGGCGAACCAGGCCTCGATCCGGCCCTGCGACTCGGGGTGCGAGAGCCCGCGCCTGACCTGGTCGGCCTCGGCCCGGTCGCAACCGGTCATGATCCGTACGATCTCGATGATCTGCTCGTGGAAGACGACGACGCCGTACGTCTCCTTCAGGGGCTCCTCCAGGTCGGGGTGCGGGTAGCGGACGGGGGCGCGGCCGTGCCGGGCCTCGATGAAGGGGCGGACCATGTCGGCGGCGACCGGCCCCGGCCGGAAGAGCGAGATGTCGACGACGAGGTCGTGGAAGGTCGCGGGCTGGAGCCGGCCGACCAGGTCGCGCTGGCCCGGGGACTCGATCTGGAAGCAGCCGAGGGTCTCGGTGGAGCGGATCAGCTCGTACGTCTCGGGGTCGCCCTCCGGGACCGCGTCGATGTCGGGCCGGGTGCCGGTGGCGCGCTCGACCTCGGCGACGGCGTGGGCCATGGCGGACTGCATGCGCACGCCGAGGACGTCGAGCTTGAGCAGCCCGAGGTCCTCCACGTCCTCCTTGTCGAACTGGGACATGGGGAAGCCCTCGCCGCTGGTGGGGACCACGGGGGTACGGGTGAGCAGCGAGGCGTCCGAGAGCAGGACGCCGCAGGGGTGCATGGCGATGCCGCGGGGCAGCGCGTCGAGCGCCTCGACCAGCTCCCAGAGCCGGCCGAACTTCGCCCCTTCCCGTCGCGACTCCCCTGCCAGTTCGCGCAGTTCGGGCAGTTCGTCGAGGGCGGCGAGCGCGTCCCGGGCGCGGATGTGCGGGAAGGCCTTGGCGATCCGGTCGGTCTCGGCCGGGTCCAGGGAGAGGGCGGCGCCCACGTCCCGTACGGCGTGGCGGACCCGGTAGGTCTCGGGCATGGAGACGGTGGCGACCCGTTCGGTGCCGAAGCGGTCGATGATCGCCCGGTAGACCTCCAGGCGGCGGGCGGACTCCACGTCGATGTCGATGTCGGGCAGGACGGTGCGGCGTTTGGAGAGGAACCGTTCCATCAGCAGGCCGTGCTCGACCGGGTCGGCGTGGGCGATGCCGAGGAGGTGGTTGACGAGGGAGCCGGCGCCGGAGCCGCGGGCGGCGACCCGGATCCCCATCTTCCGTACGTCGTCGACGACCTGGGCGACCGTCAGGAAGTAGGTGGCGAAGCCGTGGTGGGCGATGACGTCCAGCTCGCGGTGCATCCGGTCCCAGTAGTCGCGCCGCTTCTCGTACCCCTTCAGGACCATGCCGGCGGCGGCCCGGGAGGCGAGGACGCGCTGGGCGGTGCGGTGCTCCGCGCCGACGAGGTACGCCTCCGGGAAGTGCGCGGAGCCGATGCCGAGGTCGTCCTCGGGGTCGACCAGGCACCCGGCGGCGACCTCAGCGGTCCGGTCGAGGAGCCGTTGGGCGGCGTCCCGGCGGAAGCCCGCGGCCTCGACGATCCGCTCGGCGACGGCCGACATGCCGTCGGGTCCTTCGGCGCCCTTGAGCCAGGCCTCCCCGCTGTCGAGCTCCTTGCGGGGGTCGACGGGGACGAGGCGGCGGGCGGAGTCGAGGACGTCGGCGACGGGGCCCTGGCCGGGGTCGGCGTACCGGACGGCGTTGCTGAGGACGGGCCGGACGCCCTGCTCGGCGGCGAAGCCGACGGTACGGGCGGCGAGCCGCAGGGAGCCGGGCCCGGTGCCGGCGCGCCCGTGGTGGACGGCCTCCAGGCGGAGCGCGTCGCCGTACCGCTCGCGCCAGGGGGCGAGCAGCCGGGCGGCCCGGTCGGGGCGGCCGGCGGCGAGGGCGCGGCCGACGTCGGAGGCGGGCCCGAGCAGCACGAACAGGCCGTCGCCGGCCAGGGCGGCGCCGGGCAGCAGGGGGTGCTCCGCTCCCCCGGCGTGGGCGGCGGTGATCATCGCGCAGAGGGTGGCCCAGCCGGTGCGGGAGCGGGCGAGGAAGAGGGCGCGGGGCGCGGACTCGTCGACGAAGGCCCCGCCCCGGACGGGGACCCGACGGGCGGAGCCGCGGTCGGCGGGGGCGGGTTCGGGGACGACGGCCTCGTACGCGAGGTCCACGCCGAACAGGGGGCGGACCCCCTCCTTCTCGCACGCCTTGGCGAAGCGGACGGCACCGGAGAGGCTGTCGCGGTCGGTCAGGGCGAGGGCGTCCATGCCGCGCTCGGCGGCGCGGGCGGCGAGGCGCTCGGGGTGCGAGGCGCCGTAGCGCAGGGAGTAGCCCGAGGCGGTGTGCAGATGCGTGAAACCTGGCATGGCCGGCGCACCTCCCGCACTCCCGCATAGATTCGTACGTACGTTCCCACCCCTTGACCCCAGCGTAGCTCATCTTCGAACATCCGTACGATAACTCGTTCGGACCTGCCCCACCTGCGGGAACACCCGCCGCCCCGGAGCGTGGGGGCATGAGTCTCGTCGATGAACTGAAAAGCGCCGTCACCCCCCGAGCCGCCCTGCTCGTCATCGGCGTCTTCGCCCTCCAGCTCCTGTTCATCGCCTCGTACGTCGGGGCCCTGCACGATCCGAAACCCACGGACGTCCCCTTCGGCGCGGTCGCCCCCGGACAGGCCGCGAACGTGCTGGCGGACCGGCTGGAGAAGCTGCCGGGCGATCCCCTCGACCCGCGCACGGTCGCGGACGAGGCCGAGGCACGGGACCAGATCCTGAACCGGGACATCGACGGGGCCCTGATCGTCGACCCGCGGGGCCGCACCGACACCCTGCTCGTCGCCTCCGGCGGCGGCACCGTGCTCGCCTCCACCCTCCAGTCGATGATCACCAAGCTGGAGGCGACCCAGGGGCGCACGGTGAGGACCGTCGACGTGGCCCCCGCCTCGCCGGAGGACTTCGACGGACTCTCGGCCTTCTACCTGGTCGTCGGCTGGTGCGTCGGCGGCTACATCTGCGCCGCGATCCTGGCGATCAGCGCCGGTTCGCGCCCGGCCAACCCGCACCGGGCGATCATCCGGCTCGGGGTGCTCGCGCTCTACTCGGTCCTCGGCGGCCTGGGCGGCGCGATCATCGTCGGCCCGATCCTCGGCGCCCTGCCCGGCAGCGTCGCCGCCCTGTGGGGCCTGGGCGCCCTGGTGGTCTTCGCCGTCGGCGCCGCCACCCTCGCCCTCCAGTCCGTCTTCGGGATCGTCGGCATCGGCCTCGCGATCCTGCTGATCGTCGTCGCCGGCAACCCGAGCGCGGGCGGCGCCTTCCCGGCGCCGATGCTGCCCCCGTTCTGGCGGGCGATCGGCCCCGCCCTGCCGCCGGGCGCGGGCACCTGGGCGGCGCGCTCGATCGCGTACTTCAAGGGCAACGACATGACCGCCTCGATGCTGGTCCTCTCGGCCTGGGCGGTCGTCGGCGCCGCGGTCACCCTGGTGATGTCCTCGCTGAAGCGGAAGCCGGAGACGGCGGAGCCGGTCGCCGGGGAACCGGGCGACGTCAGGGCCTAGCAGGGCGACGAGAAGGCCCCCGCCGGACGGCGGGGGCCTTCTCCGTGCCTCGGGCTACTCGCCGTAGTACGCCCGGGTCATCAGCTCCTTCATCTCGTCGATCATCGGCATCCGCGGGTTGGCCGGCGCGCACTGGTCGGCATAGGCGTTCATCGCCTGCTGCGGCAGGGCCGCCAGGAAGGCCTCCTCGTCGACGCCCTCCTCCCGGAAGGAGGCCGGGATGCCGCAGCGGGTGCGCAGCTCCTCGACCGCGCGGGCGTAGGACTCCACGCCCTCCTGCGGGGTCGTGGCCGGCAGACCGAGCGTCCTGGCGATCTCCTGATAGCGCTCCGGGGCCCGGTAGACCTCGGCCTTCGGCCACGGGACGGCCTTGTGGGTGACGGTGCCGTTGTGCCGGACGACGTGCGGGAGCAGCAGCGCGTTGGTGCGGCCGTGGGCGACGTGGAAGGTGTTGCCGAGGGTGTGGGCCATGGCGTGGACCAGGCCGAGGAAGGCGTTGGCGAAGGCCATGCCGGCGATGGTGGACGCGTTGTGCATCCTCTCGCGGGCCTCGGGCGCCTTCGCGCCCTCCTTCACGCAGGTCTCCAGGTTCTCGAAGATCAGCCTGATGGCCTGGAGGCACTGGCCGTCGGTGAAGTCGTTGGCGTAGGCCGAGACGTACGCCTCGGTGGCGTGGGTCAGGGCGTCGAAGCCGGAGTCGGCGGTGACCGTCGGCGGCAGGTGCAGCGGGAGGACCGGGTCGACGATGGCGACGTCCGGGGTGAGGGCGTAGTCGGCGAGCGGGTACTTCTGCGCGGCCTCGGGGTCGGAGATGACGGCGAAGGGGGTGACCTCGCTGCCCGTGCCCGAGGTGGTGGGGATCGCGACCAGCTTGGCCTTCTCGCCGAGCTTCGGGAAGCGGTAGGCGCGCTTGCGGATGTCGAAGAACTTCTCCTTGGTGTCCGCGAACTCGACCTCGGGCCGCTCGTACATCAGCCACATGATCTTCGCCGCGTCCATCGGGGAGCCGCCGCCGAGGGCCACGATGGTGTCGGGCCGGAAGTCCCGCATGGCGGCGGCTCCGGCGCGGACGGTGGCGAGCTCCGGGTTGGGCTCGACGGAGTCGATGACCTGGACGGTGACGGGTTCCTCGCGGCCGTCGAGGATGTCGGTGACCTTCCGCACGAAGCCGAGGTCGCTCATCGTCCGGTCGGTGACGATCGTGACCCGCTTCAGGCCCTCCATCTCGCCGAGGTAGCGGATGGCGCCCCGCTCGAAGTAGATCCTCGGCGGGACCTTGTACCACTGCATGTTGGTGTTGCGCCGTCCGATCCGCTTGATGTTGAGCAGGTTGACCGCGGTGACGTTGTTCGAGACGGAGTTGTGCCCGTACGAGCCGCAGCCGAGGGTGAGCGAGGGGAGGAAGGCGTTGTAGACGTCGCCGATGCCGCCGAAGGTGGAGGGCGCGTTGACGATGACCCGGATCGCCTTGACCCGCCTGCCGAACTCCTCGGCGAGCTCCTCGTCCTCGGTGTGGATCGCGGCGCTGTGGCCCAGGCCGTGGAAGGCGACCATGCGGGCGGAGAGGTCGAGGCCGTGCTCGGTGGAGCCGGCCCTGAGGGCGGCCAGGACCGGGGAGAGCTTCTCCCGGGTGAGCGGCTCGGCCTCGCCGACCTCGGCGCACTCGGCGAGGAGGACCGAGGTGTCCTCGGGGACCTCGAAGCCGGCCTGCTCGGCGATCCAGTGCGCGGACTTCCCGACGACGGCCGCGTTGAGCTTCGCCCCACCGCAGTTCGTGGCGTACGCGGTCGTGCCGAAGAGGTACTCCTCCAGCTTGGTCTTCTCGGCGGCGGTGACGACATGGGCGCCGAGCCGCTCGAACTCGGCGATGCCCTCCTCGTACACCTCGGCGTCGAGGATGACGGCCTGCTCGGAGGCGCAGATCATGCCGTGGTCGAAGGCCTTGGAGAGCACGATGTCGTGGATCGCGCGCGGGAGCTTCGCGTCCTTGGTGACGTACGCGGGGACGTTGCCGGCGCCGACGCCGAGGGCGGGCTTGCCGCACGAGTAGGCGGCCTCGACCATCGCGTTCCCGCCGGTGGCGAGGATGGTGGAGACGCCCTCGTGGTGCATGAGGAGGCCGGTGGCCTCCATCGAGGGCTCCTCGATCCACTGCACACACCCCTCGGGCGCTCCGGCGGCGACGGCCGCGTCGCGGACGATCCGGGCGGCCTCGGCCGAGCACCGCTGTGCGGACGGGTGGAAGGCGAAGACGACGGGGTTACGGGTCTTCAGCGCGATCAGCGCCTTGAAGACGGTCGTCGAGGTGGGGTTGGTGACGGGGGTCATCGCGCAGATCACGCCGACGGGCTCGGCGATCTCGGTGATGCCGTTCAGTTCGTCGCGGCGCACGACCCCGACGGTCTTCAGACCGTCCATCGAGTGGGTGACGTGCTCGCAGGCGAAGAGGTTCTTCACGGCCTTGTCCTCGAAGAGGCCGCGGCCGGTCTCCTCGACGGCGAGCCTCGCCAGGTCGCCGTGCGCGCTCAGCGCGGCCAACGAGGCCTTCTTCACGATGTGGTCGACCTGCTCCTGGTCGAGGGCCTCGAAGCGGTCGAGCGCCGCGAGGGCCCTCTCGACGAGTCCGTCCACCATCCGCGTCGCATCCATCGCGGGCCTCCTTCGCGCGTCCCTTTTTCTCTCCTCTCCCAGTCGACACCCGGCGGGGGTGCGGCGGGGCCGGGGAAAGGCCTCGGGGGGAGGGCCGAAGGTCCTGGAAAGAGCGGTCCCTCCGGCCGCCGTGAGACGGCCGGAGGGACCGGTTCGCACCCGGGATCAGTAGACGTTGACCCCGTACGCGCTGAGCGCCTCCGTCACGGGCTGGAAGAAGGTCGTCCCGCCCGAGGAGCAGTTGCCGCTGCCGCCCGAGGTGAGACCGATCGCCCGGCTGCCCGAGTAGAGCGGGCCGCCGGAGTCGCCGGGCTCGGCGCAGACGTTGGTCTGGATCATGCCGTAGACGATGTCGCCGCCGCCGTAGTTCACGGTGGCGTTCAGGCCGGTCACCGTGCCGCTGTGGATGCCGGTGGTGGAGCCGCGGCGGGTGACGGACATGCCGACGGTGGCGTTGGCGGCGCTGGTGATGTCGACGCTGCCGACCGAACCGGACTTGGTGATCGAGGTGTTGGTGTAGCGCACGATGCCGTAGTCGTTGGTCGGGAAGCTCGACCCGGCGGTGCTCCCCAGCACGGTGCTGTGCGTGGAGTTGGACCACCAGGTGCCCGCGCCGTCGGTGCAGTGCCCGGCGGTGAGGAAGTAGTAGTTCCCCGCGCTGTCCTTGACGTTGAAGCCGAGCGAGCAGCGCCAGCTGCTCGCGTAGATGGCGTCTCCGCCGGAGATCAGCTTGTTGAACGTGCCGGGGGTGCGCTCGATGCGCAGCGCGCCGGCGTTCGTCCCGGCCTGGCGCTTGATCTTCGCGATCTCGGCCTGGGAGACGGTGGAGTCGACGGTGACGACGACCTTCCCGGTGGCGTCGTCGACGCGCCAGGCGGTGCCCGCCACGTCGGCGGCGAGGACGGCGTCGCCCGCGGCGGAGAGCTGGGTGGCGCTGAACGTCTGCGCGGAGTCGGCGCTGGCGGTGGGGACGCCGAGCGTCGCGGCGGCGGCGACGAGACCGGCGGTGAGGGCGAGCAGCCGGAACTTCTTCGTGGGGGTGGTCACTTCTTGTTCCTCCTGTGGGGGGGGGATCAGTGGGTGTCCGTGCGGGATCGGAAGAGGCTCGGGATCAGAAGATGCTGACGTTGTACTTGGCGAGGGCCTCCGGCACCGGCTGGAAGAAGGTGGTGCCGCCGGTGGAGCAGTTGCCGCTGCCGCCGGAGGTGAGGCCGAGCGCCTTGGTGCCGTCGTACATCGCACCGCCCGAATCGCCGGGCTCGGCGCAGACGTTGGTCTGGATGAGGCCCTTCACGGTGCCGCCGCTGGAGTAGTGGACGGTGGCGTTGAGGCCGGTGACGGTGCCGCTGCGGGTGCCGGTGGTGGAGCCGGAGCGCTTGACGGACTCGCCCACGTAGGCGTCGGCCGCGGTGAAGCCGCCGGGGTGGGTGAGCGAGGTGTTGTCGTAGCGGACCAGGGCGTAGTCGTTGCCCGGGAAGCTGGAACCGACGGTGGCGCCGATGAGGGTCGACTGCGCCGAGTTGGTGTACCAGGTGTTGGCGACGTTGCCGCAGTGGCCGGCGGTCAGGAAGTAGTACGTGGAGCCGCTGCGGACGTTGAAGCCGAGCGAACAGCGGTAGCCGCCGCCGTAGATGGCGTCTCCGGCGCCGAGCAGCGGCTTGAGGACACCGGGGGTGCGCTGGATCCGGAGGGCCCCGGCGTCGGCGCCGGCCGCTCTCTGGATCTTGGCGAGTCCTGCGTCGGTGACGGTGGAGTCGGCGGTGACGACGACCCGGCCCGACGCCTGGTCGACGTACCAGGCGGTGCCGCCGACCCCGGCGGCCTCGACGGCGGCGTCGGCGCGGGCGAGCTGGGCGGCTCCCGCGGGGCCGGGCACGGGGGCGGCCTGGGCGCCGGGCAGTCCGAGGGCGGTCGCGGCGGCGAGACCGGCGGCGACGGCGAGCAGACGGGTGCGGGTGTTCCTCACTGTGCTCCTCACAGTTCTCCTTCTGGGAAAAGCGGAGGGGCCCGTGGATGACGGGCCCGTGAGGCGCCATCAGGTGACGTGTTCCTGACATGCACCGCCAGTGATAGTGGCCCTCCCGGAGCGGACGCACAAGACCGCGTTGCGGACGGGCACCCCCGGCCGGGGCGGCCGCGAGCGCCCGTCGACCCGTACGCCCGGAGAAAGGCCCTGGTCAGGCCGGGGTGAGCCGCCGCTCCCCGGCGGGCACGGCCGTGTCCAGGGTGTTCCCGGGCGGCGGGAACGGGCAGATGAAGTGATCCGCGAAGGCGCACGGCGGCAGCAGCGCACGGTTGAAGTCGACCGTCACCGAGCCGTCCGCCGCCGGGGCCGGGGGCCGCAGGAACCGGAAGCGATAGCTGTCCCGGCCACTGGTGGCGTCCGCGAAGACCGCCCACAGGGTCCCGTCGTCCTCGACCGCCACCTGGAGGACGTGCTCGCCGCCGTGCAGCTCGAAGACCAGCTCCCCGGAGAGTCCGAGACCGCGCTCCCGGCCGTCGGCGTTCTCCACCCGTACGCTGCGCGTCTCCGCGTACGGACGGAAGACGCCGGGCACCACCCAGCGCTCGTCGTACGGCGTGGCCTCGATGCCCCGGAAGGCAGTGCGCGCCTCCGAGCCGGGGTCGAAGTCCCGTACGGCCCAGAGCCCTTCGCGCCGCAGCACCACGAGCCGCCGGCCGCCCGACTCGACGCGGGACTCGTGGATCGGGCCGTGGTCGGCGGTGAGCCGGACCGTGCCCGTGAAGGGCTTGCCGTCGACGGTGAGCCCGTCCTCGGCGCCCGCCGTCAGGACCACCTCGTCACCGTCCTCCCGCCACTCGCCGGGAACGGCCGGAAGTCGCCCCTCGGGGAAGTCCGCGAGCCAGTGGGTGCCCGTCAGGGAGAGCGGGCCGTACGAGGAGGCGACCGCCGCCTCGCGCTGCTCGTGCCAGTGCTGCCAGTCCTGCTGTGGATCCGTGCTCATGGTGTTCAACCTTTCCATACGGGCTCGGGAAGCCCGAGGTGCGACCGCAGCGTGGTGCCCGCGTACTCCGTACGGAAGACCCCGCGCTCCTGGAGCAGCGGGACGACCAGGTCGACGAAGTCGTCGAGGCCCCCGGGGGTGAGGTGCGGGACGAGGATGAAGCCGTCGGCGGCGTCCGTGGCGACGAACTCCTCCAGGGCCGCCGCGACCGTCGCCGGGGAGCCCACGAAGGACTGCCGGCTGCCGGTCTCGATGACCGTCTGACGGATCGAGAGCCCCTTCGCCCCGGACAGCGCCCGCCACTTCCGGGCCACCCCGACCGGGTCGGCGACCCGCACCCGGCCCTGGACGAGCGTCGATTCGGGGTCGGGGTCGATGTCCGGAAACGGTCCCTCGGGGTCGTAGCCGGACAGGTCGCGGCCCCAGACCTGTTCGAGCGCGAGGATCGCGTTCTGCGGGGACACCTGCTGCCGCCGGATCTCGACCGCACGCTCCTGCGCGTCGGCATCGCTGTCACCCAGGACGTACGTCACCCCCGGCATGATCTTCAGGTCGCCGGGCTCCCTCCCGTACCGGGAGAGCCGCCCCTTGACGTCGGCGTAGAACTCCCGGCCGGCCTCCAGAGTGGAATGCCGAGTGAAGATCACGTCAGCGGCGGAGGCCGCGAACTCCCGCCCCTCACCGGAGTCCCCGGCCTGGATGACGACGGGCTGCCCCTGCGGAGAGCGCGGTACGGGGAAAGAGCCCTCGATCCGGAACTGAGGCCCGCTGTGAGCGAAGGTCCCGGGCTCCCCGCCCGGGCTCCAGGAATCCCACAACTCCCGCACTGTGCCCAGGAACTCGGCCGCACGCGTATACCGGTCGGCGCGGTCCAGATAGCCGCCGCGCCGGAAGTTCTCGCCGGTGAAGGCGTCGGAGGAGGTGACGACGTTCCAGGCGGCCCGGCCCGCGCTGAGGTGGTCGAGCGAGGCGAGCCGCCGCGCCAGTTCGTACGGCTCGTTGAAGGTGGCGTTCACGGTGGCGGCCAGACCGAGCCGGTCGGTGACGGCGGCGAGCGCGTTCAGAACGGTGATCGACTCGGGCCGCCCGACGACGTCGAGGTCGTGGATGCGGCCGGCGTGCTCACGCAGCCGCAGCCCCTCGGCAAGGAAGAAGAAGTCGAAGAGCCCCCGCTCGGCGGTCCTGGCCAGATGCTCGAAGGAGGAGAATTCGATCTGCGAGCCGGAGCGCGGATCGGCCCAGACGGTGGTGGAGTTGACCCCGGGAAAATGCGCGGCGAGATGGATCTGCTTCTTGCCCCGACTCATGCCGGCACCCCCGCCGTGGCGTACTGACTGACGGGCCGGACGAGCCCGAGATGATCGCGGAGAGTGGCACCCTCGTATCCCGCGCGGAACAGCCCGCGCTCCCTGAGCCGGGCCACGGTCTCCCCGGTGAACCGCGCCAGGTCCCGCTCGGGCACGACGGGCACGAGGTGGAAGCCGTCGACGGCGCCGCCGCCGTGCCAGCCGGCGATCAGCTCGGCGAGGGCCCCGGGCCCGCCCTCGTACGCGTCGAAGTCGACCGCCAGAGACAGAAGGACGCGCAGCTGTCCGGGGTCCCGGCCGTGGGCGCGGGCCCCCCGCTGCAGCTCGGCGCGGAGGGCGGCGGCCTCCTCGGCCGAGGCGGCCCGGATCAGGGCGACGTCGGCGTGGTGGGCGGCGGTGTCCCGGGCGGCCGGGCGGGTGGCGTCGACGACGGTCACCGGGTTGCCCTGCGGGGGCCGGGGCACGATCGAGGGGCCCTTGACCGAGAAGGTGGCCCCCTGGAAGTTCACGTGGTGCAGCTTGCGGCGGTCGATGAACCGTCCGGTGGCCACGTCCCGTATCTCGGCGTCGTCCTCCCAGCTGTCCCACAGCTTCCGGGAGACCTCGGCGACCTCGCCCGCCTCCTGCCAGAGCTCGGCGGTGGACGGGGCCGGGCGGCGGCCGAGGAGCCGGGCCTCGGCCGCCGTCGAGGAGACGGCGATCCGCCAGCCCGCCCGGCCGCGGCTGACCCAGTCGAGGGTGGCGACGGCGGCCTGGACGTGGAAGGGCTCGGTGTGGGTGGTGGTCACGGTCGGCACGAGGCCGACGGAGCGGGTCTCGGGGGCGACGCGGGCGAGGACGGCGAGCGCGTCGAGGCCGGGCCCGGCGAAGGAGTCGTCGTGGGTGACGAAGTCGAGCGCGGCCGCCTCGGCGGCCCGGGCGAGCGCGACGGTACGAGCGGCGGTGCGGACCCCGGCGTCGATCTCGGCGGCAAGGTGAAGTCGGGCAGTACTGGTCATACGGGCTCTCTTACTACTGGGTACGGGCCGGAGGACGAGAACGGCGGGAGGCCCCGGCCCCGGCGGAACACCGGGCCCCCGCCCGGGCCCGGGCCCAGGACGAGCGGGCCCAGGACGAGCGGGCCCAGGACGAACGGGGTCAGTTCTTGGTACGGGGCAGCCCGGCCGGGTTGATCTCCGACTTCGGCACGGCCTCGGTGCTCAGCCCCCACCGCTTCAGGACCTGCGCGTAGGTCCCGTTCTCGATGAGGTGGTCGATCGCGGCGGCGTACGCGGCGACGAGGCCGCTGTCCTTCTTCGTGGTGGCCGCGATCTTGCCCTGGAGTCCGGCGCCCGCTCCGGAGAACTTGCCGACGACCTCGGTCTGTCCGGCGGAGGCCACGTGGTACGCGACGGTGGGATTGGGCCCGAGGTAGCCGTCGATCCGGCCGGACTGGAGGGCGAGGTAGTAGTCGGTCGTGTTGTCGTAGTACTTGATGTCGACGCCCTCGCGGCCGGCCTTCTCGTTCTGCCGCGACCAGTCGACGAGGATCTTCTCCTGGTTGGTGCCGGAGCCGACGGCGATCCGCTTGCCGGAGACGTCCTCGGGCCCCTTCACCGTCCAGCCGGCCCCCTTCTTCGCCTCGAAGGCGAGGTCGTCGAGGCGGTAGGTCGCGAAGTCGTACTTGTCCTTGCGCTCCTCGGTGACGGTGACGTTGGAGAAGACGCCGTCGTACTTGCCGCTGTCCAGGCCGACGAAGAGGTTCTCCCAGGAGACCGGGTTGAACTCGGGCTTCAGGCCGAGGGTGTCGGAGACGAGGGTGGCGATGTCGAGCTCGACGCCGATCAGCGTCTTGTCGTCGGTGGCGCGGAAGGCGAGCGGCGGGTTGCTCTTGGCGGAGACGCCGAGGATCAGGGTGCCTCTCTTGCGGACGGCCTCGGGCAGCTTGCCGGCGATGGCGTCGACCTTGGCGGTGTGGATGCGGTTCTGGTTCGGGCCCACGTTGATGCCGGTGTCCTTCTGGCGCTCCGGCTTGATCTCGCCGATCGCGGCGTCGCCGGAGCCGCAGGCGGTGAGGGCGCCGAGGGCGGTGAGCGAGGCGAGGGCGGTGAGGACGGTACGACGGGTCTTCATGAGGACGCTCCTACGGGTGAAAGGGAATCAGAGGACCTTGGAGAGAAAGGCACGGGTCCGCTCGTGGCGCGGACTGTCGAGCACCTCGGACGGCGGGCCCTGCTCGACGATCCGGCCCTCGTCCATGAAGACCACGGTGTCGGCGACCTCGCGGGCGAAGCCGATCTCGTGGGTGACGACGATCATGGTGGTGCCGGAAGCGGCCAGGTCCTTGATGACGTCGAGGACCTCGCCGACGAGTTCGGGGTCGAGCGCGGAGGTCGGCTCGTCGAAGAGGAGCAGGCTCGGCTCCAGGGCGAGCGCACGGGCGATGGCGAACCGCTGCTGCTGTCCGCCCGAGAGCTGCTTGGGGTAGGCGGCCGCCTTGTCGGCGAGGCCGACGCGTTCGAGCAGGGCCAGGGCCGCGGCCTCGGCGTCCTTGCGGGGGCGCTTCAGGGCCGAGACGGGCGCCTCGACGATGTTCTCGAGGACGGTGAGGTGCGGGAAGAGATGGAAGTTCTGGAAGACGAAGCCGATCCGGGTGCGCTGCCTGAGGACCTCGCGCTCGCGCAGCTCGTAGAGCTTGTTCCCGGAGCGGCGGTAGCCGACGAGGACGCCGTCCACGCCGACCGTGCCGCTGTCGACCTTCTCCAGGTGGTTGATGGTCCGCAGCAGGGTGGACTTGCCGGAGCCCGAGGGGCCGAGGACGACGGTGACCTCGCCGGCCCGGACGTCGAGGTCGATGCCGCGCAGCACGTGGAGTGCGCCGAAGCGCTTGTGGACGGCGCGGATCTCGACCTTGGCGGTGGTGGGCTCTGCAGGGGCGGTGACGGAGCTCATCGGACGCTCCCCTTCGCGTAGTGGCGTTCGACGTAGTGCTGGACGACGGAGAGCGCGGTGGTGAGCAGGACGTACCAGGCGGTGGCGACCATGAGCAGCGGGACGACCCGGCCGTTGCGGCCGTAGACGACCTGGACCTGGTAGAAGAGTTCGCCGATCGCCATGACGGAGACGATCGAGGTGCCCTTGAAGAGCGAGATGATCTCGTTGGCGGCGTTGGGCAGGATCGAGCGCATGGCCTGCGGCAGCACGATCCGCCGCACCTGCCGGAGCCTGGGGATGCCGAGGGAGGCCGCGGCCTCCAGCTGGCCCTCGTCCACGGCGAGCACACCGCCCCGGACGATCTCCGCCGCGTAGGCGGCCTGGTGCAGGGCGAGGCCGAGGACGGCGGCGCCCATCTCGCCGACGAGGCCCATGGTGTCGAAGGAGACGAGGCCCGGCCCGAAGGGGATGCCGATGCTCAGTTCCTTGTAGAGGTAGGCCAGGTTGAACCAGAAGAGCAGCTGGACGATGAGCGGGATGGAGCGGAAGGCCCAGACGTAGCCGAAGGCGACCGACCGCAGGAACGGGCTGGCGGACAGGCGCATGAAGGCGAGGACGATGCCGATCGCGAAGCCGAGCGCGGTGCCGTAGAAGGTGAGCTGGAGGGTGACCCAGACGGCCTGGAGGATCGTCTCGGTGGTGAAGAAGGCGGCGAAGACGTCCCATTCCCAGCCGGGGTTCGTGACCAGCCCGTGCACGAACTGGACGAGCAGTACGGCGGTGACGGCGACGGCCACCCAGCGCCAGGGGTGCCGCACGGGTACGACGACGAGCTCGGGCACGGACGCGGTGGGGCCGGGGCCCTTGACGACGGCTTCGGCGGCGGGCGGATCGCTGGTGAGAGACATGGCGGTTCCTCGGGAACGGGGCACGGGAGGGACGGCGGCGCGGATCAGGCGCTGAGCGGGGCGGGGAGGCGACACTCCCGGTCGCGCAGGAAGGTCAGGGCGGTCCGCGCGGTGACGTCGTTCTGTCCGAAGGCGGGCGCGCCGGTACGGGGCCGGGCGAAGCCGGCGCCGGTGCGGCCGGTGGTGTGCGGGCCGAGGGCGAAGCGGCGCGGGTGGGGGCGCCCGTCGTGTTCCAGGATCCGGCCGTCGGCGGGGTCGACGACGAGGAGCCCGTCGCTGGTGGCGCGGGTCCCCTCCTCGTACAGGGAGCGCAGCAGCGGGCTGCCGGTGAGCTCCAGGGTGGGGTCGGGTATCCGGGCCTCGACGAGGGCGCGGGCCTCGGTCCACTCCCCCGGCGCGGCGGCGGAGGCGGCCCGGAAGAGGCCGCGTTCCTCGTCGGTCTCCAGGGTGATCCGGGGGCCGAGGAAGCGGACGACGCCGGCGCGGGAGAGCGCGAGGAGCTGCCGCAGCCGGGGGCCGGGCGGCCCGGAGGCGAGGTAGCTGAAGAAGCCGTGCCACCAGCCGTCGGATTCCAGGCGGTTGCCGAACCGCAGGAGCTGGCCGTAGACGGAGAGCAGTCCGGCGAAGACGGCGGCGTCGGGGCTGTGGGCGGGGTCGTGGCGGCGGGTCAGGTCCTCGGTGATGTAGTCGCGCAGGCCCTGCTGGAGGGCTTCGGCGGAGTCGTAGCGGATGCCGTCCAGGGGGTGGTCGAGGGCGTCGAGGTCGAGCCGGTCGGCGGGGTCCGGGACGGCGGCGGCGACGAGCGCGGCGAGCTCGGCCGAGCGCGGCGGCGCCTCCTCGTAGGCCTTCTCGAAGTCGCTCCAGGCGAGTGCGGTGCGCTCGGGGTGGGTGGAGAAGAGCCGGTGGTAGTGGGCCCAGCCGAGTTCCTTGTCGATGAGCGGCCAGACGTCGCGCCGGAAGTGGACGGGTCCGGGGCGGGCGAGCAGGGCGTCGGTCTGTTCGGTGCCGAAGAAGCGGGGCAGCGGGGGCCGTTCGCCGTCGAGGACGTAGCCGATCTTCGAGTGGTACGGGACGCCCCGGCGTGATCCGACGTGCAGCACCGGCTCCTTGCCGGAGGGCAGGTAGACAAGCTCGTCGCCCTCGCCCTCGTACCGTCCGCCGCGGCCCTCGGTGAGCAGCACCATCAGGTCGACGAAGGCGAGGCCGAAGCCTCGGACGAGGACGGGTTCGCCGGCGGGCAGGGCGGCGAGGTCGGTGTCGGCGGTGAAGTCGGGCGGGAGGTGGACGAGCCGGTGGCGGGCGGCGAAGTCGGCGAGCTCCCGCTGTTCCCGGTCGGGTTCGGCGTCGAGGTGGCCGACGGTGAGGACGACGACGTCGGCGAGGAGGGGCACGGCGCTGCCCTCCAGCCAGACCCGCTGGCGTCCGTCGCGGGGTCCGCTGATCCGCAGGACGCTGGTGCGGTGCTCGTGGACGGTGACGGTGCCGGGCAGGGCGGCGCGGGCCCGCTCGTACACCCAGCGCAGATAGGCGCCCTGCTGGGGGCGGGTGGCGAAGGTGCGTCCCTCGATGCCGGCCCATTCGGCGAGGGTGGGTCCGGGGCGGACGGGGCCGTCGAGGGCGACGGTCTCGTCGGTGAACATGGTGACGTCCTCGGCCAGGGAGTTCATCCAGAGCAGCGGGGACTGCGCGGTGCGCCAGATCCGGCCGGGGCCGGGCGGGTGCGGGTCGACGAGGTGGACGTCGAGGGGCTCGTCGCCGTACAGCTCCGGCAGGTTGGCGGCGAGCCGTTCGAGGAAGCCGGTCCCCCGCGGCCCGGCGCCCACGATCACTATCGACGGGGCGATCGACGGGCGCGGACTCATCGCGCACCGGCCGTTCCGCGGGCGAAGTGCCGCTCGACGTAGTACTGGCCGATGCCGAGGACCGAGGTGACGGCGACGTACCAGAGCGTGGCGACGAGGAGCAGCGGGACGACCTCGTACGTGCGGTGGTAGATGAGCTGGGTCGAGTAGAGCAGGTCCTGGACGGCGATGACGGAGACGATCGAGGTGCCCTTGAGGGTGCCGATCAGCATGTTCCCGGCGGGCGGGACGATCGCGCGCATGGCCTGCGGCAGCACGATCCGGCTGAGCCGGCGCCACCGGCCGAGGCCGAGGGACTCGGCGGCCTCGATCTGGCCCCGGTCGACGGAGAGGATGCCGCCGCGGACGACCTCGGCGGCGTGGGCGGCCTCGTGCAGGGTGAGGCCGATGACGGCGACGGCGACGGGGCCGAGCAGGTTGACCGTGTTGACGCCGAGGATCTGCGGGTAGAGCACGCCGATGTTGAACCAGAAGAGCAGCTGGACCAGGATCGGAGTGGACCTGAAGAACCAGACGTAGCCCCAACTGGCCGCACGCAGAACCGGGTTGGCGGAGAGCCTGAGGACCGCGAGCAGGGTGCCGAGGACGAAGCCGAGGACCATGACGAGGGCGGTCAGCCACAGGGTGAGGCCGAGACCGCGCAGGACGGACGCGGAGGTGAAGTACTCGGCGACGACGTCCCACTGGAAGGCCTTGTTGCGGACGACCGAGACGAGCGCGAGGGCGAGCAGGACGAGGACGGCACCGGCCGCGACCCACTGGCCGGCGCGGCGGGTGGGAACGATGCGCGGGGGCGGTTCGGCCGGCGGGGCCGAGGAAGGGGGTTTGACGAGGGTCGCGGACATGCGAAGGCTCCGTGGATGCCAGAGGGCGGACCGGACACGGGGGTGCGCCTTCACACGCGATGAGCCGCGGATCCGGGCCCCTCAGCCCGTACCGCCCTTCGAGGCTATGCGGTCAACACGCCCCGCTGTCAAGGGTGTCCGCACTCTGAGCCGTACGTCTCACCGTGGTTGACGCGGGAACGGATGCCTGTTCCACTGGGGCCATGCATCCGCAGCAGCTGGTCACGCGCTCCCACATCGACTTCGGTCGCGTGTGGTCCTCTTCCTGTTGAGCCGACCCGCCGCTTCTCCCCGCCCGCGTGCTGTCTTCCGCGGCGCCTTCACACCCGGGCCTCTCCTGAGCGCCTGAGCTCTCCCCTCCCCTCGCCCTGCCCTGCCCTCTTCTCCTCTCCTTCGCCCTGAAGGACCGTCATGACCTTCGCGTTGTCCGTGCACCGGACCACGACCACCGACCCCCTGGCACGCCCGCTCCTCGACGAGCTGGCGTACGAGTACACGACCCGGTACGGCTCCGCGCACGATCTGAGCCGCTACCCGGCGGCGGAGTTCGCACCTCCGCACGGCGCCTTCCTGCTCCTCCTGGAGCAGGGCCGGCCCGTGGCGGGCGGCGCCTACCGCCGCTACGACGAGAACACCGCCGAACTGAAACGGATCTGGACGCACTCGGCGCACCGCAGGCGCGGCCTCGCCCGCCGCGTCCTCACCGTGCTCGAACGGGAGGCCGCCACCCGCGGCTACTCCCGCGTCTACCTCACGACGGGGCCGCGCCAGCCCGAGGCCAAGGGCCTCTACCTGGCCAGCGGCTACCGCCCGCTCTTCGACGTGTCCGCCGATCCCGAGTCGATCGGCCCGCTGCCGTTCGAGAAATTCCTGGAGAACCCGAAACCATGAGTACGCGTACGAGTCCCGGCACCGCGCGCACCACCCTCGTCTTCGCCCTGATCACCGCGGCCGCGCTCGGCCTCACCGCCTGCTCGGGCGGCGAGCCCTCGACCGCCCCGGCCGGGGCCTCGGGAGCGCGGGGCGCCCTTCCGGCGGAGGACGTGGTGGCGGCGGCGAAGAAGAACGAGGCGGCGGCGAAGCTGCTCCCCGCCGACGTGCGGCAGCGCGGCAGCCTGGCGCTCGCCTCCTCGGTGGGGACTCCGCCCAGCTCCGCCTATCTGCCGGACGGCAAGACGGTCGTCGGGGTGGACGCCGACTTCTCGGCCGCCGTGGCGAGGGCCCTCGGTCTGGAGCTGAAGCGCGAGGTGGTCGGCTTCGAGGCGATCCTGCCGGCGCTCGGCAGCGGCAAGTACGACGTGGGCACGGGGAACTTCGGCGTGACCGAGGAGCGGCGCAAGGCCATCGACTTCGTCACGTACATCAACGACGGGCAGGGCTTCGCCGCCCGCTCGGACAGCACCCTGAAGGCGGTGACCGACCTCACGCAGCTGTGCGGTCTGAAGGTGGCCGTGAACGCGGGCACCACCTTCGAACGGACCCTGGAGGAGAACAAGGACCGGTGCGCGCAGGCCGGGAAGCCGGCGTACGAGGTGAACGTCTACAGCGAGCCCGGTGCGATCTGGATGTCGCTCCAGCAGGGCCGCAGCGATGTCGTGATGAACACGATCAACGGCGTGCGGTACGCGGTGACGCAGCAGAAGAACGTGAAGTTCCTCAACGAGTACCGGCGCCTCGACGTCGGCTTCGCCTTCAAGAAGGGCACCCCGCTGGCGCCGGCCTTCCAGGCCGCGGTGAACGGTCTGAAGGCCGACGGGACCTACGACCGGATCCTGAAGAAGTGGGGCGTGACGGCCTCGGGCATCGAGACGTCGCGGATCTCCCCGCCGGAGATCCCGGCGCCGCAGAAGTAGCGGTACGGGGCCCCGGCGGGAGAGGGCCGACGGAACGTCAGCAGCCGTCGCAGGGACAGCAGCAGCAGTCACAGCCGCCGCAGTCGCAGCCGCTGCAGCCGCCGTCCCCGCAGTCGCAGTCGTAGCAGCACCCCTCGCGCTTCTTGCGGGACCAGGGGCCCTCGTACTTCTTGGCGCAGCAGATCTGGCAGGTGCAGAAGAGCCAGGTGAACATGGCGCAGCCGGCGAGGAAGCCGCGCGGCTTGGGGGCCTGGGGCGCACCGCCGCCGAACTGCGGGGGCAGGCCGCCGGGGCCCATGGGGCCGCCCGCGCCTCCGCCGTAGGGGTTCCCGCCGGCCCCGTACGGGTTGTGCGGACCGGCGCCCCCGTTCGCGTACGGATTGCCCGGCACCGGTCCCTGCCCCGCGCCCGGCGCCCCGTGCGAGCAGCTGGTCGTGCCGAAGGCGCGGTCGACGGAGGTGCGGAGCTCATGGGCGAGGAGGACATGGGCAAGCTTGCCGTCGGCGAACTCGGCGTCCTTGAGGGCGAGGCGGATGCCGTGGAGGGCGTCGTCGGCGAGCCGGCGGGCCTCCTCGCGGGAGGTGCCGGTGGCGGTGAGCGGGTTCCACGCTCCGGTCTCGGCGTCGGCGGCCTGGTCCTCGACGGCGTCGAGGAGGTGGGCGAGGCGGCCGAAGAGACGGCCGGCCTCGGCGAGCGGCGCCGCGTTGCCGGGGCGGCCGGCGAGGACGGCGGTGTGCGCGAAGGCGGCCGCCGTCGCCGTCTCGGTCGGCTCGGTGACCGCGAGGAGGGAGGTGCCGGGTCCGGCGAGGGCCTCGATGCCGGTCTGGCGGTCGACGGCGTCGACGAGGACGGCGGTGTCGAAGCCGAGGGCGCGGCCGGTCCTGGCACCGGCCCTGTCCCAGGAGCGGGCGACGCGGCGGGCCGCGACGGCGACGGGCCGGCGGGCCAACAGGCCGTCCCGGTCGGCGACGTGGTCCCGCACCTTCGCCGAGGCGAGGACGAGGGAGACGGCGGCGGCGAGCCTGGCGCCCTCCCCCCGGGCCACGGGGGCGGTCCGCATGGCGCGCAGGGCGCAGGGCCCGGCGGTGCGGCGGCTCGCCTCGGTCACGCCGGTCTGAGCCTCCGTCAGGACGGAGACGATGAGCCCGTCGTAGTTGGTGACGACGCGGGCGAACTGCCCGTGGTCGGCGCGGAGTGCAAGACAGAGGCCGCAGAGGTGGGCCATCCACTCGGTCTTGAGTCCGTCGGTGAGGCGGTGGGTGCAGGGTCTGACGATTCCGAACAAGACTCCCCCGTGAGTCGTGGGCTGTGGCGGGCGAGGGTCCGCCGAGCGGCCTCGCGGCATCGTAGCGAGCGGCTCCGTTCACCCGTACGCGCCCATCGTCACCCTTGTGGCCCGACTTTCATATTTTCAGCTGCATGGCCCTCCATCAGGCCCCGCATACCGCAAGTTTCCTGACGAATCGCCAGGAAACGGCCCTCACGTTCTGCACCAGTACCGTCACGAATCCCCTGCGCGGCGCCTATCCACTTGGCGCGCGATCCGCATCATGGACGACGATAGGGATTGCGGAACCACAAGTGACCGCGCTGAAAGGAGGCGTCCATGGGATCGGTGCGCAAGGCGAGTGCCTGGCTGGGACTCGTCGAGGACAACGACGAGCGTTACTACGACGACGAGTACGCCGACGGTGCCGAGGGCGGCGACGCCTGGGTGACGGACCCCCGGGTCCGGGTGGCCACGGACACCGCCGAGGAGCGGGGCCGCCGGATCGCCACCGTCTCCCCGGACGGCTTCCGGGACGCCCGGGGCATCGGCGAGCTCTTCCGCGACGGGGTTCCGGTGATCGTGAACCTCACCGCGATGGAGCCGAACGACGCCAAGCGCGTCGTCGACTTCGCCGCGGGTCTCGCCTTCGGTCTGCGCGGCTCGATCGAGCGGGTGGCGACGCGGGTCTTCCTGCTGACCCCCGCCGACACCCAGATCGTCAGCGGCGAGACGGGCCGACGTCAGCAGGACGGTTTCTTCAACCAGAGCTGAGCGAGTCCGCCGGTCCGGCCGTGCGCCTCCCGACGCGTTCGGGTCAGTGCGCCGGACGCCCCGAGCCGGCGGGCTCGATCGCTTCCCGCGTCGCGGGCACCCGCGGCGCCCCCGCCCCCTCCGGGGCGACGGGAGGCTCCGGGAGACCGGCGCGTGCGGGCTCCACCACCCCGGCCGGCTCCGCGTCCCGGTCCGGGGCCGAGGCCGCGTCGAAGGCCTCCTCCGGGTCCACCGGACATTCCATGATCCGGGGCAGCCGCTGGGCCATCAGCGCGCCGACGAGCAGCAGCGCGGCGCTCACGAAGAGCGTGACGTGCAGACCGGTCACGAAGGAGTTCCGGGCGGCCTGGTGCAGGGCCTCATCGGCCGTGCCGCCGAGCTGGTCGGCGACCTTGTACGCCTCGCCGAGCGAGTTCGCCGCGGCCCGGCTCGCCTCCGCGGGCACCCCGGGGACCGAGGCCAGCCCGGGGGCGTACGCCGCGTTCATCACACTGCCGAGCAGCGCGATGCCCATGCCCGCGCCGAGCTGGTACGAGGTCTCCCCGATCGCGGCCGCGCCGCCCGCGCTCCGCTGCGGCGCCTCGCTGAGCATCGACTCGTACGCCGAGAAGAGCGTGGTCTGCAGGCCGAAGCCGAGCAGCACGAACCCCGCCGTGAGCAGCAGCGGCCGGTCGTGCTGCCCCATGAGCGTGAGCAGCAGCACCGCGGAGGCGGTGAGCAGGAAGCCCCAGCCGACCATCCGGCGCGGCCCGATCCGGCGCAGGGTGTACGAGCCGGTGGCGCCGGCGGCCATGGCGGCGAAGGTCAGCGGCAGGAGCCGGAGCCCGGTCTCCAGGGGGCTGAGGCCGAGGACCAGCTGGAGGTACTGGACGGCGATGAGCTCCAGGCCGACCAGGGCCAGCATGCCGATGACGATGCAGCCGACCGAGGTGGTGAAGGCGGCCCGGGAGAAGAGCCGTATGTCGATCAGCGGGTGGGGGCGCCGCTTCTGCCGCCGTACGAAGAGCACGAGGAGCGCGGCGCCGAGCAGCAGCGGCCCGGCGGTCGACGGGGCGAGCAGCGGGGCTCCGGCCCCGATGTGCTTCACGCCGAGGACGCAGCCGAGCACCCCGGCCGCGGCCATGAGCGCGCCGAGCACGTCCCAGGGGCCGTCGGTGGCGCCCCGGGACTCGGGGAGGAGGCGCCGGCCGAGGGGCAGGATCAGCGCCATCAGCGGGATGTTGATGAGGAAGACGGAGCCCCACCAGTAGTTCTCGACGAGGAAGCCGCCGAGCACCGGTCCGGTCGCGGCGCCGATCGCCGCGGTCGCGGTCCAGACGCCGATCGCGGTGGCCCGCTCCCGCCGGTCGGGGAAGACCGTCCGGAGGATGGAGAGCGTGGCGGGCATGATCATGGCGCCGCCGACACCGAGGAGCGCGCGGGCCCCGATGAGGACCGCGGGCTCGGTGGCGAGCGCGGCGACCGCCGAGGCGATGCCGAAGAGCGCGTAACCGAGGAGGAGGATCCTGCGTCTGCCGACCCGGTCGCCGAGGGTGCCGAAGAGGATCAGCAGCGACGCGCAGACCAGCGGGTAGGCGTCGACGATCCAGAGCAGTGCGGTGGAGCTGGGGCGCAGGTCCTCGGTGAGCGAGGGGACGGCGACGTGGAGGATGGTCGCGTCGAGCGCGACCAGGAGAAGGCTGACGCAGAGGACGACGAGGACGACCCAGCGGTTGGCGCCGGCGCCGACGGTGGCACGCGGTCGCCCTTGGGCCGTGTTCGTCCGCTGCATGTACGTACCTCCCAGTGAAGCTCTCGCGCTCGGTGGGCTTTGACCAGGGCGTATGCCCGTGGGGCGGCCCGGCATCGACGGGCGAGTGAGCCGTCAGCGTACGCGAGTTCAAGGCCCGAGCGCGTGGTGCAGCTCTCACCCCGGCGAGGCTCGCGGTGTGGCGTACGCCACTCGGCGCGGACCGCGCGTCGCATGGAATTCCGCACGGACGTCTGTTTGAGGAAATTCCCCGGCGTTCAAACACTCTTCCGGAATCGCCCCTCCGGGCAATAGGGCTGAAGGTCATCGGATTTCCCGACGGACGCCTGGAATAGACCACCGATGAGACCCACTCCACATCACACGATCATCACGAAGGGAGCGGAACGACCGGGTCTGCTTCTCACTCCCTGTAACGTCGATTGGGTGCGTACCGACATCTTTGCCCGGCTGGACCGGGAGCCGGAACCGCCGAAGATAGAGGTCCCGCGGATGACCCGCACGCGTCTCGCCCTCTTCGGCGGGACGTCGGCGTTCTATCTCGCCATCGTCGTGGCCGTCCTGCTGTCGACATGGCTGGTGACCCTCGACTGGAAGATCATGCTCTTCCGGCCGTACCAGCAGTGGCCCGAGATCCACGGTTTCCTCGACTACTACGTCGTCCTCGGCCAGCGCGGCCCCACGGCCGTCATGGTGGCCGCCTGGCTGGGCTGGCGCTCCTGGCGCCAGCACACCCTGCGGCCCCTGCTGTGCCTCGGCGCCGCCCTCCTGCTGCTCAACGTCTCGGTGGGCGCGGTCAAGCTCGGACTCGGCCGCCTCGGACCCCACTACGCGACCCAGATCGGCTCGCCCGAGCTCTTCGCGGGCGGCGACATATTTCCCTCGGGGCACACCGCCAACGCGGTCGTGACCTGGGGCATCCTCGCCTACCTGGCGACCACCCCGAGGGCCCGGCGCTATCTGTCGGCGCTCTCCGCCGTGGTCGCGCTCGGCGTCGGCCTCACCACCGTGTACCTGGGCACGCACTGGCTGAGCGACGTACTGCTCGGCTGGGCCGCCGGACTCCTCGTGCTGCTCGCGCTGCCCTGGAGCGAGCCGGTCATCGCGGTGGCGGAGGCCTGGATCCTCGCCGCGCGCGACCGGGTACGGGAGCGGCTGCGCGAGCGCCGTCGCCTGGTGCCCTCGCTGCCCGTGGCCTCCGGGGGACCGCGTCCCGTCCGGGAACCGGTCCGCGAGCCCGTACGGGAGCCGGTACGGGAACCCGTGGGGGTGGCCGGCCGGCGCGCCCCGGCGACCCGCGGCTGACACACGCACGGAAGGGCCCCGGCCATCTCGGCCGGGGCCCTTCCGCATGCGGTCCCGCCGGCGCCTCAGCCGACCCAGCAGCGGGTGACGACCTCGTCCTCGACCTCGAAGTTGATGCGCCCGGAGAGGTACTCCATGGTGATGATCGAGCCGGGCGGCAGGGACCGCACGACGCGCCAGCCGCGGGTCCTGGCGAGCCGCTCGGCGCCTCCGGCGTCGAGACCCACATAGGACTCGGGAGCGTCGCGGGGCGGTTCGGGAGTGCGCGAAGTGGGTGACATGAACCTCACGTTAGTCCCTTGGCGGTCACGCTTGTGTCACAAGTTCTCGACATATGTCTGCCCGGCCCGCCGCCCGCCCCGAGGGCCGTTTCCGGCCGTTTCTCCAGTAATTCCGAACGGCCTCCATCAGTTCGCACGAAGCCCTCGGAAGGGCGGGTAAGGCGCCGTCAATTCCCTCTCCCCGCAAGCTCGTCCCGAATTGCCTCGGCGACGCGCGCCCGAGGCACACACTCTTCCCTTACACAATGCTTACGCTGGCCGGACGCCCGGAGACGCGGAGCCGGGTCCACGGCGAGGCGGAGGCAGGGATGGGCAACGGGACAGCGACCGCGACCGTCGAATCGGGCCGGCAACGGCACGGCCGCATCCTGATCGACTGGCTCACCACGACCGACCACAAGAAGATCGGCCACCTCTATCTGGCCACCTCGTTCTTCTTCTTCCTGGCCGCCGGGATCATGGCGATGCTGATGCGGGCCGAGCTGGCCCGCCCGGGGCTCCAGATCGTCTCGAACCAGACCTTCAACCAGGCCTTCACCCTGCACGGCACGATCATGCTGCTGCTCTTCGCGACGCCCACCTTCGCCGGCTTCGCGAACGAGCTGGTGCCGCTGCAGATCGGCTCCCCCGACGTCGCCTTCCCGCGGCTCAACATGTTCTCGTACTGGCTGTTCCTCTTCGGCGGCCTGATGGTCCTCGGCTCCATGTTCACCCCCACCGGGCCCGCCGCCTTCGGCTGGACCGCCTACGCCCCGCTGAACAGCCTGGAGCGGTCACCGGGCGTCGGCGCCGACCTGTGGATCATGGGGCTCGCGCTCTCCGGCTTCGGGACGATCCTCACCTCGGTGAACTTCCTCGCCACCATCGTCGGCATGCGGGCGCCCGGCATGACCATGTTCCGGATGCCGATCTTCACCTGGAACGTCCTCTTCACCACGATCCTGGTGCTCGCCGCCTTCCCCGTCCTCGCGGCGGCACTGCTCGTCCTGGAGGCCGACCGGCGCCTCGGCTCCGTGGTCTTCCAGCCCGAGAACGGCGGGGCGCTGCTCTGGCAGCACCTCTTCTGGTTCTTCGGCCACCCCGAGGTCTACATCATCGCGCTGCCGTTCTTCGGGATCGTCAGCGAGATCATCCCGGTCTTCTCCCGCAAGCCGATCTTCGGGTACGCGACGCTGATCGCCGCCACCATGACGATCACCGGGCTCTCGGTGGTGGTCTGGGCCCACCACATGTTCGCCACGGGCGCGGTGCTGCTGCCGTTCTTCTCGATGCTGTCGTTCCTCATCGCGGTGCCCACCGGGGTGAAGTTCTTCAACTGGACCGGCACGATGCTGTACGGCTCGCTCTCCTTCGAGACCCCGATGCTCTGGTCCGTCGGCTTCCTGGTGTCCTTCCTCTTCGGCGGGCTCACCGGCGTCATCCTCGCCTCGCCGCCGATGGACTTCCACGTCACCGACTCGTACTTCGTCGTCGCCCACTTCCACTACACGGTCTTCGGCACGGTCGTCTTCGCGACCTTCGCCGGCTTCTACTTCTGGTGGCCCAAGTTCACCGGCCGGATGCTCGACGAGCGGCTCGGGAAGATCCACTTCTGGACGCTCTTCGTCGGCTTCCACACCACCTTCCTGGTGCAGCACTGGCTCGGCGCCGAGGGCATGCCCCGCCGGTACGCCGACTACCTGGCGGCCGACGGCTTCACCACCCTCAACACCGTCTCCTCCATCGGCGCCTTCCTGCTCGGCGCGTCCACCCTGCCGTTCCTCTACAACGTCTGGCGGACCTGGCGGTACGCGGAGAAGGTCGACGTCGACGACCCCTGGGGCTTCGGGCGCTCCCTGGAATGGGCGACCTCCTGCCCGCCGCCCCGGCACAACTTCGAGTACGTGCCCAAGATCCGCTCCGAGTCGCCCGCCTTCGACCTCCACCACCCGGAGTTCGCCGGGTACGAGCAGGCGCGGATCAGCCCTCCGACCGGTCCAGGGCTCGGGACAGGCGGTCCCTGAGCGCCCGCACCTCCTCCACGAGCCCGGGCGGCTCGACCACCTCGAAGTCGAAGCCCATGAACCCCACGTGGAACACCATCTCGTCCAGGCGCCGCGCCCCCGTCCGCAGCAGACAGGCGTCCTCGCCGTCCGCCGTCAGGACGCCGTCCAGCGGGCCGACGACCGCGGCCGCCTCGGCGAGCGGGGCGAAGAGCCGGACGGTCGCCTGCTCCGCGTAGGCGGAGCGGGACACCCCCTTCGCCACATAGGCGGCGAGGTCCTCGGCGGGCGGCTCGCGGGGCGGGAAACGGGGACCGTGCGGCGGGGCCGGCTCGATCCGGTCCGCCCGGAACGTACGCCAGTCGCCCCGGTCCACGTCCCAGGCGACGAGATACCAGCGCCGCTCCGTACAGACCAGTCGGTGCGGCTCGACGGTCCTGCGGCTGGCCGTGCCGCCGTGGTCGCGGTAGGCGAAGCGGAGCCGCTCACCGTCCCGGCAGACGTTGGCCAACTCGGTGAGGACCGCGGGGTCGACGCGCTCGCCGGGGGTACGGAGCAGGGGCACCGTGACGGCGTTGAGCGCCCCGATCCGGCGCCGCAGCCGGCCCGGCAGGACCTGCTCCAGCTTCGCCAGGGCGCGTACGGAGCTCTCGCCGATCCCCTCGACTCCCTGCCCGGCGGCGGAGCGCAGGCCGACCGCGACGGCGACGGCCTCCTCGTCGTCCAGGAGCAGCGGCGGCAGCTCGGCCCCGGCCCCGAGCTGGTACCCGCCGCCCGTGCCGGGGCTGGCGTGCACGGGATAACCGAGCTCCCGCAGCCGCTCGACGTCCCGCCGCACGGTCCGCGCGGTCACCCCGAGCCGACGGGCGAGCTCGGCACCGGACCACTCGCGATGGGCCTGAAGCAAGGACAGCAACCGCAGAAGCCGCGCGGAGGTCTCCAACATGCGCGCGAG